>CAZWRT010000112.1:0-1594 GCA_964636375.1 uncultured Lachnobacterium sp. | reverse complement strand
AGAAATAAAGGTGGTGTTCGTCGGCGGTCTTGAAGTACGAGAGCAACTGATTCCTCTTTTTCGGCAATTTCTTGATTGCAAACGGATACATAACGCAGGAGCAGCTCTTCGCCGCCATGCAGAAACAGACCAACAAGCACACCAAGCTCGGCACGCTTGCGATGCACGCCGGATACATGACAGCGTCTGAGGTGGATGAGATCATCATTCAGCAGACACACGCGGACCGCAAATTCGGTGAAGTCGCTATCGAGATCGGGTACCTGACCAACGAGCAGGTTATTTCTTTGCTGAAAACCCAGAGCCCGGACTTTCTGTTGTTAGGACAGGTTCTGCTGGACGACGGCATCCTGACCAACCGGGAATTCGAGAAGATTCTGACCGATTACCGCTCACAGAATGAGCTCTCTGATCTGGATATGCTGGTCGAGGATCAGGACGCAATTTCCAAACTGTTCGAAAATTTCCTGATCGTCTCGGAAACTCCGCTTCCGTTAAAGAGCCGTATGTACATCGAACTTCTGTTTAACAATTTTGTGCGTTTCATCGGCGATGACTACTCTCCGCTCTTCATTGAGGAGGTTCACGAATTTCCGCTGGAATGCTGTGTCAAACAGGAGATCTCCGGCAGCTACTCCATTGTCTCCTACCTCTGCATGGATGAACCCACAGCCGTGGCGTTTGCCAGCAGCTACGTGGAGGATCAGTTTTTCGAGTACGATGCCTACGTCAAGGCCTCGCTGGAGGACTTTTTGAATCTGCACAACGGATTGTTCATTGTGAATGTGTCGAACGACTCTTCCACCGAGCTCGTCATCGGCCCGCCGGAACAGGTGGAGGCACCACTGTTGTCCTTCGAGCACACGGCCTATCATATCCCGGTGCTGTACACCTTCGGAACGGTGCATTTCCTCATGGAAGTGATCAAAACAGACGAGTGATGTGATATCCTAAATGGAATAAGAATGCAAAAATCCCCCTGCCGTTCATCCCGGCAGGGGGATTTATTTGACACCTCGGTCACCAGGTCAAAGTTGTTCGTGCCTGCACGAAAACATATTCTGACTTAGCAGACTCCCAAAAACTTCTTGACCACGCCTGGCATGTCCTCCACCTCACAGACATTGTCGTGCAGAACTGCTGCGCTGCGGATCTCCTCGATCGCCTTCGGCACCTTGACATTGCCGATGCGCGACAGCTCATCCACCAGTTCAAAATCTCCCATCGCTTCATACTTGCCGTCGATGGCCGTCATCACACTTCTGGTAAATTTGAAGGGGCTGGCCGTGCTGGCAATCACCGTCTTGGTCTCCTGATCGCCGGTGTCCTTCTTATATTTCTCATATACACCGGCAGCCACCGCCGTGTGGGTATCCAGAATATATCCGGTGTCCTCGTACATGGCTTTGATCACATCCGCCGTCTCCGCCTCGCTCGTGTAATTCCCGTAAAAATCTTTAAGCCCCGCCTGCATCGCCTCTGTGATTTCATATCTGCCGGTCTGCGCAAGGCTCTTCATCAGCTCCGCATTTTTCTGAGGAAAAGGATGAATTCTCGATGTCTTGCCGAAATGCTTGAATGTACGTCCGCGATA
>CAZWRT010000111.1:0-2181 GCA_964636375.1 uncultured Lachnobacterium sp. | reverse complement strand
CATTGCCATAAATGGCATGCAGACAGGTCATTGGATTGCAACCGCACAGGTGGAACAATTTCGCAGGTAAGAATTGATTCCACACAAGCAATTGTGATATAATGATATTCGAATTGCAAAGCAACGGAGCAATTCGTGTATCATATGAGGGGCAAAATACAGAAAGGCAAGGACTTACATGAAGAAAAAGGTGATACCCATCCTCGTCGTGGTTGCGTTGATTGCAATCATCGTCGGAATCATGGGAATATCTGCGCTGGTAAAAAAATACACGCCCTCGAAGGAGTGGCAGGATCTGAGTGAATACTATCATCTGGACTCGCCGGATCAGATTGCGATCGTTTTAGACCGCGAACTCATTGACACCACTGCGAAAATGATCAATGGCTATATTTATGTGGACTATCAGTTTGTCCATGACCATATCAATCCCCGTTTCTACTGGGACGAAAACGAAAATATTCTGCTGTACGCCACTTCCCGCGAGCTGATTTCTGCGGAGGCGGAGAGCAACCGGTACCTGATTACCAAGTCCTCTGTGGACTATGGGCGCCCCGTAGTAAAGGCGACCTCGGACTCCGCGTACATCGATCTGGACTTCGTGAAGGAATACTCAGATTTTACTTATGAGTATGTGGCTGATCCGAGCCGCATGGTTATGACCAGCCAGTGGGGCGATTATGAAGCCGCCTCTGTCAAGCGCAAAACCTGCGTCCGCGTGAAGGGCGGGATCAAGAGCCCGATCCTTGCGGAGCTCACCGAGAAGACTTCAGTGACCGTACTCGGAAAAGAAGAGAACTGGACAAAAGTCATGACAGCCGACGGAATCATTGGCTATGTGCAGGACTCCAAGCTGTCCGGAACCGAGACCAAAACCCTTGTCAGTGAATATAAACCGGAGACCTTTACCCATATAACCAGAGATTTTGAAATCTGCATGGCATGGCATCAGGTGCTGAACAGGACTGCCAACGACAATATCGCATCCGTACTCACCTCCACGAAGGGACTCAACGTAATCTCTCCTACCTGGTTCTACCTGAACGACAATGAGGGTGGTCTGATGAACCTCGCGAGCAGCGATTACGTGAACTACTGCCATTCACAAAATATCGAGGTATGGCCCTCCGTCAACAATATCGAGAACCGCGAAGCGGATTCCGCCTATGTTCTGACACACACCAGCACACGCCACAATCTGGTGAACCAGATCGTCTCCATGGCGATCCAGTACAATCTGGACGGCATCAATCTGGACTTTGAGGCGCTCAACCCGAAGACGGTCGGCGATTCCTACATCCAGTTTGTGCGCGAGCTATCCATTAAATGTGAGAACAACGGCATTGTCCTCTCCATCGACAATTACGTACCGACCAGCTACACTGCATTTTACGACCGCGCCGAGCAGGCAAAATTCGCAGATTATGTCGTGATCATGGGTTATGACGAGCACTACGCCGGCTCCAGCGAGGGGTCCGTCTCGTCGCTCCCATGGGTTCGGCAGGGCGTAGTGGATACCTTAAAAGAAGTCCCCTCCGAGCAGGTCATCCTGGGCATGCCCTTCTACACGCGGCTGTGGACGCTCACCCCGACGGTGACTGCGGAGGATTCCGACACGGACATTTCCTACGAGGTGACCTCCAAGGCATACGGCATGCAGGCTATGGAGAATCTTATAAACACCCACGGTGCCAAAAAGCAGTGGCTCGCCGAAACCGGACAGAACTACGCAGAATATGAGTCCGGCGGTGCTATCTGCAAGGTGTGGCTCGAGGATTCCGCCTCTGCCGAGGGACGCCTGAAGCTTCTGGAAGAGTACAACCTCGCAGGCGCCTCCTTCTGGAAGCTCGGACTTGAAAAGAAGGATATCTGGGATATCATTATCAAGTATATCAATTAATAAAATAATCGTAACTATGAAGGTACTGAATAGTTATGAATAATAAATCAAACCCCTGCATAGATTGAACTAACATCGTTTATTTTCAATCTGTCAGGGGTTTTTTATGAAGAAAAAATTTGAAATTTTTATGGTCGCCTGCCTCTTTGTTAGTTCCTTTTTTCTGGCGCGCGTAGGAGCCGCCCTCGTAGCAAACAACAATGCCAGCCAGCCGTGCATCGTACTGGATGCAGGACACGGTAGCGGTAACTTGCGGAAAGTAACAAAAGGCAAGAAAATAC
>CAZWRT010000110.1:0-2258 GCA_964636375.1 uncultured Lachnobacterium sp. | reverse complement strand
TCATCTATATTTATCTGAATAATACATGAAACATATCTGGGGCAAACGCGCTCAACTGCCTTTTGAAAACAATCATATCCAATATACTCAATTAACAAATTGGCAACCAATAATTCAGCGTTTGGAAGTTTATTTGTTTCGTCAATCAAATTTACTTGTATACATTCCAGTATTTCTGAAATATCTGTATACCTTTCTTCAACTGCTTTTAAATACTCTACGTTAATATCAATCCCATATACTTTTTGATATTTATTCTTATCTATATGTTCCAAACCGTTACCGCCAGCAATTCCCAAAACCATAACGGAACTTACTGGATAAGCATTAAACTGTCCTTTCATCATTTGGTTCATGTTCTGTAATTGCATAACAGAATCTAATTTCATATGATTCTCATAATCGGACAGTGATATTTCTTCCCACGGATTAGCCACAACATCTCCTCCCTAAATACCGATTTGCCGTTCCTTCCCAGCATCTAAATTGTACCTCAATTCTATACAAATTTCCATACACAGTAAACTCTATTTTCATGCACAAAAAACGACCAGCGGCATCTGGCGTAAACCCGATGCCCCGGCAGCTTCCGACATTAAATCTCTGTGCTGACTTCCACCCCGTTGCGGGAGGTGAAAACACCACTTCCCTCTGCGCTTTATTGGTGATACGCCCCCTATTTCTCAATAATATAGCTTCAACCATTTACCTGCCGCTTTCTGCCAAAAGCGCCTCCACGCTTTCTCTCCGCTCAAACAACACGCATCCGCCGCTGTGCTCCTCCATAAGGACTCCTTGCTTGCGCAAAGCGGTAAACAATGGTGAGCGCAATGCCTGACGGAGTGATGTATTTTTTACGTTGATGTCTGAATACGGCGAGAACGGACACGGCTCTGCCCCGCCATGGGAATTGATATGGAAGAATCCACGCCCTGCCGCCAGACATCCGCCGGAGCTTTTCTCATCGCCGGGAAAAGAAATGAACACCATATCGGGATATTCCTCACGAACCGCAGACAATCGTTCCTTCAGGTACTCCCTTTCTGCATCGCCCGGAGCCAGGTCTTTACTCTCCTCCGTGACCGGGACAAATTCCACATAAATGACCGCTTTGCACCCTCTCTCCTGCAGTTCGTCCAGGAACACCCTGCCGGTTATCTCCCGCAAATTTGCAGTCGTAGCTGTAACGGATGCGCCAAAAATCAATTGATTTTTCCTGATGCGCTCCATGGCTGCCTTCACTTTCATATATACACCCGTACCTCTTCGCTCATCTGTCTTTTCCAGCCGCCCCTCGATGCTTAAAATGGGAAGCAGGTTACGTTTCTTATCAAACAGCCTGATGTATTCATCATTCAACAGCGTCCCATTTGTAAAAATGGGAAACAGAATCTCAGGGTAGTTCCCTGCAGCTTCGATTACATCCCTCCGGAGCAGCGGTTCTCCTCCGGCAAGCAGAATGAAACTGATCCCAAGCTCCCCTGCCTCAGAAAAGATACTCTCCCATTCCTGTGCAGTAAGCTGATTCACTGGCTCAGCATCCGTACAGGCGTGGTTCTGACGGGAATAGCACCCCGCACAATGGAGGTTGCAGCTGCTGGTTATACTGGCAATCAGAAACGGCGGAATATTTTCGCCTTCCGCTTCTGCTTTTGCCCGCCTGCGCGATGCCTCACGGCTTGACAGGGCAAACCGCGCCATAAACACACTTTCCCTTGGATCAGTGAGGGTCGCCCTAACCGCCCCTTTCACAATCCTCTCGACGCCTCCAGTCAAATATTCACCGAGATTAAATTCCTTGTTTTCCATAACTCCGCCTTTCCTCAATGCTGCCATCTCAGTCTGCTGCTCTTCATTTTTATGCTATCCACCATGTACCATCCGCTGCTTGATATATAGCGCCTACTTCTTCCGACAGCGTCCCTTATAATCTTTTCTATGTATCTCCCCTCTGCTTCTTTGAAGCGCCTTATCATCTGCCTTATATCCTCCACAAATATCGATTGTTGGCCTCTTTCCAACATCAAAATTATACCTAAATTATTCACAAATTTCCATACACAGCACCCCCTGTTTTCACGCACAAAAACGACAGGATTGTTAATCTGCGGGTTCCAGATTTCATTATTTCAAGTAATTCACTGCCAGGATGACCGCTCCCAGAACAGCCAGCACAACGCCAGTTGCACGGTTTAATGTCGCTGCACTGGCTTTATTTGCGAATTTGGCAGCAATCCTCGCCCAGAGCAGTGTGGATG
>CAZWRT010000109.1:0-2336 GCA_964636375.1 uncultured Lachnobacterium sp. | reverse complement strand
GGAAATCAATAAGCAGGAAGCGGAAGTGATCAAACAGATTTACAAATGGTATCTGGAGGAAGGCTATGGTGCAGCCAAGATTGCGACGATGCTCAATGAAAGGGGATTCAAAACAAAACGAAACTGCAGCTGGAGCCAGAATGCCGTCTGCCGGATTTTAACCAACGAACTCTATACCGGAAAAATCATTAACGGTAAGCAGGAAGTAGAGGATTTTCTTACCGGAAAGAGGAAAGACAAAGATGAAACAGAATGGATGGTTGTTGAGCGCGCTGATTTGAAAATTGTAGGGCAGGCGGATTTTGATAAAGCACAAGAGATTCTTCATGGCAGACATGCATCCTTCAACATGAACCGGGAACGACAGAGCAATAAACATCTTTTTTCCACATTGATCCGCTGCAAGGAATGCGGATGGTCTTTCCGTAGAACCATGCGAACTTACAAAAATACTTATGTCCGCTGGGTGTGCTCCGGACATAACGGAAAAGGAGCTGACAGCTGCCCTAACGCAATCACTGTTGATGAGGACGAGCTGATTGATGTTTTACAGGAGTATTTTAATCAAATCCTTAGTCAGAAGAAGAAAGTAATTCAGTATGTAGTCGGAGAATTTCAGCGTACCTACAAGGCGAAGGATGAAAATCTGGAATATGAAAAAGAACTGAAAAGCCAGCTAAACAAGTTGACAAAAGCCAGGCAGAAATATATGGATATGTACGCGGATGATCTGATCACCAGACAGGAATTGAATGATAGAATTGGCGATTCCAGAAAAGAAATAGAACGGCTGGAGAACGAATTGAAAATGGTATCTTATCATCTGACGAAAGGGGAGCAGCTTGAAAGCGTTTTAAATCACACCTTTAAGGAAATAGAGGACATTACGGATGTTTGTGAGATGACAAATACCCAGCTAAAACGCATTATTCACAAGATTGTGGTGGACAAGGAGGGAAACGTAGAAATTTTTCTTCGGTTGTTCGGCGACCTGGGTCTGGAGGAAGCTGCGTTAATGGACGATAACTATCATCGCTCTAAATAATGATAACCATACATAAAGATGTAACAGAACGCCTTGAGCAGGTGAATCCGACTTTGGCACACGAGACGAGAAAAGTGCTCGATGTGAACAAGCAGGAGCGGCACATTCGAGGCGGGATGGCGACGAAGGAAAAATATGCGCATCAGGGTGGAAGAGATTAGCATACCGGCAGACCATGTGGGCGTACATAAAATACAGAAGGGAAGGTTGCGGGACCTTCCCGTATTTTGTTATAATGAACAGAAAAAAGATAAAACACTTCGAGTAGAGTGAGGCAGGAGGAACAGGCGATGAGGTGGATTAGGAATTTGCACAGGCGACACCAGATGCGGAGATTCGACAAACCGCGCGATGCGAATAAAACGACTCCACAGGATGTGGAACGCTTCGATGACATCCGGTATGGTATGAATAAACGGTTTCACAAGCTTGATGTGTACCGCCCGAAGGGTGTCGAGGGCAAGCTTCCGGTTATCGTGAGCGTCCATGGCGGTGCATGGATATATGGGGACAAAGAGCTCTATCAGTTTTACTGTATGAGTCTTGCACAGAGGGGGTTCGCGGTGGTGAACTTCACCTACCGGCTGGCGCCGGAGTTTAAGTATCCGGCGGCTGTGGAGGATATTAATTTTGTATTTCAGTGGATACTTGCGAATGCGGGAACATATGGTCTTGACACGGATAACCTGTTTGCAGTGGGAGATTCGGCGGGAGCGCACCTCCTGGCAGTGTATGTGTGCATTTTGACAAATCCCGAGTATGCCGCCACTTATCCGACCATCCACACGCCGGATGTCACGCTGCGCGCGGTGGGGATGAACTGCGGCAAGTACGTGTTGGATCAGGAATTCGAGGAGGATTGGGAGCTGCACCAGATTGTGCGAAGTTTGCTTCCGAGGAAGGGGGATGCGCAGGAAATGCGCTGGGTGTCGCCGGTTCACTTTGTGACCGCGGATTTTCCGCCCGCCTTTGTTATGACTGCGAACGAAGATTTTCTCCGGAGGCAGGCGCCATTTCTCACGAAACGCCTGGAAGAATGTGGTGTGACCTACAAGTACAAGATGTACGGTTCCCCGGATCAGATTCTGTATCATGTCTTTCACTGTAATCCCGACGATCCCGCAGCAGGTGTGTGCAATGATGAGGAGTGTCAGTTTTTTCGTAAATTTGTGAGTACCTACTTGTAAAATTGGGAAGATTACTATATAATTAGGAAAAATATACCACTGACCTAAGAGCGCATGGATTCATCCAGGCATTTAGACAACATAGGAGGAACGACACATGGATC
>CAZWRT010000108.1:0-2521 GCA_964636375.1 uncultured Lachnobacterium sp. | reverse complement strand
AGGGATGCCTTTCCGATCTGAAAGATTGCTTCCATATTTGTCGCCATGCTCCCAAGATAAGCTCTCTGTCTGCTGTTCATGCTTTACCCTTTCTATTGAACACCAGCTCATGCAAAATTTGCCTTCGGCAACTGCAATGAGGTGCTCCACTTGTGGAGCGGAGTCCTGATTGCAAATGAGCTGGTAAATTCTCAATCAAAGTACTCAAAATCATACCCGTACATGCGAACCGTGTCCCCTTCCGCCATGCCCTGCTCCTTTAGGGCATCAATGATGCCCTGCTCCTTCATAAACCTCTGGAAAAAGACAAAGCCCTTCTCCGAGTCTATATTTGTGTAGCCCAGCATTTTCTCGATCTTGGGTCCTTCCACCACATATGCGCCGTCTGAATCGCGCTCGATGGTATAAGGCTGATCCTTGTAAAAATGCAGCGCAGGATCAAACTCCGGCTCATAGACAAAGGTCTCCTTCGGGCACTGCGCGAGCAGCTCCTTGACATGGAACAAAAGCTCCCGGACACCCTGTCCGCTGACTGCCGAGATCGGATATACGCGGACTCCGTCCTTTTCAAACTCCTTTTTCAAAATATCCGTAATCTCGTTCTCTCCCCCGGGAATCACGTCAATCTTGTTGGCAGCGATCACCCACGGCTTGTCCAATAGCTTTGGATTGTAGGCGACGAGCTCCCGATTGATCGCGTGAATATCCGCGACGGGATCGCGCCCCTCCGTCCCGGCGGCGTCTACAATATGAACGATCACCTTCGTGCGCTCAATGTGCCGCAGGAATTCATGTCCGAGGCCCACGCCCTCCGACGCGCCCTCGATAAGTCCGGGAATATCCGCGATCACAAAGCCGCCATCCTCGAAATCCACTACGCCGAGATTCGGCTGCAAGGTAGTGAAATGGTAGTTTGCAATCTTCGGCTGCGCGTTTGTGACACGCGAGAGAAATGTGGATTTCCCCACATTCGGGAATCCAACCAGCCCCACATCCGCGATCACCTTCAGCTCCAGAAGGACCTCGATCTCGATTGCCTCTTTACCGGGCTGCGCATATTTGGGTGCCTGCATCGTGGCAGTCGCAAAGTGCTGGTTGCCCATCCCTCCCCTGCCGCCCCGCAGCAAAACAACCTTTCGGTTCTCGCCTGAGAGATCTGCGATCACCTTCCCGGAATCCGCATCCTTGATGATCGTGCCCTCCGGCACCTTCAAAATAAGATCACTGCCATTTTTCCCATGGCAGTTGCGCTTGCCGCCGTCCTCACCGGGCTCCGCCGCAAATTTTCTGCGGTGACGGTAATCCGAGAGGGTGTTTATCCCTTCATCGACAACGAAGATTACATCCCCGCCTTTTCCGCCGTCCCCGCCGTCCGGACCGCCGTTCGGCACATATTTTTCCCGGCGGAAGGACACGTGTCCGTCTCCGCCCTTGCCGGATTTTATGATAATTGTTGCGCGGTCTGTAAACATAGCCATCTCTCCACAAAATAGAATGTAACGTTCTTATAGAATGTGCCGTCGGCACATTCCTGCGCCAAGTGCGGTCAGCTTCGCTGACACATTTTCCCTCCGCACGAGTGCGCATCTCTGTTTTTTCATATGATAAGAAAATAGACCCGGCCGGTATCAGTCGGGTCTAACCATTATTCGTTTACCGGATATACAGAAGCCTGTTTTCTGTCTCTTCCGACTCTCTCAAAACGCAACACACCGTCCACCTTTGCAAACAATGTATCGTCTCCGCCGATCCCCACATTCACACCCGGGTGAATTCTGGTACCGCGCTGTCTGTAAAGAATATTGCCGGCCTTTACGAACTGCCCGTCCGCTCTCTTCGCGCCCAGTCTCTTGGACTCGGAGTCACGGCCGTTCTTGGTAGAACCAACTCCCTTTTTGTGAGCGAAGAACTGAAGGTTCATATTCAACATGTCTTACACCTCCTCATATTCCAGAATGAGATATTCATTCCCATAATTGTTTTGTATGTCCTGCAAGCCCAGAAACATCGTATCCAGAAGAAGCTCTGTGTCGTGATCAGGCTCCTCCTCCAGCTTAAAAGCGATCAGCCCCGACTCATCCTCCGTGTCCAGATCAAATTCGGACCCGGTGAACGCCTCAATGGCATTGATTGTGTTGATGACCAGCATCGAAACCGCCGCACAGACGATGTCTTTGCCGGACTCCGCGTAACCGGAATGCCCGATGCATCGAAACCCGGTCACTTTCCTTTGTTTCCGGTAAACCGTGATTGTGATCATACAAGAATCTTTTCAATCTTGACCTGAGTGAACGACTGTCTGTGGCCGTTCTTCTTGTGATAACCGGTTTTTCTCTTGTACTTGTAGACGATTACCTTCTTCGCTCTGCCCTCTTTCACGACAGAAGCCTCAACAGTCGCTCCGGCAACGGTCGGATTTCCAACCTTCATATCATCTCCGGACACTGCTAATACCTGATCGAACGTAACCTTCTCACCGGCATCTACGCCAAGCTTTTCAATGGTAATGATATCGCCTTCG
>CAZWRT010000107.1:0-2647 GCA_964636375.1 uncultured Lachnobacterium sp. | reverse complement strand
GCTTTTCCGATACCGCATACGGACTTGCCACAATCGTAGGCTCGGTTTTATCGGTTATTACAACGCTTTCCGCAGGCAGGCTGTATGATAAAGTCGGGATCAAACCGATGTTTGTTGTGGGAACAGGTTTATTTGCAGTGTATTCGGTAATGGGCTCCTTATTCTCGCAGAATACGTCAATTATTTATATAGCAGTTGCATTTGCGGTACAGACGATTGCCATGTCATCTTTAAATTCACCGGCAACCGCAATGGCTCTGAGCGGGCTTGAAGGAAAGGAACGGGTTGACGGCAGTGCGATCTTTAACACACTGAGGCAGATTTCAAGTTCGCTCGCCTCCACGCTTGCTGTGCTGATTTATACATTGACAGGCAGCAATATGACCGCTATGCATGGGGTATATGTATATTTTGGACTCGTAACGATAGCCATTGCTGTCGCGATAATTTTATATCTGAAAGGTGAAAGTAAAAAAATAATATGAAAATCGAAAGGAGCAAAGCATCATGGATGAAAAGAAAGAAACCTTCAATTATACCTACTCCGCCTCACAGCAACAGGAAATCAAAAAGATCCGTGAAAAATATACGCCGCCTACGCAGGAGGAAGATAAAATGGAGAAGCTGCGTCGGCTGGATCGGAGCGTTACCAAAGCTGGTGCAATTATTTCATTGACGGTCGGTATAATTAGTTGTTTAATTTTAGGTGTGGGAATGTGCTGCACAATGGTTTGGGCAGATCGTTTCTTTATCCCCGGCATTATGATTGGCATCGTTGGTATAGGCGGCATGATTGCCTCTTATCCTATATTTACCCGTGTTACAAAAAAGCGTAGGGAAAAGCTGGCACCGGAAATTATGCGGCTGACTGATGAATTGATGAAATAAGGAGATGAATGCATGAAAACAATCCGATTACTTTATCCCGACTATGTGAGCGGTGGTCTGGAAACCTATTATTTTGGTGCAAACTTGCTGGCGCACATTCTTCCAGAGAATAAGAAACAGCCTTTGCTTAAGGTGGAAGTTGCTCCGCCTGACGGCAAAGAACGCAGCGTGAAGGAGGGAATTTACGCAAAAGACGAGGTTCTTGCTGGAATAAAAAACGCAATGTCCGTGATTGAAGAAGCAAAACCCGACAGAATCATTACGATTGGTGGAAATTGTGTGGTTTCACAGGCTCCCTTTGATTATCTGCATGGGTTATATGAAAATGTGGGGATTATCTGGATAGATGCCCACCCTGATGTGTCGACTGTGAAGGATGGTTATCCAAATGCTCATGCAATGGTACTGGGATCACTTATGGGAAATGGTGACAGTTCGCTGTCCAGCTTGATGAAGAACCGGAAATTCCGGGCAGATGAAATCCTCTATGTCGGTTTGCAGGGACTTCATGATTATCAGGAGAAGTTTCTGAAAGATGCAGGTGTTGACTTCAAAGTTCAAACGGAGGAGTTTGTATCTGATGAAGAGATTCGTGCATTTATGAGTCGCTTCGATCACATCCTCATTCATCTTGATATTGATGTGCTGGATGCGGCATTGTTCCACTCCACCTATTTTGCAAATAAAGATTTGGTTGGAGACGGAAGCGGCAGTGGCAGGATGACGATTGAGAAACTGACTGCCATACTGAAAAATATTACCCAAAATTCAGATGTTGTCGGATTGACTATTGCGGAGTATCTTCCTTTTGATGAGCACAGACTTCACAATATGTTCTCTGGTATCAGTCTGTTTACGGATTAATTTGCTGTTGATCATAATTTAAAAGGAGGAGCGCTATGGATTTATTACAGGCCATGCAGGAGCGGCATTCTGTAAGGGCGTATACAACACGAAAGATTGAAACAGAAAAAAGGAGGAATTTAGAGGCACTGATTGCTGAGTGTAATGCGGACGGCAATCTGCATATCCAGATCAAATATGATGACCCTGACGGGTTTGATTCCAAGCTGGCGCATTACGGGAATTTTCGCAATGTAAACAACTATATCATCCTGGCCGGGAAAGCCTCGGACACACTGCCGGAGAGGTGCGGCTACTACGGGGAACGGATCGTTCTGGAAGCCCAGAGGATGGGATTAAACACCTGTTGGACTGCGTTGACTTTCCATAAACGGAATGTAAAAAGATGGATTGCACTGGGTGAGAAGCTGGTGCTGGTCATAGCGATCGGCTATGGTGAAACACAGGGGACACAGCACAGGAGCAAGCCGTTTGGGAGCGTAGTGGAAACAGAAGCGGGTTTGCCGGACTGGTTCCGAAGGGGTGCGGAGGCAGCTCTGCTTGCTCCCACGGCCATCAATCAGCAGAAATTCAAAATGGGTCTGAAAGATGGAAAACCTGTGATCCGGATCGCTGGCAGAGGAGCTTATACTAAAATTGACCTTGGCATTGTAAAGTATCATTTTGAAGTGGCGTCCGGCCATAAGGTTGATTAGGAAAAGGGATCTTTAGATACAAATGGAAGGAGGTAGAATAATGTTTAAGCTTTTCATTTGTTTTGTTGCAGGAATTGGAGCCGGACTCGGAACGGGATTCGCGGGGATGAGTGCCGCCGCCGTGATCAGTCCTATGCTGATTACGTTTCTGGGGCTTCCGGCATATGAGGCGGTCGGCATTGCCCTTGCAAGCGATGTTC
>CAZWRT010000106.1:0-2666 GCA_964636375.1 uncultured Lachnobacterium sp. | reverse complement strand
AACCCCTGACCTATGCGTTGCGAACGCATCGCTCTCCCAGCTGAGCTATATCCCCTTGGGTGATAAGGAATCTTCCTTGCGATATCCCTTCGGGAGATCACAGCCCGCAAGCGGGTCCCTTATTCTGAACAGGTCATAAGAAATCTCCCCACTTCGTGGGTCCCCTCTTATGACAGTGGAAGCAAGGGGGCTCGAACCCCTGACCTCTCGCGTGTGAGGCGAGCGCTCATCCCGGCTGAGCTATGCTTCCATTTAACCTACGCTATCCATTATAACACTTTACAAAAAATATGCAATCCCATTTTTTTCGAAATAATCATGTGATTTTGTATAAAAAGGTTGTAAAAGGTACGAGATTTTAGTACAATATAACTATATACTGCATTGGTGGCCTGAAAACAGACCGTACACCGTGCAAGATTACTTATAGGAGGGTATTTACTATGAATGTTTACACGACTGACAAGATCCGCAACGTGGTACTTCTCGGGCACGGGGGCTGTGGCAAGACATCGCTGACAGAGGCGATGGCCTATCTGGCAGGTTTGACAAACCGGATGGGGACGGTGACAGACGGCAACACCATCAGCGACTATGACAAGGAGGAAACAAAGCGGCAATTTTCAATTCATACATCCCTGATTCCGATTCCCTGGGACGATGTGAAGGTCAATATTTTGGACACGCCCGGATTGTTTGACTTCGTCGGTGAGGTGGAGGAAGCAGTGTCTGTGGCAGACGCGGCGATCATCGTGGTGTCCGGCAAGGCGGGCATTGAGACCGGAACCAAGCGCGCGTGGGAGATCTGTGAGAAATACAAGCTGCCCCGCATGATCTTTGTCACTGAGATGGATGTGGACAATGCGAGCTTCCGTCAGGTGGTGGAGGATCTGCAGGCGCTCTATGGGAAGAAAATCGCGCCGTTCCATCTTCCGATCCGTGAGAATGGGCAGTTTGTGGGCTATGTCAATGTGGTCCAGCAGAAGGCGAAACGCTGGAACGACAAGGGAACCGTGGACAAATTCGACGTGCCGGAGTACTCGCAGGAGAATCTCGGCATCTGCCGCGAGGCGCTCATGGAGGCGGTGGCGGAGACCAGCGAGGAGTTTATGGACCGCTATTTCGGCGGGGAGGAGTTCTCGGAGGACGAGATCCGTCAGGCTCTGCGCGTGAACGTCATCGACGGCTCGATCGTGCCGGTGCTTATGGGCTCGAATGTTATGGCGCGCGGCATGTACACCCTTATGGTAGATATTGTCAAGTATTTCCCGAGTCCGGATAAGCGGGAGTGCGCGGGCATCAACACGACGACGAATGAGGTCTATCAGGCGAACTATGATTTCTCCAAGCCGAAGAGTGCGTATGTGTTTAAGACAATCGTTGACCCGTATATCGGCAAGTACTCGCTGATCAAGGTGAATTCCGGCGTGTTGAAGACCGACGATGTGCTGTTTAACTATCACAGAGACTGCGACGAGAAAACCGGTCATCTGTATGTGCTTCGCGGCAGCAAGGCGGAAGAGGTTCCGGAGCTCCATGCGGGGGATATCGGTGCACTCGCCAAGCTTACGAAGACGATGACCACGGATTCCCTTTCTACGCGGAATAACCCGGTTGCCTACATCCGTGCAAATATTTCCAAGCCCTATGTTTCCATGCGCTACTCGGCGAAGAACAAGGGGGATGAAGATAAGATTTCGCAGGCGATCCAGAAACTACTCATGGAGGATCAGACGTTAAATCATGTGAACGACAGCGAGAACCGCCAGACTCTGCTTTACGGTATGGGAGACCAGCATCTGGAAATTGTGCAGAGTGTGCTGGCGGACAAATACAAGGTGGAGATCGAGTTAAAGCGTCCCAAGGTTGCTTTCCGCGAGACGCTGCGCAAGAAATCCGATGTGGAGTATAAGTATAAAAAACAGTCCGGCGGACACGGACAGTACGGTCATGTCAAGATGACCTTCGAGCCCTCCGGGGATCTGGATGCGCCCTATGTGTTTGACCAGTGTGTCGTGGGCGGAGCTGTGCCCAAGAACTTTTTCCCGGCGGTGGAGAAGGGTATTGCGGAGGCGGTAAAGAGCGGACCGCTGGCGGCCTACCCGGTTATCGGCGTCAAAGCAGTGCTCTACGACGGCTCCTACCATCCGGTGGACTCCTCCGAGATGGCGTTTAAGGTAGCGGCTGCACAGGCGTTCAAAAAGGGATTTTTGGAGGCTGCCCCGGTGCTGCTTGAGCCGATTGCGACGCTCAAGGTCACAGTACCGGATGCTTACACCGGCGATGTCATGGGCGATCTGAACAAGCGCAGGGGCCGCGTGATGAACATGAACGCGGAGAACGGATATCAGGAGATCACGGCCGACATTCCGTATCTGGAACTGTACGGCTACAATACGCAGCTGCGCTCCATGACCAGCGGAAGCGGCAATTTCTCTTACGAGTTTGCGCGTTATGAGCAGGCACCGGAGGATGTTGCAGAGCGGGAGATCAAGGAGAGGGCAAGCAAGCTTGTCAACATTGAAGAATAGAGAGAGACTCCAAAATAACCGGCATCGGCTGACACGAGGAACTGAGCATGTACGAGGGATTTCTGCCAATTTCAAAACATGAATCAGTCAAACACCTTCGCCGACGGATTTTTCTTGATATAATCCGCCATCTGC
>CAZWRT010000105.1:0-2888 GCA_964636375.1 uncultured Lachnobacterium sp. | reverse complement strand
ACGAGCATCAAGCCATGCAAAAATCACTTCGTGATTGGCTTGATGCATGGCAGACGTTACGTTTTCTTACGGTCAGCGCAGTAAATGCGCAGACCTGTACTGAACAGTTATCTCTCCGTATATATTGTAACACAGAAATATTCATGCATCAATTTTTTATGTAGATATTTTCGGAGAAGTCATATATAATGATGTCAGGGTCAAAGGGCCGTTTGCCGGACTGGTGTACTGGTATAATCTACGCGACCGACTGGGGGATAAAACAAATGATGGAAAAAGAAGATTGGAGCGTCATTCGCGAGGCACTGCTGGCGGCGGGCTGTGACAAAAACAAACTAAAGCAGTGGCAGAAAAAATACGAAAAGCTGTTAAAGCAGCTGCCCGATATGCGGAAACAGTATCACAATGCGCGGACCATGACGACGCGGGTTGAGGAGCTGGCAAAGGGCATGGAAAAACGGCTTGTGCAGGAAACTACGGTTGATCGGAGTGGGCAGAAGGATATTGCGGAGGCGCTGAAGGAGATGAAGCGGCTGCGGGGTAGCTTTGACAATGAATTTTTGATCAGCCGCGAGGATCGTGAATTCCATTCCACTTACGACAGCATACTGAAATTAGGGCTGAAAGCGTTGGAGCAGGAGGATCAGCGCCTGCTTTTGCAGAGCGAGATCGAGAATCTTTTGTCGCTGCTCCGGGAAAATCTGGAGAAAATCCGTCCGGATCTCACGCAGCTGGCCTTTTTCTATCAGGGACACACGGATGATGAGCTTGTGACTCTGCCGCCTGCGGAGCGCCTGGCAAAAGTGGCACAGGTGTACCGGGAGGAGCTGTATACGCCGATCGAGGAGCTGGTGCTTGCGGCGATCCCACTGGCGGACAGCCGGATGGAGGAGCTTTTAAAGCGCGGCGACCGGAAAAGCCGCAGCGAGGCGGAACAGCTCGGGATACTCTGGAACCGGCCGGGCGAGCAGCGGCCTGCAAGTGTACGCGCCGAGTGGATTTTGGGAGAACTGTTAAATTAGAAAGGTGGTGGGAGCTTGATTAATATTGTTTGGTACATTTTCGTTATGATCATCGTTATATCGGTCATAAAGAAAGCGGCAAACAAGGGAGATACAAAAGGACAAACCGTGCAGCAGGCGTACAGGCAGATGATGCAGCAGGCGCAGCAGGCGTGGCAGCAGAATACCCAGACGCAGCGCACAGTCTCGGACCAGGACCGAGCACGGCTGGAAGAATACCGCAGGAAGAAAACGCAGGGTACTTATGTGCCCTCCCGCCCGGTGACATCCAATCAGGATTTGGATGCGAACCGGCAGAGGCGTATGGAGCAGCCGGACATTGTGGAGCGCGCGAAGGCGAACTCCAAGCGGTTTGCCGCACAGGATAACACGCTTGAGGAGATGGAATCCGGACACGGACATTCGGAGAAGGTGTCCTCTGCGGTGGCTGGCTATGTGGAGCGCGAGCGGGAAGAGCACCGAAGGATGCACGAGGAGCCGAGAGTGCCGATTGAGGAGGAGAGCAGCCTTGGAACCGTGGAGGATTTGATTGTCAAGGGTTACGACGGCAATCTCAGTTTTGAGAGAGATTTTATCGGGGAGGCACAGGAATTCCTTGCCAATATTACCGTCCCCGGGTAAACGACAACATAGTTAGGGACAGAAAGAAGGAAAGAAAATGGAATACAGGCCAAAGCCGGGAGAGTTATATCGACACTTTAAGGATAAGCTGTACCAGATTGTTACAGTGGCAAAACACTCAGAGACCGGGGAGGAGCTGGTGATTTATCAGGCGTTGTACGGTGATTTTGCAGTCTACGCAAGACCGCTTGCGATGTTCACCGACGAAGTGGATCACGAGAAATACCCGGAGGCGATACAGAAGTACCGGTTTGAGCATGTGCAGGTATCCGGCGGACAGCAGGAGGAAAAGGTCACAGATAATGCGATAGCCAATGCAGACGGGATTGATCCGAGGCTGATGGCCTTTCTGGAGACCGACAGCATTGAGAAACGTTACCGCATACTTGTCTCGTTGCGCAATGATATCACGGATCGCATGATTGATACGATGGCGGTTGTGCTGGACACGGTGATCCCGGAGGGAAATTTGCAGAGCCGCTATGACGATCTGGCGAATGTGCTCCGCACGAGGCAGCAGTATGAGTCGGCAAACCGCCTGCGCGAATAAACGAATTTAGGGGATGAAGGATGAGAAGAAAAATTACAGCGATACTGATAATTGGGTTAATGATGTGTTTTACCGGCTGCTCCAGCAGTTCGGGAACATCTGATTATGTAGGAGACTCCTCAAATAAGAATCAGCCGGGAGCTGAAAGCTTCGGGAAACCGAGTGCAGTCGGCGACGGTGCCGGGCAATCAGGATCCGGTGAAGAAGATGTGCAGCAGACAGCGCAGCGTGACATCAATCTGGAAATGCTGGTCTACAAATGCAGCATGAATATTGATGTGCTGGAATTTGACAAGGCGGTGGCGGATTTTCGCAGCCTTCTGGAAACATACGGCGGGTTTGTTGAAAATGAGACCTACAGCGACGATCAGGGGACTGTGAACTACTATCGGAAGGATCAGCAGGTGTGGCACAACTATGACGCCACGGTCCGGGTTCCAAGCAAAAACTATAAGTCGTTCACCGAGGGCGTATCCGGGATCGGAGATTTGAGAAACCGTGTTGCGAAAGTGGAGAATGTCAGTACGGAGTATCGCGATGCCAAGACGACGCTCGCAATTTATGAGGCCAAGCAGGAGCGCTATCTCAAGCTCCTGGCGACCATCGAGGACGAGGCATACGCGATTGAGGTGGAGCGGGAGCTCACAAATATTGAGATTGAGATTGCGACGCTCAAGACGCGCATGGCCCAGATT
>CAZWRT010000104.1:0-2981 GCA_964636375.1 uncultured Lachnobacterium sp. | reverse complement strand
GGTAATCGTCCAGCGTAACCTTGTCCGGCACAGGAACCACCGGCGGAGGTTCCTGCGTATTTTCGCTCTCCGTCGGACCCTCCGAAAGGGATTCGCTCTGTGTCTGTTCGGTCCCGCCAGTCTCCGTCCCGGTCTCTGTCGATTCGCCGTACTTCCGCAGTATTGGACGCATCAAAAGCAGAACAAGACAGAACGCAAGGGCAAACACTGCGCCGCACAGGGCGGACACCGCCAGCTTTACCACCAGCCGCCGCTTGTTTTTCGGTTTATCTTTGATCTTTTCGCGAACAAACTCGCTCCTTGGTAGTTGCTTATTTTCCATAAGTCCTATTATATTCGCATTTTTGATTCGTTGCAACCTCTTTTCTGTCCAGCCAATTCCATATTTTGCTTTTCCTGTTCGCAAAAATAGTCTATAATAGAGAAAAAGAAATTATTTTTGAGGTTTTGCCATGAACAAAAAAGTCCTACAAACACTGGAATATTACAAAATATTAAACCTGCTCGCAGAATATGCCGCCTGTGAAGACACCAAGGAGCGCTGCAAAAAAATAAAGCCCCTGACAGACCCGGAAAAGATTGCCTACCTGCAGGAAACCACCGCCGATGCCTTAAGTCGCCTCTACCGCAGCAGCAACATCAGCTTTGCCGGCATACACAACATGAATGCCTCTCTGAAACGGCTTGAGATCGGCGCCTCGCTCAACACGACCGAGCTGCTGCAGATTTCCTCGCTTCTCGAGGTTGCCCGGCGCGCAAAGGCCTACGATCGTTCTGATACACCGCACGCCCCAAGAGAGGACAGCGAGGGAGAGGCGGAAAGGACCGACAGTTTATCCCCGTTTTTTGCGAGGCTGATGCCGCTCACGCCCCTGCACGAGGAGATCAAGCGCTGCATTCTGGGCGAGGACGAGATTGCGGACGACGCGAGCCCTGCACTCTTTAAACTGCGCCGCTCGATCCGGGGAATGAACGACAAAATTCACGCCCAGCTCACCAACCTCATGAACAATACAACCACCAGAAGCTATTTACAGGACACGGTGGTCACGATGCGGGACGGGCGGTACTGCCTGCCGGTGCGCGCCGACGCCAAGGGGAATGTCCCCGGCATGATCCACGACCAGTCCGGCAGCGGCTCCACACTCTTTATCGAGCCCATGGCGGTGGTAAATCTGAACAACGAGCTGAAGGAACTGCTCCTTAAGGAGGAGGAGGAGATCGAAAAAATTCTCGCTGAGCTCTCCGCCCGGGTGGCTGAGAATGAGGCAGGCATCCGGACCGACTATGAAGTGCTCTACGAGCTTGACTTCATCTTTGCCAAAGCCGCCCTCGCCCGCTCTTACAACGGCATGGCCCCGGTATTTAACGAGGATGGACGCATCCGTATCCGCAAGGGACGCCACCCGCTCTTAGACCCGAAAAAGGTCGTTCCGATCGACGTGGAGCTCGGCACCTCCTTCCGGCAGCTGATTGTCACCGGCCCGAACACGGGCGGCAAAACCGTCTCTTTAAAGACCGTGGGGCTTTTGACGCTGATGGGACAGGCCGGACTTCACATTCCGGCGGGCGACCGTTCGGAGCTTGCGATTTTTCACGAGGTATTCGCGGACATTGGCGACGAGCAGAGTATTGAGCAGAGCCTGAGCACCTTCTCCTCCCATATGACCAACATTGTGCGGATACTGGAAAAAGCCGATGACCAGAGTCTCTGTCTCTTCGACGAGCTCTGCGCCGGAACCGATCCCACCGAGGGCGCGGCTCTGGCAATCGCAATTCTTAACAAGCTTCATCAGTACGGCGCGACGACCATGGCGACCACACACTACAGCGAGCTGAAAGTCTACGCACTCTCCACGGAGGGCGTGGAGAACGCCTGCTGTGAGTTTGACGTGGAGACATTAAGCCCGACTTACCGCCTGCTGATCGGCATTCCCGGAAAGAGCAACGCATTTGCGATCAGCGCAAAGCTGGGGCTCGCAGACAATATTATCGACGACGCAAAGACGCGCCTGAGCAAGAAGGATGTGGACTTCGAGGATCTTCTTACGAATCTGGAGCACAGCCGCCGCACCATCGAGAAGGAACAGCTGGAGATTGGCCAGTACAAGTCCGAGATCGAAACTCTGCGCGCACAGCTGCAGACGAAGCAGGAAAAACTGGATGCAAACCGGGAGGACATACTAAGAAATGCAAACGCGGAGGCCTACCGCATTTTAAAGGAGGCAAAGGATGTGGCGGACGAGACCATCCGCAACTTCAACCGCTACGGCAGCACACAGCCCTCCGCGAGCGAGATGGAGCGGGAGCGCGCAAAGCTCAGGGAAAAGATGTCCGAGAAAGAAAAAAAGCTCTCGATGAAAGCCGCCCAGCCTGAGAATCACAAGGTTCCGAAGCAGCTCCGCATCGGCGATACGGTCAAGGTACTGTCCATGAATTTAAAGGGCACGGTACACACCCTGCCAAACGCCAGAGGGGACCTTTCTGTACAGATGGGCATTCTTCGGTCACAGGTTAATATCAAGGATCTGGTTCTGATTGACGAGGACGCTGCGCCCATCGGAAAAAAGCACGGCGGAAGCGGTTCCGGCAAAATTAAGATGAGCAAATCCGCAACGATCTCAACGGAGATCAATCTGATCGGAAAAACGGTGGATGAGGCCCTCGCTTTACTTGACAAATATCTGGACGATGCGTACATTGCGCATCTCCCCTCGGTGCGCATCGTGCACGGTAAGGGCACCGGTGCCCTGCGCAGCGCAGTGCACTCCCACCTGAAACGGCAGAAATATGTGACATCCTACCGCCTCGGCGAGTCCGGAGAGGGTGACAGCGGAGTGACAATCGCATCTTTTGAATGATACAAGGGTCATAAGTCGGGAATCTTTCCTGCTTGCAGGATAAGATTGCCGGCTTAATGCCCCGCACACACATGAGGAAGTAGTGATTTTCCTTGGAAAATCAACGGATTCCGAATGGGT
>CAZWRT010000103.1:0-3448 GCA_964636375.1 uncultured Lachnobacterium sp. | reverse complement strand
ACGCCGCTTTTCTGTCCTCGTCAAAAGCGTTGGCGGTCATCGCCACGATCGGAGGACAGCAACGGCACGGTAATGACAAAAATCAGCGCACCGCGTACATTCACAGTAAACGCCATAATCACCGCCCCCAGAACGATAAACGGTGAGCGCAGAAACAGACGCAGAACCATATTCACACCGGACTGTACCTGGTTGATATCGCTGGTCATCCGCGTGATCAGCGTAGAGGTGCCGACCTGGTCAAGCTCCTGAAAGGACAGCCCCTCAATATGGGTAAAGAGTGCATGGCGCAGCTTCGTAGAGAATCCTACTGCCGCCCGCGCAGAAAAATACTGCGCAGTCACAGAGCAGATCAGCCCAACCAGCGCAAGCAATACCAGCACTCCGCCCATCCGATAGATCTGTGCGCGCTCTCCCGCAGCAATGCCGCGGTCGATGATCGCTGCCATCACGAGCGGGACGATCAGCTCAAATGACGCCTCCAGCAGCTTAAAAAGTGGTGCCAGCACACACTCCTTCCTGTATTCTTTCAAGTATATCAGCAGTTTTTTCATCGCTCATTCCCCATCCATAATCAGTAAGAGGGCGCCGTCCTCTGACAGCCCCCTCTTAACGTTCCTTTACACTCCCAGTGCGATTTTTCACCTGTGCGGTTGCAATCCAAGCATCTGTCTGAATGCCATTTATGGCAATGCAGACGGGGCGTTGGATTAGCAACCCACTCCCAAATGAGCAAAATGCGGATGCGTAAGCAGACGCAGGAGCGCGTAAGCGCGGGTTTTGCGAATGTGGGAGTCAGGTTGGATGCTCCTTGGAGCATTCAACCGCACAGGTGGAATTTTTTCGCCGGATGTCCATCCACAAACTGTTCCAAAAACAAATGGCGGTTGCACGGTTTCCCGTAATAGTACCCCTGAATACAGTCCGCCGAGAGACTCTCGATCTCGCTCAGCTCATCCATCGTCTCCACGCCCTCCACGCAAATCTTCAGGTCGATGCTGTGCACCATCTGGATAATGTGCATCATGAGCTGCCGCTCGTAATAGTTCTTCAGGGCTTTCACCGTAAATCCCCGATCCAGCTTGACAATGTTCGGCATAATGCTGCTGATGGACTGAAGATTGGAGTAGCCCGTTCCGAAATCATCAATCGCGATCATCACGCCATACTCCCTCAGCTTATTCCAGAGCCTGCGAACCGCCGGCGTATTCTCCACATACCCGCTCTCCGTCATCTCCACGATCAGGCAGTCGGGGCTCAGCTTATAGCTGTCCAGCGCATTCACAATTTCATCGTAAACCCGGCTTTTTAACACCTGCACATAAGACACATTCACGCTGACCTTAAAGTCCGGAAAAATCCTCCGGGTCGCCTCACACATAGACAGCGCCTGATCGATCACCCAGCGTCCAACCGGGATAATAATGCCGCTCTCCTCCAAAATGGGGATAAACTCCACCGGAGACAGCTGCTCTCCCTTCGTGGTCGTAAACCGCAACAGGCTTTCCGCCGCGTAAAGTTCCGGATTCCCAACCTTCATGATCGGCTGGAAAAACAGTTCAAATCCCGCAAAATTGTTCGAAACCGACCTGCGCATTTCCACCAGAATTTCTCTCTTGCGCAGGAAGCTCTTATAATCTTTATCCTGAAAACGATACAACTGATTCTTTCCGAGCAGCTTTGCCTCATTCAGGGCAAACTGGGAAATCTTGCGGATATCGTCCTCCTTCAGATCTTTGATATCTCCCCCGGTAATCAGTCCTGCAGAGATCGTGTAAACCGCCGCATAATCCGCCTGCTCGATCAGAGCGTCATTGAGCTCGCGCACCTTCTGATACAGTGCCTCGGCCTCCTCCGCCGCTCCTCCGACATAATCCACTACCACGAATTCGTCGGAGAGAGTCCGGAACACTTCCTGCCCGGAGTGCAGCATTCCGATGATACTGTTTGCGACACTGCGGAGCACATAGTCGCCATAGCTGACTCCCATTTTTTCATTTACGGCCTTGAAATCATCAATTCCAAACCGCAGGACAAAGCCTCCCGGCATATGCTCCTCGAACCGCTCCCAGTTCTTCCAGATCATGCCGTCGCCCATCAAACCACTGATGTTGTCCGCGATATTAGCCTTGCCAATCTCGTTGATACAGCCCACCATAAAGGCCCGTCTGCCTTCCTCATTCTCGATCACCCTGCCGATGCAGTTGATCCAGATCGGTTCCCCGTCAATGCCTGTCCAGCGGTAGACAATATCATGGGAATCCTTCTCCCCCGCGAACATCCGTTCCAGATCATCCCTGAGTATCGGAAAATCCTCCGGATGGACAAACTGTCGATGCGTCTCCACCACATCGGAAAATTCTTCACCCGGTAATGCAAAGCGCAAAGTCGCCTGCCCGGCAATATAATACCGGTCGTTTATGATGTCCATGACATACAGATAATCGTGCATGCACGGGGCAAATTTATCTATTGAATTTTTAATCTCTTCATATGAGAATGAGGCCGGATTATTCATTTGTTTCCCCCAACTATCAACCTTTCGTGATAAGGAATCGCCCCTCCTTACCGCAGCCGACACAAATTGCCAGTGAACATCATTATAACACTTTTTACAAAAATATCAATAACTTCTGGTAATTTTTATGAAAATCGTGGTTTTTAAAAAAAGATATGACAGAACCGGATTAATGTGCTATAATACATTTACAAACCTCGCAGATGTAGTTCATCGGTAGAATACCAGCTTCCCAAGCTGGGGAGGCGGGTTCGATTCCCGTCATCTGCTTTATATAGCATTTATCTTACGGGATTCTAAATTGATAGTAATCAAAGTAATCATATGTATAGCAAGTTGCAATTCTGTTTAAAATAAATGCATCACCTATTTTCCCCAAAACATTAAAGAATTTTGTAAAATTATCTGTCATGGTATTTTTAGAATTTCCTATGTTCCATAAAAAAATTACGCATATATTTATTGGATTTTTAGTTCAATTTGTAAATCATTAAATTAAGATATGCGGCAAATATACACCATAATAAATATGTTATTTGTAAGTAAGCCGCTAATGGGCTTATTTTATAAAACTCATAAATCATCATAATGATGAGGGCAATCATTATTAATATCCAAATGAAAGAGAAAAAATACAGGTTGTATCTGAAGAAAAAAATACTCCAGAAGAAATTAAAGAGTAACTGGAGTGCATAAATTTTTAACGCATCTGATCTATACATGCTGTCTGATTCATAGATAATATATGAAGATATTCCCATTAAAACATAAAGTATTAACCAGACAATTGGGAAGAGGAATCCCGGAGGTGAAAGTGGAGGCTTATTTATATTTGAGTATATTGACATATCTCCACTAAAGAGAGCAGATAATGATCCGACAGCAATAGGGATAAGGATTGATATAATCAGTAAACTTTTATTTTTAATC
>CAZWRT010000102.1:0-3527 GCA_964636375.1 uncultured Lachnobacterium sp. | reverse complement strand
TTATTTTGCAATTTTCTCCATTACAATAACACTTAACATGCAAAATCCTCCTAAAGCTTTTGTTTATTATACATCATCACTTATTATTGGTCAAGTATCTGATTAAGATTCTTGTGTTGCATCGGCATTTAAGACAAATTCTGAATATGGAAAATATTTGATCTGAATGGCAGCCATTTTTGTAAAGAATCAATATTGATTTTTGATCCGGTTTCCGATAGGATGATATTGTTCGATTTAGGATACTATTTTGACATTCACACATCAGACAGGAGGCAGTTTATGGGAGGATTTTTTGGAGTGGCAGCGAAGGAAGACTGTGTGTTCGACCTGTTTTTCGGCACGGACTATCATTCGCACTTAGGCACCAGACGCGGCGGAATGCTTGTGTATGACCCCGAGCGGGGCTTTGACCGCGCCATTCACAATATCGAGAACGCACCGTTTCGGACAAAATTTGACTCAGAGGTTCAGAGCATGAAGGGCAAGCTGGGCATCGGCTGCATCTCGGACTACGAGGCACAGCCGCTTCTGCTGCGTTCTCACCACGGAACCTATGCCCTCACCACAGTCAGCAAGATCAACAATGCGGACGAGCTGACCCAGATGCTGCTGGACAGCGGTTGCCTGCATTTTATGGAGATGAGTTCCGGCGAGCTCAACGCAACGGAGCTGATCGCCGCACTGATCAACCAGAAGGACAACCTCATCGACGGCATCAAATACGCCCTCGACAGCGTTGACGGCTCCCTCTCCCTCCTTCTTGTAAACAAAAACGGAATATACGCCGCAAGGGATAAGCTGGGCAGAACCCCCATCAAGATCGGCAAAAAGCACGATGCCTTCTGCGCCGCGTTCGAGAGCTTTTCCTACAAAAACCTCGGCTACCAGGATTACAAGGAACTCGGACCGGGTGAAATTGTGGTGATGACGGACTCCAACTGCGTCACCCTCGTCAACCCCGGAACTGAAATGAAAATCTGCACCTTCCTCTGGATCTACTACGGATATCCGTCCAGCTCCTACGAGGGGATCAGTGTGGAGAAAATGCGCTACAACTGCGGCGCCAAAATGGCAGCAAGGGACCATGTGCAGCCGGATATCGTGGCGGGTGTCCCGGATTCCGGAACCGCCCACGCGGTGGGCTACTCGAATGCCTCCGGCATCCCGTTCTCCCGGCCATTCATCAAATACACTCCGACCTGGCCGCGCTCCTTTATGCCAACGATCCAATCCCAGCGCGATTTGATTGCAAAAATGAAACTGCTGGCGATCGAGGATCTGATCCGGGACAAGAAGCTGCTCTTAATCGACGATTCAATCGTCCGCGGGACACAGCTTCGCGAGACAACGGAATTTCTGTACCAGTGCGGGGCCAAGGAGGTACACATCCGCCCGGCGTGCCCGCCGCTCTTATTCGGCTGCAAATATCTGAACTTTTCCAGATCCTCCTCCGAGATGGATCTGATCACAAGGCGCGTGATTCAACGTCTGGAAAACGGGAATGTCACGGATGAAGTCCTGGAGGAATATGCAAATCCGGACTCCGAGAAATATGAGAAGATGGTAGAAGAAATCTGCAAGGAGCTCCACTTTACCACCCTGCGGTTCAACCGGCTGGACGATATGCTGGATTCTGTAGGGATTGATCCCTGCAAGCTCTGTACATACTGCTGGAACGGCAGAGAATAGACGTTATTTTTTCCGGCGGGGCTTATCCTGCCCCTCAAGATCGAGGCAGAGAAGAAACAACATGTACTCATTGACGGACATGCGTTTCTTCGCTGCCTCTTTTGCGATCAGGGAAGCTGTGTCGCTCTTGATCGCCTGATTGAAATCCTCCCGCAGCCTCGCATAGTACTCCACGAAGCCTGCACTGATCACACCTGTCGGAATCGCCACCACACAGACGCCCAGCAGCGCTATGATAATCGCCACGACCTTGCCGCCCACCGTGATCGGATAGATATCGCCGTACCCGACGGTGAGGACGGTGGACATCGCCCACCACATCCCGGAAAACGCATTTTCAAACACATCCGGCTGCACGTCATGTTCGAAGCCGTACATGCACAGAGAGGCCGCAAGCATAATCATTGCGATCATGCAGATCGAGGAAAGAAGCTGTTTCTTCTTCTCCGAGACAACCTCCGCCACGATATGAAACGCGTCAAAGCTCTTGTTCACGCGAAACAGGCGCATAATCCTGATCACGCGGATCATGCGCAGCGCTACGATTCCGTTGGAGTACAACGGACCAAAGTATGATAAAATTGTCAGTAAATCGACGATTCCGTAAAAAGAACACATGAATTTGCGCACGGCGCGCATCCCTCTGGTTCCCGGGTAAAGATACCGGCATGTCCAAAGGCGCAGAATGTACTCGATGATAAACACCACAATGGTGAGCAGCTCGATTCCGTTTAAGAGAGGCGCATAGGGCTGCAGCTCGTCGAAGGTCTGCAGAAACGTCATGCTGATGCTGACGAGGATCATGAACACAATAAAGTAGTCAAACGCGCGGCTGGGTATATCAATCCTCGTGCCGATCTGAATAATGTCAAATACTCTGCGCTTAATTTCTTCCTCTGACCTGCCTCTTCCCTTCCTGCTGCTCACAAAGCCCTCCCTCTAAAATCGGCACCTGTCCTGAAATTCCGCCGCGGACCTACCGATTCCGACGGTCGATGCCTGTTCTCCGGTAATACTCCGCCTTGTCCGCGTACATCTCTTTTTCTGCCTCGGAGAGAATTCTGTCGAAATCACCGCCGCATGTTTCTCTCCACGAAAAACCGACCGCCAGCGTCACGCCGTTGTCGCCTATGTACTTTTTCAACTGCTCCGACCGCCTCCGGAATTCCTCCTCTTCTATCTGCGGGCACAGCGCAACAAACTCATCTCCGCCAACGCGGAACAGTCCATAGTCACCGAAAAATTTCTTGAGGCATTTGCCGGAATCAATGATCAGCCGATCACCCTCCAGATGTCCCTTCAGGTCGTTAACCCGTTTCAGTCCGGTCACATCGCAGAACACGACTCCGATGCACCGCTCCTGATCGATACGATCTACAAATTCATTCAGCGCATACCGATTACCGATCTGTGTGAGCTGGTCTCGATGGCTCATATCCTCCAGCTCCCGCACCAGATTTCGCCGTTTTAGCTGCGAAACAACGAAATGTCCCATAATCTGAAGAAGGTCAGAGGCATAACCCAGATTTTTTTCCGGCAAATTATCCACGCCGTAAAATCCGATTGCCTTCCCATCCACAAAGAGCGGAACCACCATCACGGAATGAATGGACTGGCGCTTTAATGTCTCATATTTCACCGGGTCCGACTCCCGCAGCGTCTCGATATCCTCCACCAGAATGGACTGGTTTTCCTTAAAGGCCCGATACCAGCTGGCGCAGACCTCCGGGGGAAGATCCTGCAGATTTTCCTTCTCCGCCGTCACTCCGTCGGCCACCCACTCGTAGGTATTGTCGTCGCCGCCCTTCGCATTCTGCTCAAAAAGATAGGTGCGC
>CAZWRT010000101.1:0-3625 GCA_964636375.1 uncultured Lachnobacterium sp. | reverse complement strand
TTCGGTTGACCCTATTTTTTCGGCTCAATTTTTTCATAGATTACTTGACACTACCCACGCCGTCAGCTCAGAACCGTCTTCATCGCCACAAATTCCTGATTAATACTGAGTGTCAGAGCCTGATAACGAAGCTGCTCGGATGCGAGCTCCACGTTCTCCGTGTCAATATCCACATTGTTTTTGTCCATGCGGTAAGAATAGCCGGCCATGTCCGTATAGGTCATGGGCTCCAGTTCCCTCAGATCGGCCCCGTTGACCTTGGCATCGAGCGACTCGTAGCGCCGGTAGTCCAGTTCCTGCCTTAAGAGGGTCTGAAAATCCAGATCCTTCCGCTTGTATCCGGGGGTGTCCACGTTCGCAATATTGTTCGCGATCAGCCCCTCCCGGCGCCAGCTTGCGTCTGCCGCCTTATCCAGTACATTCACATAGTTAAAAGCGTTCGTACTAATCATATGCACCTCCTGTAAAAATCTTACATCTTGTGCTCATAACCACTCTATCATACTAATTATAGTTGATATCAAAAAAAACACAAGAACTTTTTCATATTTTTTTTGAAAAAAAGGAAAAAAAGACCTATATCTAGTATAAGTCCATTTAAATTTTCCATTCCCTGGTATATTCAGTTAGCTTTTTCTGGCATTTTTGCTCTTGATCTCCGCAAGCTCGTCAAAGACCACGTCATTCACAACCTTTATGTATGTCCCCTTCATCCCGGAGGATCTGGACTCAATGACTCCGGCACTCTCGAATTTGCGGAGAGCGTTGACAATCACCGATCTTGTGATCCCTACCCGGTCTGCGATTTTGCTGGCAACAAGAATCCCTTCCCTGCTGTTCAGCTCGTCGAAAATGTGGGTGATCGCCTCAAGCTCCGAGAATGACAGGGTATTGATCGCCGATTTGACGATCGTCACCTTTCTCGCCTCCTCCGCACTCTCCTCGTTGACAGAGCGCATCATTTCCAGCCCCACTACAGTGGTTCCATACTCGGTGAGGATAATGTCGTCAATGTCGTATTCTTTGTCGCTTCGATACTCGAACAGCGTGCCGAGCCTCTCGCCTGCAATGTCGATCGGCGTAATGATGGCGCGGTATTTTTTGGAGTCGCCGCCAAAGCCCAGCGTCTCCAGATTGACATTCTCCTTCGTCGAGAGAATGCCGAGCAGGCGTTCATTCAGCTCAGAGTCAATATAACCGCCAACTTCATCCACAACCAGCTCCTTTAAGACCTCAACTCCCTTGCAGTTGCTGGAGCCAAGCACCTTCCCCTTCTTGCTGATCACAAGAATGTCTGAATCCAGAATCCCGGTCAGCACCTCGCAGATGTCATTGAAAACCACCTTGGAGGAGTTGTTATTGTGGAGCAATTTGTTGATTTTTCTGGTTTTATCCAAGAGCTGAACACTCATTTTATCGATCCTCCTGCTATTTGTTACTGGGAGCATAGTAATTATATCACGACTTTTCTGACAATTCAACACAATAAATCATATTTCAGCAAAAAATATTTCAATTCTTTGCTTCCGTATAACCGCAATGTGCGTCGGCACACGCCAGCCTGCTGCCCTTATCCACCATATAGCCGCCGCAGCGCGGACACTTCTTTTCCACCGGCCGCGCCCAGCTCATAAATTCGCAGTCCGGATAGCCGATACAGCCGTAATAGCGCCTGCCCTTTTTCGTCGTCTTGATAACCACATCCCTGCCGCAGCTCGGACACGCCACGCCGATCTTCTCATAGTACGGTTTTGTATTCCTGCAGTCCGGAAAACCCGGGCAGGCCAGAAACTTGCCGTGCGGCCCGTATTTGATGACCATGTTGCGCCCGCAGGACTCGCAGATCTCGTCCGTCACCTCGTCCTCGATCGTCACCTTCGTGAGTTCCTTCTCTGCCTCCTTCACTGCCGCCTCAATATCCGGGTACATGTTTGCAACCACGCTCTTCCACGGCACCGCTCCCTCCGCCACGCTGTCTAACAGACTCTCCATGTTCGCCGTGAAATGCTCATCGACGATCGTGGGAAAAGATGCCTTCAGGATTGAATTCACCACCGAGCCGATCTCGGTCACATACAGATTTTTATTCTCCTTCGTGATGTAGCGCCGCGCAAGGATCGTCGTGATCGTCGGCGAGTATGTGCTCGGCCGGCCGATCCCAAGCTCCTCCAGTGTCTTGACCAGCGACCCTTCCGTGTAGTGCGACGGCGGCTGGGTAAAGTGCTGTTTCGGCTCAAACTCCACCAGCGAAAGCTTCGTGTCCGTCCCGATGGATTTCAAGAGGACCTGCTTATCCTCCTCATCATCGTCCGCCTCCGTGTATGCCAGCATAAACCCGTCAAAAGCAAGCTGCGAGGTGGACACGCGGAACCGGTAATCGCCCGCCGCAATGCCTACGGCCGTCGTTTCATAGACCGCGTTTGCCATCCTGCTCGCCGCAAAGCGCTTCCAAATGAGCTGATACAGGCGGAACTGGTCGCGGCTCAGCGAATCCTTCACCTCCGTCGGTGTGCGCTCGATCGAAGTCGGCCGGATCGCCTCGTGGGCGTCCTGAATCTTGGCATCCGACTTCTTTTTCCCCTCGCCGACCGAGAGATACTGCGATCCGTAATTCTGCTCCACAAACGCCCGCGCCGCCTCGTCTGCTTCGTCCGAGATGCGGACGGAGTCGGTACGGAGATAAGTGATGAGTCCCACAGTTCCCTGTCCCTTGATGTCCACGCCCTCATAGAGCTGCTGGGCAATGCGCATGGTTTTGGAAATCGGGAAATTCAGTGCCTTTGACGCCTCCTGCTGCAAGGTACTGGTGGTGAAAGGAAGCGGCGCCTTCTTGACGCGCTCCCCCTTTTTGACATCCTGCACCGCAAAGCTCTTTCCCTCAAGCTGTGCCAGCACCGCATTCATCTGTTCCTCTGAGGTAATCTCAATTTTCTCCCCGTTATGCTCCACGAGCTTCGCCAGAATCGGTTTCTTCTCCCCCTTCGGCATAAGCGCCGCCTCAAGCGTCCAGTATTCCTCCGGGATAAAGGCTTCGATTTCCTCCTCCCTGTCGCAGACAATGCGCAGCGCCACAGACTGCACCCGCCCCGCGCTCAGTCCACGCTTGACCTTCGCCCACAGGAGCGGGCTGATCTTGTATCCAACCATGCGGTCTAACATTCTTCTGGTCTGCTGGGCGTCCACCAGATCCATGTCTATCTCTCTCGGGTTTTTTAAGGATGCCGTGACGGCATTTTTCGTGATTTCGTTAAAGCTGATCCGGCTGACCTTCTTGTCCTCAAGTTTCAAAGCCTTGGTCAGATGCCAGGAAATCGCTTCCCCCTCTCGGTCCGGGTCCGTTGCAAGATAGACCTTATCCGCTTTCTTAACTTCCTTCCTGAGTTTGGCAAGCACATCTCCCTTGCCCCGGATCGTAATGTATTTCGGCTCGTAATCCTCCTCCGGGGAAAAACCGAGGCTGCTCTTCGGCAGATCCCTCACATGTCCGTTGGATGCCATGACCTCATAGTTTTTGCCCAAAAATTTCTTGATGGTCTTCACCTTTGCCGGTGACTCTACGATTACCAGATACTTTGCCATATCCTATGCTCCTTATCACTTCTTTCTAACATAATAATCCGCGACG
>CAZWRT010000100.1:0-3931 GCA_964636375.1 uncultured Lachnobacterium sp. | reverse complement strand
TCCCCTCGCCGAACTCTACCGCTATTCCACAACCCTCTCCTCCCTGACCTCCGGCTTCCCTGACCGACTTGATTATTATAGCCTGACACCAGAGATTTGTCAACTGTTTTTTTATATTCCGCTACTCTGCCTTCTTATAACCGGCGTTTTGTAAGGCTGTACCCGTTTCCTTCAGGGAAATACTGCCTGCGTTCCCGTCTACCTGCAAAAGCCCCTTCTGCGACAATTCCTTAACTGCATTGCCGGTGGCATCAATTTCAATCGTAATCGTATAAGATGTATCGGTCTTTTTCCCGGTGCACTCTACGCCATCTACGGCTTTATACTGCTCTACCATCTGGTCATATAAGGTGTTAATCTGCTCTTTCTGTTCATCCTCCAATGTAGATGTATCCACCTTGACGACCTCGGAAATTTTCTGAACCTTATCGCCCTTCGCCGCTAAAGTCATTGTGTCCTCCATCTTCAGCCCACTTTGCTCCGTCTCCATACTGTACGTAACAGTCTGTTCCTTTCCTCCGCAGGCAGTCAGGGCCAAAACCATGCCAAGCGCTAATAAGCCTGCAACTACACGTCTCATTTTCTTCATCTCATTCTCTCCCTTTTTTAATATTTTTTATGGAATTTTAAAACCCTTGAAATATATACACCTATTCCCAATCCATGTCAAGGGCTTTTTTCAAAGTCCTGGGTTTAACTGTTTTCACAAGGTGCGTGCATTAGATTTTCCACAAGCTTCACGCAATCCGCCGCATCGCTCGAATAGCCGTCGGCGCCGATCTCGTCCGCAAAGCTCTGGGTGATACAGGCGCCCCCGATAATAACCTTGCTGGAACAGCCCTTCTTTTTGCACAGTTCAACCACATCCTGCATCCGCATCATCGTCGTAGTCATAAGCGCCGAGAGACCGATGATCGCCGCGTGCTCCTTGATTGCAGTGTCCACGATCACCTCCGCCGGCACATCCTTGCCCAGATCGATCACAGGATAACCGTAATTTTTGAGCATAAGAACCACAAGATTCTTGCCGATGTCGTGAATATCTCCCTCCACCGTGGCAAAAACAATCGTCGGCAGCTGTGCGCCGCTGCCTTGCTGTTTGAGCAGCGGCTCTAAATAATCAATCGCCAGCTTCATGGTGTTGGCGCTCCCGATGAGCTGGGGCAGGAAATAACGTTTTTCCTCGAAAAGCCTTCCCACCTCATTGATGGCAGGGATGAGGCAGTCATTGATGATATGTTCGGGTTGTTTCCCGCCTGCAAGCTCCCGCTGCACCTCCTCCAGAATGCCTTCTTTATTTCCCCTCAGCACCGCAATGTACACCGGGTGGTCTCTCCCGTCCGCTGTACTTTCCGCCGGCCGATCCGCCTGCTCTTTTTTTACCACAACAGTCTCATATCCAGCCTTTTCCTCCGCCAGACGGTTCATTCGCTCAATATAGCGGATATCGCTGTCCGGCCGGTGCAAAAGCATGTCCGTGGCAAAGGCCGCATTCATAAGAAGCTCCTGCGAGGGGTTGGCAATCGCCATGGTGAGCCCGCTGCAGATTGCCATGGTGAGAAACGCAGTATTCACAAATCCCCGCTCCGGCAGGCCGAAGGAAATATTGGACAGTCCGCAGATCGTCGGCAGATTCTCGCCCTTACAGTACGCGATGGTTTCACAGCACTCGTTCGCCGCCTCCGGGTTCGCTCCGACCGTCGCCACAAGCCCGTCCACCACGATATCCTCGTGCGCCATACCGATCGCCAGTGCGCGCTCATAGACCTCGCGGATATTTGCGTGCTTTTCCTCATAATTCTTCGGGAGCCCCTCATCCGACAAAGGCAGAAGTACAAACATTGCACCATATTTTTTCGCAAGCGGCAGCATGTATTCGATCTTCTCCTTTTCCAGAGAGATGGAGTTGATGAGCGCACGACCCGGATAAACCCGCAGCGCAGCCTCCATGACATCCGCATGGCTGGTGTCGATACACAGCGGACAATCTACGGCCGCAGAGACCTCATAAACCACCCTCCGCATCATCTCCTTCTCGTCGATGCCGTTCATGCCCATATTTATATCCAAAACAGCCGCGCCGTTCTGCTCCTGCTCCACAGCCATCTGGCGCACAAGCTCCAGCCTGCCGTTTCTCAGCTCCTCCTGCAGCTTTTTCTTTCCGGTCGGGTTGATGCGCTCTCCCACCACCAGAAAATTGCCATCCAGCGTAATTTCCACCGTCTTCCGCTCCGAAGCGAGCACCCTCCGGTGTGCTGTGAGGGGCTCCCGCACTCTGCTTCCACAGACTGCATCTGATGTAACGCTCCCTTTGGGAGCATTACCAATAATGTTCCTTCGTAACGTTGCATTCAGCGCGCAGATATGCTCCGGCGTCGTGCCGCAGCAGCCGCCCACGATCGATGCTCCCGCCGTCACAAGCTCCGCTCCCGCCTCTGCAAACTCCTCCGGCGTCATGCGGTACACCGTCTTTTTTCCGTCCAGCTCCGGCAGCCCTGCATTCGGCTTTGCGATGAGCGGAACCGTCGCATACTCCGCCATCCGCCGCACCAAATCCACCATCTCAGCCGGTCCTGTCGAGCAGTTGACTCCCACCGCATCCACGCCGAGGGACTGCAGCACCACCACTGCCGCTTCGGGCGGCGTTCCGAACAGAGTCCTCCCGTCCTCGTTGTAGGTCAATGTCACCATGACCGGAAGATCGCAGACTTCACGGATGGCAATCACGGCTGCGCGGCTCTCCTGCAGGCTCATCATGGTCTCCACTACAAAGAGATCGACGCCCGCCTCCGCCAGCACCCGCGCCTGCTCCTTGTAGATATCTACCAGCTCCTCGAACATGAGCTCTCCCAACGGATAGAGCTGGCGGCCGGTCATCGTCATATCGCCCGCGACATAGGCCTTCCCGTCCACCGCGGACTTAGACAGCGCCACGAGCGCGCGGTTCATCTCCTCCAGCCTGTCCGGGCATCCGTACTCTTCCAGCTTGATTCGGTTCGCGGAGAATGTCGGGGCATAGACGATGCGGGTTCCCGCCTCGACATAGCCCTGCTGTAATTTTACAAGTACCTCGGGATTCTCTAAGATCCACGCCTCCGGACATGCGCCCGCCGGCATCCCTGCCTGCATAAGATTTGTCCCGGTTGCTCCGTCTAAAATGATCGGTCCCCTTTGCGCAAGGGCCGCAAATTCCTGCTTTGTCATAAATGCTGCACCATCCCGCCGTGTGTGCGGCGGAAAGTTTTCCCTTCGTTATTTTTGTGTTTCTTCGTTTCAGTATAATATTTAATTTATTCGAAATCAAGATAATCCCGGCGGATAGTTTGACAAAAGCCTCTGAATGTGCAAAAAAGATATCATGATTTCGGTGTACATACTATAAAAACGAATAACACAACTTCAATAGCCACCAAGAACAGCAGCCCATGAATTAGTGTTGGGAATGCCTGGTCTGCTCCCGAAATTAATAGCATAATTGCCCAAACGACATATTTTCGTGTGTGATGCCATAGGTCGCTCTCAATTTTCCAATCTCGAATAGGATAAAACCATTCCAACAGTACAGATAAAATTGCACTCTGTAAAGCAAAAAAAATACCGGTTAAAATCATCAAAGCAGTAACGCTGTTGTTTTTCATTTGCCAGCTACAAAGGAAGATTACATTTGCAGCCATATTGCAAAAAAAGATAAACAGGCAGTATGGCATGCAAAACGCCTTCTTTTGACCGGGTAAAAAGCGGATCGCCTGCTCTAAATCCGGGTCGCAGGATAACAAAATGCAGATAGGGGTATTTAAGGACAAAATCGCAAAGCCAACCGGTACAACAAACAGGCTTTCCATTTTCCCCCAAAAGTGCGGCAATATGAGAGCTGCGCACCACATAACAGCAGTATTTATCAGATAATTTTTATGACAGTTCAAATATCTGA
>CAZWRT010000099.1:0-4004 GCA_964636375.1 uncultured Lachnobacterium sp. | reverse complement strand
CCCTTGATTATTAATTCTTTCAATACGGAATTCCCCCAGCGCCTAAACTCAACGCCTTGCTTTGATTTTACCCGATACCCTACAGAAATAATAACATCCAGTGTATAGAAAGGAACAAGCTGTTTTACTCCATCAACACGCATTTTTTGAGTATTGTTTTCTCTCAACTTCCTCTTCTGCAAAAACATTGTTGATATGTTTTCTGATGGAGACAGTGCAACAACATCATTCAATTAAAAGTACGATCTGTTATTCCTTTTATTACTTCGACTCCCATTTACAAGAACCGTGACCTGTTCCCGGTCCCCACGCGGTCTCTTTAAATTTCCACGGCATGTTCTCCGGTTCGCAATGTACTTTAGCCCAAACGAACGCGCTGACCAGACTGGCGGATGCCTGTATCGCTCTTCCCGGCTCTGTTTTAGCACTATTCATGCTGCTCAGAAGCTGATTGAGAGATTCTCCATCCCCCTTTTCATCTTTCTGTTTACTACATCTATAGTTGTAGCATAAATTGAAACATTGGTCAATAAGTATTTTTTATTTTTTCATTTTCTATTTTCTTTTCTACTATAAAAGTAAACTGTATATAGTGCATACCTACACAAAACTGGAGCAAGCCTGTATGATAAAAACAGACTTGCTCCAGTCTTATTTCGCTTCATCTTTATTGGATTTCCGGCAGTTCGCAGGCACGTCCAGTGACCAGAGGAGCCGATCGTCCAGAAAGGCTCGGTCCGTATCATTCCACACCACAAACCTATACTGTAAACCGGGAAAGCACCTCTTCCAGTTCATTGACGATCTGTTCGTTGACATGGCTTTCCTCGCGCAGGCTCTGCATCTTTCCACTGATCTTTTCTGCGTTTGCGGTCACCACCGAAATGCTCTCGGACTCTTCACCAATCGCAGTCATCATCCGGTCGATATTTTCCTCAATGCAGGTCAGCTTTCGATTCAGACCCAGAGATAATTCGCTGAACTGCTCCATTCTGGTCATAAACTGAATGACATCCTTGCTGTATGCGGTGCTGACCTCCACCATCGTATCGTAGTCTTTCTGTACATCCTGCTGGATAAAGGAGACCAGCGATCCGGCTGAGTCCGCAAGGTCATTGACCGCATTTACCGTAAATTGATTGATGTCAACGATCTCTCGTGCGGTCTGTGACGTGGCGTCCGCCAATTTCCCGATCTCTTCCGCCACCACGGCAAACCCTCTGCCGTTTTCGCCTGCTCGCGCCGCCTCGATGCTGGCATTCAGCGCAAGAAGCTGCGTCTGTTTCGAGATAGAGATAATCTGCTCCGTCAGATTTACAATCTGCTCAACTCTTTTTGCATCCTCAATCTTCTGGGACAGGTTGCCGGCAATCTCTCCTATCATTTTCTGTATCCGCTGTTTGGTTCCAATACTGTCTTCCCTGACTGCATCCGCCCGTCTGCCGGTGGCAAGGGCGCTCTGTGCATTCTCTTTCGCCTGATCAAACACATCCTGGGAAAGCGACCGCGCTCCGCCAGCTGTTTCCGAAATCGCCCTGACAGCTTCCTCCGTGTCTCCCATGGCATCTGTCATTTCATTTAAGGTTGTCACAATACTCGCCAGCTCTTCTACGGAGCTGGCAATCTGTTCCTTCATGCCGTCGGTCGCTTCGTTCAGACGAGTTTCATTATTTTTTACTGCAAGCATCATTGACCGCAGTTTGTTCATAAACACATTGAAGCTCCGGGCTACCTGTCCAATCTCGTCCCTGCTGCCGATTGTGAGTTCTCTGGTCAGATCCCCTTCTCTGCTGGTCAATTCATTCATCTTCTCATTGATGACACGCACATTTTTCGACATGAACCGTCCGATGATCAACGATAGAACGACACAAAGGACAATACAGAACACCTCAGCCACCAGAAGGCTTTTCAGCACAGTATCCGTCTGCGCACGGATATCGCTCACAGAACAGTCCACCCCCACAATACCCACGACCTCGTTCCCAGCATAAATAGGCGCAAAGGCGCTATAGAAGCTTCCCCACTCATCCGTCGTCACCTCATCGTCCAACGCCACTTTACCCTCAAAGGCATCCTCTATCTTATCATAGGACTCATATGCCTCGCCGATGGCGCCGCCCTCCTCCTCATCGGCATCGACAACAAACTGCACTTCCCCGTTCTGCTTGCGCATGGTATAAATATATGCTATATCATCATCCACGAGAAAATTTGTCAGCGTCGCCAAAATGTCTCTGTATGCCTCAGTGTCCTCATCGCCCTCCTGCAGCGCCGCAAACTGATCGCCGTCCACAAATTCCGCCGCGGTCTGCGCAACGGAAGCAGCATGCTTCCTGCTGGATTCCAACAGCCTCCTGTTCATCTGTAAAATGCTTATGCTGCTAATGATGACACTGATCAGAACCGCCGTCAACAGAGTTGCCCCAGCAATTTTTGTACTTAATCTTGCGCCTCTTTCTGTACGCATTTCTGCTCCCTCTCTTGTTTTTCAGCTTTTACTTCGACTATTTAAAATCGACATTCTACTCGCCGTATTCTCGAATATATTTTAATCTCTTATGCCTGAAAAAACAAGAGGCTTCTGGCGTATAGCTTTTTTCAAATCTCCTGTTTAAGGATTCCTGCCATACGCAGCAGATACCGCGCATTTGTAGTGGTGCAGCGTCCGTCCCTTAATTTGTAATCAAAGAGAATTCTGTCTTCTTTATAATATTCTTCAAAATAATAATTTTTTGCATCTATGCCTAAGTCGTTTTCTAAATCACACAGCTCAAAATCATGGGTAGTGACCAACGTGAAAGCCCAAGGCTTTGAGAGAGTTTGTATGGTTTCTTTCGCTGCGAAAATCCTATCCTTTGAATTTGTCCCCTTATAGATTTCATCAATCAGAGAAATCATTGGATTATTCTTCCTGCTGACCTCAATCATCTGTTTGATGCGCAACAGCTCTGCGTAAAATGTGGAGATGCCCTCGTTCACATCATCCACCGTGCGGATCGATGTGCATAGCTTCATAAGTGAAGCATGCAGACTTGACGCGGTGCAGAATCCGCCGGCGTAAGCCAGAGCTAAATTGACGCCTATGCTGCGAATAAAAGTTGTTTTGCCGGACATGTTTGAGCCTGTTATGATGCTGGTGCAATGGGTCAGGTTAATATCATTGCCCACCGCCGCCGACTCATTTAACAGAGGATGTCTGATATCGGAAGCTGTCAATACAGGATGTTTGGAATCCACAATCTCCGGTAAGCAGTGAGACTTTCGTGTGTGGCAGATCACGCTTAAGCTTATTAGGGCTTCGGCATTTCCCAATGCCTTAAACCAGGATTCCAGACAATCCCTATAGTGATCTTTCCATTTCCCACACCTCTCCACGCAGTGATAGTCATACAAAAACAGACTGTTATAGAGCAGGAATGCATAGATATTGTGACGTGTGCATACAGAATCTGCAATTGCCTCCAACTCTTTTAATGCGGCGGATGCAGCACCATTTTTCAACAAACTCTTCTGCAAAGCTTTAAGACAGGGGCTGTCAAAGGCTTCCCCCTCCAACAGCTGAAACAATTTTCGGTAAGGGGTGATTGATTTGTTCATCTGATAGATGGGTGATAATGCCTTATTGTTCCAGTAAAGTCCAAGGAAGGCAGACATCAATTGGGCAATTGCAAGAAGGATGAAAATGGGCATTGTCAGATGCCTGTGGACTCCCAATAGGGCAGAAAATAAAAATGTCAGCGTAAGGATGGGGAACAGCCTTAGAAATATCCGGCAAATCATTGGATAACCGTTTCCTGTTTCCAGTGCCCGAAAGAAGTTATCCATTATTTTTCTGGACTCATCATATTCGATGTTTCTTAAACGCCTTGCGCCAGTCTCAAGCTCCATGCAGAATTCAGTCTTTTCGGCTAACTCTGCTACTGCCTGTTGGCGAATTTTGATCTCTTGGGAAATCTGCAAAGCAGAATCCGTTGAAAATTCTTTGCCAGACAAGCGAAGCC
>CAZWRT010000098.1:0-4081 GCA_964636375.1 uncultured Lachnobacterium sp. | reverse complement strand
TTGAGATATTTTTTCATCAATCCATAGGGTTTACACAAAATAAATTACACTCTCGGACAAAAAGGTTTCAAAAAAATTGTTGGAGATTTAGAGTCATACGCTGAACTGTAGTTGCTCTTTGTAATCTGTCCTCCGTAAATGCACGGCTTTGATCAAGAACCTGTCCCCAGTCCCGTATCGGAAATCTCCCCCCCTACTCGGTTTTATTGCGCTTTTTAGAAGTTACAAGGAGAAAGATCAATAAAAGAATATCAATTGCAAACAAAAGCGTTTTTAAGTAGAAATTGGGTATCTGCGAGAAAAAAACGCTTGATATACAAATAAACAATAATATTAATAATCGAATAACATCCATTACTCGTCTCGCCATATCATTGGTCAGTAAATCTATTCTTTCAATTTTCATGATTATATCCTTTCTTCAATCGGGAAAGTACCTTGTAAAACCTATCTTTTCTATCACTCTTTGCATGGCAAAATTATCTTCTTCCGTTCGGATAGTCGCAATCTTTCCTTGAGAAACAATATAGGACAAGACAAAGTTACATAATTTATATGCATATTCCTGATTCCTGTATGGTTTCGCGACTCGTACATCAGCTACTTCCCATGCACTTTCAGAATATTTTTCCACGCATGCGCGGCCTGCCATCTTACCTTCAGTAAAATATCCACAATATACTGTCCCCTCATTAAATATCTCATCCCAGCTTGATTTGGCGAGCTGTTTTTGTCCGCACAGTTCTAAATGCGCGTTAAAAATGGAGTATTCATTTTCGGACAGCCATCGAATATTTGAATCTATCGGATATGGGCTGTCAATTTTTGATTTTCTGTATAAAAGTTCCATCTGTTCTGTCTCCATTTGTTCCGGCGAAATCTCCGGCGAAAAATATGCCATAGGACAATCCTGATATTTTCGGAGCGTAAAGAAGAGCCTCTGTCCCGACCGGCTCAGACGTGTCCGAGCTTCATCCGCACAAGAATCTGCTTGTCGTTAAACACCGGTTTGTCGCTGCCCACACCGATATAATCCTTGCCAAACATATCAAACATATTGCTGACCAGCGTAAATTCCGGCAGCCTGCCGAGAAATTTTTCACCGTCGCACAGATAAGCTGTCTGTACGGGCATCACATATTCACCCTTTTCGTTAAATCCGCCGCCGCTGTAGTGGACCGGCACGACGGACAATCGCCCGCCAAGCAGCTCTTTTATCGTTTTATCGCTCCGGGTGATCTTGAGAGCCACATTTCCGTTCGACGGTACATCGGAATAACTCCTCCAAGCGCTTCCGGTATGTTCCACATTGTACTTTTTTGCAATTCGCTTGTCTGCATACCCTCGCAGCACGACCCCGTTCTCCACATAGACAAGCTTATCGCCCGGAAGGACGACACCTTCGCCGTCAAAGAAATTCTCGTGCCAGCACTCCGCATCCGTCACGTCATGGCAGAGCGTAAATCGGTCGGAAAAAACTTTCTCTCCAAGCTTTCCCGTCAAAAGAGATGTTCCGAGACAGAGACTCTCGGCATCCAGACATTCTCTCAGCTTTCCGAGCAGTCCGTAATACTGTACCTGGATAATGATCTCCTCCGGAAGGCTTACCTCTTTTTCATAATTCGACAGATAGTTATCCGCCATGGAATAAAGCTGTTCCAGCTTAAAATTCCGCTCCCCGATCCCAAACCCGCCATCATTAATATCTCTGCTGTTCTTATGCTTAAAGGAAAAATTCGCGTACATCGAGCAATCAATGTTGGAATAATTTAAACCCCTGTCATTTTCTTGTCGGGATTCCATTCTGTTCTGCCGAACCTCCCCGTTCAGCCGGAAATCAGGATATTTGGAATGGATATGCTCCAGCGCCTCCCTGGTCAGCTCCATCAGTTCTTTATCTGAAAACATCCGCTCCGTCCTGTCGCGGTGGCGCTCCCCAGTCTCAAGCTCAAAAGGATACGGCCGCTTCAGCTCCAGGTTCTGCTCCGCCCTTGCGTAGCCTTCCTCGTCTGTCATCTTTCCCTCCTGGTAATGTACGCCGAGAAAGCCGTCTCGCCCCACGCGGAAGGAATTGGTATGTGTGTTATTTTTATCAAATGCAATCACTTTATTTTCCTCAAACATTACCGTGGATGTAGTTCCGATATATGTATATTTTTCTTTCATATTTCCTCGCAATCTGCCGCACATGCGGCATTCTAATCAGGGTTTCCTTAGTTTACGGTCAGCTTTTTCACCCGGATCGTGGGCCCGCCCGCCGATACATGGACGCTCTGCCCGTTTTTCCCGCAGGTATAGGTATCGTACAGGATAAAATCATTTCCGACCGCGTCGATATCAAACAGGGTCTTAAAAACACTTCCGGTAATCACATTGGCGCGGACAGGCTCGCATAGCTTTCCGCCCCGAATGCGGTAACATAGGTTAGGCTGCATGGTAAAGGTCGCGGAGCCCGTACCGTAATTAACTCCGTACACATAGATTCCGTCCTCTACGCCGGCGATGATCTGCTCCGGGGAATCCGTCCCCTTCTCCATGTAGGTATTAGTCATTCTTACCATCGGTGAACAGGTATATTCCTGGGCGCGGGCATTTCCCGTGATCTCCTCCCCAAGGACAGAGGCGGATTTCGCGTCGTGCAGCCGCCCCGTCAGAACTCCGTTCTTAATTAGCCAGGTTTCCTTTGCCGGGTTGCCCTCGTCGTCAAACGGCGTATACCCGTTGTTTTCCATGTTGCCGTTGTCGCAGATGGAAACGCGCTCGTTGCCGACCATCTTGCCGATCACCCATTCGTCCTGCAGGGTTTTATCGTTAAGCATAAAATCGGATTCGCTCTTGTGCCCGAAGCTTTCATGAGTAAACATCGCCGTAACAAAGGGGGATAAAACGCAGGTATAATCCCCCGCCACTACATCCACCGCATTTTTCGCGTAATTTAGATAGCGGTCGCGCTCCGAGATAATCTCCTGTTCCCGGTTTTTCAGCGCTTCAAAGTCAAGCTCCTGATAATATTTCCAGGCGCTTGTCGTCACCCCGTCCACAACGAAATCAAAGGCGATATTCACGCTGCAGCGCTGCATATCCTGCCGGATCGCCGCTCCTTTGCTGGAGTAATACTCCTTCTCCCTGTATTCGCTGTTATAGCTGGCGTAATAAGTTTTCATCTCCTCGATGGACGGATCAACGCAAGCCGCAATATAATCGCTGATCAGCTTATCCCGCTGTGCGTTTGTCACTCTGCGAATATCATTCTCCCCATTGTATTTGATCCGATCTGCCTTTGCGTCGCCGAAGTTCTTTATAACGGGATCCTCGTAAATCCTGCTGTTCGGGGTGGCAAGGATTGCCAGATTGTCAATCTCTTCCTGAACAGCATCCAGGTCATTCGTAACGCTTGTATACCACATGTCTCCATCATATACGCGAATCCTTGCGCCGGTCACCGCTGTCCGACCGTTGCCTTCTACCTCGCCATTCTTCACATAATAGTAATTATTTTCCGTTTTCTCGATCCGAACCTCAGTAAAAAGGTTGTCTGGAAATTTGTACATTTGCTGCCTCCTGTCTTGTTATTTCACACATCCGAAGACTCACAGCCCTTTGAGCCGTCTGCCGCCTCTTCTAATCTTACTACAATCCATTCCTGTATTCAACCAGAACAGAGAAAATCCTGATATGTTTCGCCTAAGAAATCTTTATTTGCAACTGAAGGTTGCCAAAAAGAACTTTCATGTAAAACTTACAAATTATTGTCATATTTTCAAATTAATTTCATATAATGAATCAAACACATTTTTATGGAACAATGCTCATGAAAATAAAGGATAAAAGTGTCTTAGTTATTGCCATTCTCATTCCTATCGCCGTTGGAACATTATCGGCTCTTTTCAGTGGAGGAATGTCATTATATTCTCAAATAAACAAACCTCCACTTAGTCCTCCGGGCTTTATCTTTCCTATCGTATGGATGATTCTTTATATTTTAATGGGGATTTCATCTTACATAATTTATGAATCCGATAGTCCTGAAAAATGGAAAGCCTTAAATACCTATGCGCTTCAATTATTTTTCAACTTTTGG
>CAZWRT010000097.1:0-4285 GCA_964636375.1 uncultured Lachnobacterium sp. | reverse complement strand
ACCTGGAAATGACGGAGTCAGAGTCCGTTGCCTTACCATTTGGCGATGGGCCAATTTGATCTCAACAAATGGTATTATACATGGGTTGTACCTCAGTGTCAAGCCCTAAAATATAATTTTGTCCCGAGAACTTTCAGCCAAGAACCTTGCAGCCCCCCGCACGGCCTGCAATCTCTTTACTCGTTGATCCGCACAGTGCGGTTTCCGCCCTCAAACGTGCAGTTTTCCTCTCTGGCACCGACCGCCTCATTCTCTGCAGCCTGCACACGAATCTCCAGCACAGAATCCTTTGACTCCAGTACTGCACTTCTGTCAAAGCAGCCAATTCCAAGCACATTATTTCCCTCGCCTCTTAAAGTCAGGCTGGATCTTAAAACTGCTATTTTTAGTCCGCAGCCGTCGTTCCCGATGAGCCGGACCTGCTGGCCATTCATCTGAACCGAAACATTCGCACGCTCAATACGAATCTCTCCTGCTGCCTTCTCCACACTGCCAATGCCTCTCAAATGCGCTCCGGAACCGGCAATTTCCAGTTTCAGATCCGCGATATGCACATTCAGGTCGTCTTCCCAGCTCCCCAGCGCGCAGCCCGTAGCCACCCGGAAATCAATGCCGACAAAACAGTTCTGAACTTTAATCGGCACGCTTCCCTTCCCGCAGCCGATTCCGATTGCACTCTCGCTCGCGGCCTTGAGCAGAACACTGCCGCTCAAAATCTGAATACCCTCTCCCTGTCGGTAAATCCCGCCGCCGATGTTGATGCAGTGATTCCCCTCCGTGCTGATCTCAAGCTTTCCGGACTGCGCGCAGGTGATCGCACCCACACCGGAAATATAGTCATTGCCGATGCCGTAGCATTGGATGCCCTTCGCAAAAACAGAGAGATTTCCTGCCCCTTTCAGACAACAGCTGCTGCCGTCCGGCACCCGGATGCCGGTCTTGTCCAGAACATTGTTGCCTTCAAGTATCAGCGTCAGATGCGCGTCATTTCCAATGTCGATACAGGGCAGCTCATCAATGCTTTCCATACTTACATTCTTTAGCGTCAGCCTGCATCTGGACGCGTCCTTGATCTTGATGGACATGGCTGCCGGATAATCCAAACTGCCCACAAGCGTAAGCTCCGGCTGCGATACCACAATTCCGGTATACTTTTCCAGCGCAAGCTGTATCAGAGGCAGCTCCGACTCATTGTTCACTATGTAAATCTTGCGCTGCACATTGTCGTGAATGCTCATATTGTCTTTAATAATCTCATTCCTGATATTCTCCGGCAGCTCCTTCAATGGCGTAAACTCCGGTTTTGCCGTATAAAAGCCCTGAATGAGGTCAACCCCCATATGAATGACCGCCTTCATTTCCGCCGAGGTTTCCACCCCCTCTGCGAGGGCGAGAAAACCGTTGTCGTGGGCAAACGTAATGATGTTGTTCACAAAGTGCTGCTTCTTTGGGTTTTCCTGAATGTCCGTAATCAACAGGCGATCCAGTTTCACGCAATTCGGCAGATAGCGAAGCAGGCTGGAGGTATTGGAATAGCCGGTTCCATAATCGTCGATGGCCAGTCCAAAACCGTCTTTCCGGCTCCGGTTCAGGATCATATCTAACAGCTCATCCTCCAATTCGGTCTGCTCCGTAATCTCCACTACCATGTTGGGAAACAGGTCGCCGTAAGCTGCTTTTAACTTCTCATAGTCCGCGTCGGTCAGCTGGCTGTTGGAAATGCTGTTGATAAAGAACTTGCGGTCACCGATATCGCCAAAGCTTCTGATCAGCCCCAGAACATTAAAAAAAGTAGCCCGCTCAACCTCGTGCAGCCGCTTGTCGAGATCCGCATATTTCAGAATCACCAGAGGCGAAAACGGAAGACCTTCCCCCGCTCTCATCAACGCCTCATAGGCATAAATTTCCCCCGTCTTTGCACTGACAATCGGCTGAAACGCATAGCGGAAGAGATTTTTGTCGATCAGCTCGTTCACCTGACGGTGCTCATCCGCAGAGAAACTCTCTTTTTGGGAGCTGCTTCCGGCCAGATTTCTTGTCCCTTCCCTCAAAAGGCGTTTCTTTGCGAGCGCCTGATCCAGTATGTCCGGCATTACCGTCTCTGACGACAGCTCCACGGCATACATGCTGTGGATAATGTGCAGGCTGTACTCTTTGCCTGACACACGGTTGTAATTATCAATTCTGCCGTCAAGCGCATGCAGAAAACTCTCCGCCAATGGCTCCACTGTGCCGGCCGTGCGCATGATGACCACAAATTCACTGCTGCCCAAATGCCCGCAAGTCTCATGCTCCGTAATGCTGTCCTCTAAGATCTGTCCAAAGGTCTGAATGACCACGTCCCCTTCCGAATGTCCGTAAATCTGATTGATATTTTCCAGTTTATCCACATCAATGCAGAGGATAGCCATATGCTCCTGTGTCTGAAGACACTGCGCCTTCCAGTCCTCCAATATCTGCAAAGTCCCCTGCGTATTGTACATCCCGGTCATCCGATCCCGGAATTTCCACAATTCTGCAGACTCACTCCTGTGAAACAGGACCTGAACGGACTCCTTTACCTGCGGAAGAAGCTCTGTCGGCAAATAGCGCTCCAATATCGCATTCAGCTCATTTATTTCCAGTTTTTTCTTCCGTTTTTCCATTTTTGAATCCCCAATACTTTCCTCTTTCATTAAAAGACAATAAGCTCTTTGCCCAGCTTTGCATAGACGGTATCTTCCCCCCACTCCTGCTTTGCCAGCCCGTTCGTCTGCTCCACAATATTCTGCCAGACCTCATCCCTTTTTTCCGGCGGCGTCAGAATTGTGATTGCGACATCCGCGCCGTATTCCGTGGAGAATACCGGAATCTCCTGCTGCACAAAAAAGCGTTCCAGTTTTCCAAAACCACTGTAGTCCGTGCGGATCAGCAGTTTTCTCCCCACACACTTTCGTATGATCGTGGATGCGGCGAGTCCGGCATGCGTGGCGGCCTGATAAGCGCGCACAAGCCCTCCGGTTCCAAGAAGAACACCCCCGAAATACCGGGTTACTACCACCGCGGCGTTCGTAATCCTTTCGCTCAGAAGAATATCCAGAATCGGGCGCCCTGCAGTCTGGGCCGGCTCCCCATCATCGGAGCACCGTGTCAGCTGCTGCCGGTCTCCCAGAACAAAGGCCGAGCAATTATGTCTCGCATCCCAGTATTTTTTCTTCATTTCGCCGATAAATGCGGAAGCCTCCTCCTCAGTTTCCACCGGCCTGACCGTAGCAATAAATCGGGATTTCTTCTCAACGATCTCTCCCTGCCCGCCCTCATACACGGCCAGATATCCACTCGTATCCATTTCCACCACTCTTACCTTTTCATCCACACCCGGATTCTCTGTATTACATTCCCTGCTGCCAACAGCGGATCGGCATGCTCCGGCTGATCGTCTCCGGGATTATTTTCTCCGTCTTCCGGATCATCCTCTCCCCACGGGTCATCCTCTCCCCATGGGTCGTCCTCTCCCCACGGGTCATCCTCTACCTGCGGGTCGTTCTCTCCCCCCGCATTCCCATTGTGCTTCGTGCACACCTTCTCCGGCGACAGTGATGCCACGCAATACGGATAATCTCCGGACCCCTCCCGGGCGCCGGTAATATACACCTGCTCCTTCCGGCTCTCGGCCGGGCAGTAAGGTCCCGCCACCATGCCGGAATCCTTACAAATCGTCAGCTTCACATGATGGTTGCACGTCTCCGTCGGCACATTGTCCTCGGCAAAATACTCTGAGATCACCATGGACCCGCGCGGATCTTTGTCGCAGACACCCTCTACCGGCAGCAGACCGGACTTCGAACACACGGCAACCTTCTCCTCGGTAATCCCCTCCGGCTTTTCGAAATCCCGGTATTCCAGTCCCTCATGCACACGCTTCATCACGGCGCGCCACAGATACTTCGGATATGTGGTGCTGTTCTGCGGGGAATTATCGTCATAACCTCCCCAGACTACACAGGTGTAATAGGGCGTATATCCAGCAAAGAGTGCATCGCGGTTCAACGTCGTGGTCCCCGACTTTCCGGCCTGGGCCATCGTGGATCCAAAATATGCCCGGGTTCCGGTTCCCCCCGTCATAACATCCTTCATCGCGTCTGTCAGAAGCCATGCCGTCGTCTCCTTCAGCACCCTGCGGCGCTCCTTGGTCTGCGTGTTATCCAGAATCACCCTGCCGTCATGATCTAAAACCTGCATATAAAAGCATGCCCAAGAAAAACCAAAATTTTCTCAACCAAATTTAGAACCAGCTGCTTCTTTG
>CAZWRT010000096.1:0-4293 GCA_964636375.1 uncultured Lachnobacterium sp. | reverse complement strand
TGTAGGCAAGCACCGTGGAACCGTCCGGCCGCACCCTCGCGAGCTCCGTGCGGGTCCAGTCGAACACCGGCATAAAGTTGTAGCATACCAGATGAATATTTTCCTCACCCAGATTCCGCAGAGTTTCAATGTAATTGTCTATGTACAGATCCCGGTCTTTGTCGCCGGTCTTGATCGCATCGTGCACATTTACACTCTCGATACCCGATATATGGAGTCCCGATGCCTCCACCTCATCAATCAGTGCCCGAATTCGCTCTCTGCTCCACACCTCTCCCGGCTGGGTGTCATAGAGCGTGGTAATTACGCCCGTCACGCCCGGAATCTGGCGGATCTGTTTCAGCGTCACCGTGTCAAATTTTGAACCGTACCATCTCAGCGTCATTTCCATAATTGTATATCCCTCTCCTTCTATCTCTGCACACGCCCGGAGGCATCGCCGCCGGCAAGTTTCAGGACCTCATCCTCACTGACCATGTTGTAATCCCCCTCGATCGAGTGTTTCAGGCAGGATGCCGCCACCGCGAACTCGATGACTGCCTGCGGCTCATAGCCCTTTAAGCATGCCGCGATCAGACCGCCGCCGAAGCTGTCTCCGCCGCCCACGCGGTCCACAATATGCATTTTGTATTTTTTGCTGAAATAATACTCGCCGCCGTCACAGAGCATCGCAGACCAGTTGTTGTCGTTTGCGGAGATGGACTCCCTCAGCGTGATGGCAACTTTCTTAAATCCAAAGCGGTCCACGAGCTGCTTTGCCACATCCTTATACCCTTCTGTGTTCACCGTGCCTGCAGTCACATCCGTATCCTTCGCCCGGATTCCGAACACATCGGAGGCATCCTCCTCATTGGAGATGCACACATCTACATACTTGCAGAGCTCTCCCATCACCTGCCCCGCTTTCTCCTTGCTCCAGAGCTTGTTCCGGTAATTCAGGTCACAGGAAACCGTCACGCCCAGCTTCTTCGCCGCCTTGCAGGCATCCATGCAGATCGCTGCCACCGTGTCGTTGAGGGCCGGTGTAATCCCGGTAAAGTGGAACCAGTCTGCCCCCGCAAGGATCTTCTCCCAGTCGAAATCGCTCTGCTCTGCCTCGTAAATCGCCGAGCCCGCACGGTCATAAATAACCTTCGAGGGCCGCTGGGACGCACCTTTTTCCAGATAATAAATTCCCACGCGGTCGCCGCCACGGACAATGTCCGAGACATCCACACCGTATCTGCGCAGCGAATTGACCGCCGCCTGCCCGATCTCATGCTTGGGAAGCTTTGTGACAAACGACGCATCCACGCCGTAATTTGCCAGCGACACCGCTACATTTGCCTCTCCGCCGCCGAAGGTAGCTCCCAGCCTGTCGGCCTGCACGAAACGGTAGTACCCCTCCGGCGCAAGCCTGAGCATCAATTCTCCGAATGTAACAACCTTGCTCATTTTATTTACCTCTGCTTTCTTTTACTATGCTGACGCACTCTGCCGCCAGCTTTTCAATCTCGTCAAAACGTCCTTCATCCACCATGTCGCTCTTTACCATCCAACTGCCGCCGCAGGCCAGAATGCGGTCATACGCAAGATACTCGCGCACGTTGCTCTGGCTGATGCCGCCGGTCGGCATGAACTTGAGTCCCACATAGGGAGCCGCCATTGCCTTGATCATCTTTAAACCGCCCGCAGCTTCCGCCGGAAAGAATTTCACGACCTCAAGCCCATTCTCCAGCGCCTGCTCCACCTCGCTGGGCGTCGCGCAGCCGGGCGTGATCAGGATTCCCTTTTCCACACAATACTTGACAATCCGCGGGTTCAGCCCCGGACTCACAATAAACTTCGCGCCTGCAGCCACAGCCCGGTCTACCTGCTCGGTCGTGAGCACCGTGCCCGCTCCCACCAGCATCTCGGGAAATTTCTCGGACATGATCCGGATGGACTCCTCGGCCGCCGCCGTGCGGAAGGTCACCTCCGCGCAGGGCAGTCCGCCCGCACAAAGCGCTGCAGCCAGGGGCTCTGCCGCCTTCGCGTCATTCAGCACCACTACCGGCACAATGCCGATCTGTTGTATCTGTTCTAATACCTGATTCATTGTACACTTCCTCCTCTATTTTAACAACAACTTTTTAATGATGGAACAGCCGGATTCCCGTGAAGCTCATCACCATGCCGTACTTATTGCAGGTGTCGATCACATGATCGTCGCGCACCGAACCGCCCGGCTCAGCCACATATTTCACGCCGCTCTTATAAGCCCTCTCGATATTGTCCCCAAACGGGAAAAATGCATCGGACCCCAGCGCCACATCCGTATTTTTGTCCAGCCACGCACGCTTCTGTTCCCGCGTGAACACCTCGGGTTTCTTCTTAAAAATAGTCTCCCATACGCCGTCCGCAAGTACATCCATATAGTCCTCACCGATATAGAGGTCGATCGCATTGTCGCGGTCCGCGCGCTTGATATTGTCCACGAATTCCAATCCCAGCACCTCGGGCGACTGTCTCAGCCACCAGTTATCCGCCTTACTGCCCGCCAGCCTGGTGCAGTGGATGCGCGACTGCTGCCCGGCGCCGATGCCGATTGCCTGCCCGTTTTTCACATAACACACCGAGTTGGACTGCGTGTACTTTAAGGTGATCATGGAGATCGCGAGGTCAATCTTCGCCTGTGCGGTCAACTCCTTGTTCTCCGTGACAATATTGGCAAAAAAATCATCGTTAATCACCAGTTCATTCCTGCCCTGCTCAAACGTCACGCCGAACACATCTTTGCGCTCGATGGGAGCCGGCTCATAGTCCGGGTCAATCTCAACCACACAGTAGTTTCCGTTTTTCTTCTGCTTTAAGATCTCCAGCGCCTCGTCCGTGTAGCCCGGTGCGATGACGCCGTCCGAAACCTCGCGCTTGATCACCAGCGCCGTACTCTTGTCACAGACGTCCGAGAGGGAGATGAAATCCCCGAAGGAAGACATCCGGTCCGCGCCGCGCGCGCGGATGTAGGCATTCGCAAGTGATGTGAACTCGATGTCCATATCATCCACCCAGTAGATCTTCTTCTCGACATCGGACAACGGCTGTCCGACGGCGGCTCCCGCGGGTGACACATGCTTGAAGGAGGTCGCGGCGGGAAGACCGGTCGCCCTCTTTAATTCGCGCACAAGCTGCCAGCCGTTGAAGGCATCCAGAAGATTGATATAGCCTGCGCGTCCGTTCAATACTTTGATGGGAAGCTCCCCGTCCTGCATATAGATCCGGGACGGTGTCTGGTTCGGATTGCATCCGTATTTCAATATATATTCCTGCATGTTGTTCTCCTCCTTACTGATTTTTGTTTACAATTCTTGACTCATATTTCCCGGTTTCAATATCGATAAAGCGGACAAACAGCGATACCCGGTTGTCCTCGTTAAGGCTGTTCCAGACCCTCTCCGTAAAGGAGTCAATATCACCCTCAATGCCGACCAGCGTGGGCTCCCCCTCAAAGCTGGGGAGCGGATTGCCGTCTCCCATATAGGTGTGGATGAAATGCCCCTCTCCGGCGGCCGGATTGGAATAGGCAAAGGTGAAACGGCTGCAGGAGGAGGGATCGCCGTGATTGCTCTTTAAGATAGACATCTCATAGCTGAACTCCCCGCCGCCAATGTACATAATCCCGGAAATTCTCGGCGTATAGTTCGGCGCGTCCGGCTCAAACTCGCGCGTGCGCAGCGCCTGCTCGAAGGTCTGCTGCTGATCCATCAGCTCGTAAATCGTGTCTGTCTGGTCACCGTTCGTAACAATCGTCTTATTTCCAAGAACCCGCACCGGGGCATAGATGACGAGACTCGGGTCCTCCATCTTTTCCGGCTCAAATGCCTGCGTGCGGATGCCCTCACCGTCCTCTACAAAAATGCGGTTGCGGCTGTTGGCGCTTCTTCCCATGATAAAGTAAGCGGTCACCGCCTTTTTTCCGTCCTGTGTGCGGCCGATCACAATACCGCGCCCCGGGTATGTGGTGGAAGCGAGTTCCGTGTCAAGTGATTGTTTCTGCATCATGTTCTCCTCCTTCAGTAAATTTTTTAAATTGGGAATTGTCAAACCCATTCTCAGTGTGCTATAATACCTATTGTTGTGACGGGGTATGGCTCAGCTTGGCTAGAGCGCACGGCTGGGGGCCGTGAGGTCGCAGGTTCGAATCCTGTTACCCCGATGCAGACAGATATAATACTTTTTATTTTCATTACAATGCAGGTGCTTAGGCACCTGCCCCTTTCTTTTTATACACACACCCGCATAATTGGCAGACAAAGCTCATATAATTTTTTAACG
>CAZWRT010000095.1:0-4492 GCA_964636375.1 uncultured Lachnobacterium sp. | reverse complement strand
GTGTATTTCCAAAGATGCCGCCAAATAAAAGGAGCATCAGTACAGGAAACACAAGAGCAAAGAAAAAACTGAAAAAATCTCGTGTAAACAATCGTAATTGTAGTTTACATATTGTCGCAAACCCTTTCATAATATTCCCTCCATCGTAAGTCCTGTTGTTTTCGGTGCAAGCTTTAAGTATAATTTTTCCAGTGAGAAATTTTCTTTCCATTCATCATGGGAAATCCGACTTTTTGCATACTTCCGAAATCCCTGTTGTGTTCCAAAGAATTGCTGTTTCCCTTTTTCTAAATAGAGGATTTTGTCTGCAAGGGCTTCTACCTCGTCCAGATAGTGGGAAACCATAATAATAGCGACGCCGCCTTTCCTTATATTCTCAAAACTGATCCACATATTCTGTCTCACCTCCGGGTCAAGCCCTGTCGTTAATTCATCCAGCACTAAAAGCTTCGGACATCCTATAAGGGAAAGCAAAATAGATAACCGTTGTTTCTCTCCGCCGGATAGTTTGTGAATCGGAAGTTTTCTTTTTTCATCAAGTCCCATCTGTGTCAGCAATAAATTCCAGTCGGCGGGTCTTTCGTAAAAACTGGCAAATAATCTACATTGTTCTTCGACTCTGATTCTTGAGGGATATTCTGTTTCCTGCAGTTGAACGCCCATTTCCTTATATACTTCGCCGCGGTGCAGCCAGGGGTCTTGTCCAAAAACCTGAATCAAGCCGCTGTCTGGTTTTCGCAAGCCCTCTACGCACTCCACAGTAGAAGTTTTTCCAGAGCCGTTTTGTCCAATAACAGCCAAAATTTCTCCGGATTTCACAGAGAACGAAACATTCTGAACTGCATGTAAACTTTTATATGTCAGATTCAGATTTTCTACTTGTACAATTGTCTGTGACATAATGATTCCTCCTGTTTTCATGATATTGTTATTTTATAATGGGCTTTGATAGTAAACAACAGGGTTTGGGGAAGCGGCAGCCTGTGATGTGTAAGAGGTCGAATTTCATGTTTGAAATGCACGCATTTGCCGTCCTGGCGTGCTATAATAATTGAGGAGGTGCATCTATGAAAGTTGAATGCAAAATAAGTGCTGAATATAAAGAGCCATATGCAGTTCTTCATATAAACAAAATGACCGAAACGGTTGCAGAAATTATTTCCATGCTGGAAAAAGAAAATGCAAATGCTCTGACATTGATCGCAGCAAAAGATAGAAAAACTTATTTTATCAAGCCCGAAGACATATCGTTAGTGCGCACCGAAGGCAGGGAGATTGTCTGTTACGATAAACTCAAAAACAGATATATATTAGATAAGCCCCTATATGAACTGGAAAACCTGCTTGATCGTTATTTTGTGCGTATTTCAAAATCAGCGATTGTTAATATCAACCAAATCAATCATGTAGAGGCGAGTTTTAACGGAACAATGGAGCTGGTAATGAAAAATGGGGTAACGGATTACATTTCCAGAAGTTTTCGTAAAGGCTTTAAAGAAAGGTTGGGCTTAGAATGAAACATACGGTTAAATTAGTGATTAAGTATATTTTTTATGGTATTTCTTTAGGTTGTACGTTCTTTGTGATTATGTGTTTATCCTATTTCGTTGGGGGTGGGGAAGATTTATTGATGCTTATATTCAAAGATTTTGCAAGACAGTCTATAGGTGCCATGATTGTAGGTATTGCCTGTGGCGGCACATCTATCGTCTATCAATTCGACCGCCCCAGTGGATGTTTGAAAATAATAATCCACTTTTGTGTTGGAATGGGTGTTTTCTACCCTGTGGGTATTTATTTAGGCTGGATTCCTTTTTATCCAGACAGGATAATCCATACAGTCTTGCAGTTTTTATTTTCATGTGCTATTTTCATGATAATCTGGTTCTGCTTTTATCTGTTTAACAGAAATGAAGCAAAAAGGATCAATAAAAGACTGAGAGAGCTTGAACGGGATAGTTTCGTATAAACACTGTAATCGTCGTATCATATCGGAAAAATGGAGTCCCCAAGGGCTCCATTTTGTCATCACAAATATTTTTTCTTCCATTCAGTCAATACTCCTGTGATTACATTGACGACTTCTCCGATACTCTCCGGGAGACAATCCCACATGCTTTTGAAACAGGTGATGGAAAAAGCTGTTGTTTGTGTAGCCGGTCATAACTGCAATCTGACGGACAGAAAGGTTCGTGGCGGCCAGCAGCTCACAGGCATATTCGATACGGAGTTTCTGTACATATTCTTGAAATCCGATTCCCCTGTATTTTTTCAGCACAAGGTTGAAATAATTTCGGTGGTAATGGAATACCTCCTCCAGCTTCCCTGCCGTTACATCACCCCTGTGTAAGCGGATGTAACGTTCCAGTTCATAGATCAGGACCTTTTCCTTGGCCTCCTGGCTGGAACTGTGCAGCATGAGAGTATAGTCGGTACAGAGCAGGGAGAACAGGCGAATCAGATTTCCCCTGACAATAGCCTCCCAGCCCGGGGCATGCCCATAATCCTCCTGTACCAGCTGTTCCAATAACCGCTCTATTCCGGAAGAGCCGGAGGTTGTCCGGAGCCTTAGGAAACTCTGCTCCTGTTTCTGACGGCTGAGTGCATGAAACAGGAAGCTCTGTAAATTATCCGTGGTTTCATAGGTATCCAACAGACTGTCCAGATATTCTGGAGAAATACAGATATACAGCACGGCGCTGCGCTGCCCGGTCAGATAGTCCGCATGTTCACAATTCCGGTCCGTAATAACGATTTCACCCTGTTCAAAATGCTGATGCTCCCCCAGCAGAATCTGTTCAAAACTTCCCTCCACCACATAGAAAAGCTCCACGTACTGGTGGCGGTGAAAATGTCCCTGTCCCGGGGATGCATTGCGCCGGCGGCGGATCTCCTGGCGGCTGAAACTATATTCCATGCCGTCCCTGTCATACAGATACAGCAAGGTGCTGAAGCTGCCCGGCATATTGCGATCCACGGAAGAGGACTGCCACGTCAGGTCTTCGGTGCGCTGTTCCTGCCATAGGTTATAAAAGCTGCGATAATATCTGCAGCGCTCCGAAATATCAGAAAAGATTTCCGTCATACTCTTCCTCCTGCCATGCATATCCTTTTTCGTGCAATCGGTCCCTTTTTCCCATTATACCCTTATCTTACGTCCTTGTCACCTGCCTGCTTAAAATATATCATATAAATAAAATGGTATAGCAGGATCGCAGGCAGAGCCTGCGGCATGCGGAAGGAGGCAGATGTATGAGAGTAATCAATCTGGACAGGGACTGGCGATTCCGGGAAGGCACCTACTCGCAGGGTCTCAATGAGTCCGACTTTGGAAAAAAGGTAAATCTCCCACATGACTACATGATCGAAAGCGAAGTGAAGGAGGATGCTGCGGCACAGGCCGCCATGGGGTTCTATACGGGCGGGCTTGGCTGTTACACCAAAATACTTTCGATTCCGGCCGACTGGGAGGGCGAAAGGGTATTGTTGTATTTTGGCGGGGTTATGCTGAATGCATCTGTACAGGTCAATGGATGTGACCTGGCGCTGCACCACTATGGCTACACTCCGTTCTCTGTTGAAATCAGTCCCTATCTGTACTATGGAGAGGACAACCGAATCATGGTGAGGGTCAATCCCAGCATGCAGCCCAACTCCCGCTGGTATACCGGTGCCGGAATCTATCGTTCTGTGATTTTGATACATACCCCGAAGCTCTACATTGCACCTGACGGGATTTTCCTCTATACCAGAAGGATTGTCTGGGATCAGGACGGCAGCCCCAAAGAGGCCTATGTCTGTGCGGAAGTCACTTTGGGAAATGACACGGTAGACGACCGTCTGGTCAATGTCAGCGTCCGTTTTTCTGAGGATGTCTGCCGGAGTGCAAAGATACTGGTAAAAGCGGGGGGCAAAGCCACGGCGAGAATCCCGATAACCGTCCTTCAGCCGGAGCTCTGGGACGCAGAAAATCCTTACCTGTACCAGGTTACCGTGGAGGCTGAGGAACTGGGGACCTTCGGCAGCCGCCTGGTACCGGCCACAGACCAGGCCATGAGAGATGCGGATACGGTTGCCTTTGGCATCCGCACGGTCACGGCAGATGCCATACATGGTCTGCGCGTCAATGGGCAGGAGGTCAAGCTGAAGGGTGGATGCATTCACCACGACAACGGTCTTCTGGGCGCTGTCTCCCTGTACGACAGCGAATACCGGAAGGTCAAAATCCTGAAGGACGGTGGGTTTAACTGTGTGCGGACGGCCCACAATCCTCCTTCCGCCGCACTTTTGGCGGCTTGCGACCGTATCGGCATGTATGTGTTCAATGAAGCCTTTGACGCCTGGGGGATCGCAAAACAGCCCGGGGATTACAGCCAGTATTTCAGAGACCATTGGAAAGAGGATCTGGATGCCTTTATCCGGCGTGACCGCAATCATCCTTCTGTACTTTTCTGGTCCACCGGCAATGAGATCCCGGAGCGGGGAGGCTTAA
>CAZWRT010000094.1:920-4979 GCA_964636375.1 uncultured Lachnobacterium sp. | reverse complement strand
TGTGAAATGTCGCACAAGACCTACCAGACAGACGCGCTGGACGATATCTCCATCCGCCTGATTACTGACCATATCCGCTCGTCCACGTTCCTCGTGTCTGACGGTGTAATGCCCAGCAACGAGGGCAGAGGCTATGTGCTCCGCCGCCTGATCCGCCGGGCCGCGCGCCACGGAAGAATGCTTGGCATAGACGGAGTTTTTCTGGCAAAGTTGTCGGAGACGGTCATCAATGAGAGCAAAGACGGTTATCCGGAGCTGGATGAGAAGAAAGATTTTATCTTCAAGGTGCTGACGCAGGAGGAGGAGAGCTTCAATAAGACCATCGACCAGGGACTTGCCATTTTGGGCGAGATGATGACGGAGATGGAGCATAGGGGGGCGAAAACGCTCTCCGGCGAAAATACATTCAAGCTCTATGACACTTTCGGATTTCCGGTAGATCTGACACAGGAGATTCTGGAGGAAAAGGGCTTTACCTACGACGAGGCAGGATTCAACGCCTGCATGGAAGAGCAGCGGACGCGGGCCAGAAATGCCCGGAAGGTAACCAATTACATGGGGGCGGACGCCAGCGTTTTTGAGCAGGTATCCCCTGACATCACCACAGAGTTTGTGGGCTATGATCAATTGAGCTGTTATGCGAAGGTGACGGTGCTCGCAACCGCCACAGAAGATGAGCCGGGCAAGACCGTCTCTGCGCTGGCGGATGCAATCGCAGAGGGCGAGCACGGGACCATTGTCGTGGATGTTACCCCGTTCTATGCGACGATGGGCGGACAGCAGGGCGACAAGGGCGTGATTGAGACACAGGACGGCCGGTTTATCGTGGAGGATACGGTGAAGCTGGTCGGCAATAAATACGGACATGTGGGCCATATGGAGTCCGGCATGATCAGAGTTGGCGACACCGTGACACTTTCCGTGGACGAGAGGCTTCGCTCGCAGGTCTGCCGCAACCACTCGGCAACGCATCTGCTGCAGAAAGCCCTGCGGGAGGTGCTGGGGACACATGTGGAGCAGGCGGGTTCTTATCAGGACAGCGAGCGCACAAGGTTCGATTTCTCGCATTTTGCGGCGATGACGCCGGAGGAACTGAAAAAAGTCGAGGACATGGTCAATGCCAAGATTGCGGAGGGCATTCCGGTGCAGACGGATGTGATGACCGTGGACGAGGCGAAGAAGACCGGAGCCATGGCACTGTTCGGGGAAAAGTACGGCGAGAAGGTAAGAGTCGTGTCCATGGGAGAGTTTTCCAAGGAATTCTGCGGCGGTACACACGTGAAGAATACCGCGGATATCACCGCGTTTAAGATTATTTCGGAAAACGGCGTGGCGGCCGGTGTGCGCCGGATCGAGGCGCTGACCGGGGACAATGTATTTGCCTATTATCACAGGCTGGAGGAGGAACTGGAGGCTGCGGCCCGCGTGGTGAAATCCACTCCGGCAAATCTGGCAGAGCGCCTGGAGCATCTGATGGCGGAAATGAAGGCGCTGCAGAGCGAGAACGAATCCCTGAAGAGCAAGGCGGCCAAGAACGCGCTGGGAGACGTCATGGATCAGGTAGTGACCGTCAAGGGCGTGAAGCTTCTGGCAGCCAGCGTTTCAGGCGTGGACATGAACGGATTGAGGGATCTCGGTGACCAGCTCAAGGGCAAGCTGGGAGAGGGCGTTGTAGTCCTTGCGTCCGATAGTGAGGGCAAGGTGAATCTGGTTGCGATGGCGACCGACGGTGCGATGAAGCAGGGTGCACACGCCGGAAATCTGATCAAAGCGATCGCAGGACTGGTCGGCGGCGGAGGCGGCGGAAGGCCGAATATGGCTCAGGCCGGCGGCAAGAATCCGGCCGGAATCAAGGACGCAATCGCCGCGGCAGAAGGCGCGCTGGAGCAGATGCTGATATAAATGCAGTTATTTTATCAAAAGATATTGACAAAAATATTTTTTTAAGTAAAATAGATCATAGTGCAACTAGGATTGTACCTTACAGTTGATGCACAATTTCGCAACTGGAGGGGAGGTTAGGAAGAGTGTCTAGTGTTATCGTAAAAGAGAATGAGTCTTTGGACAGCGCGCTGCGCCGTTTTAAGAGAAACTGCGCGAAGGCTGGTATTCAGCAGGAGATTCGCAAGCGCGAGCATTACGAGAAACCGAGCGTGAAGCGGAAGAAGAAGTCAGAAGCCGCAAGAAAAAGAAAATACAATTAGTCTTTTTGCCCCCGGAACGAATTCCGGGGGACTTTTTATGACCTTGTGATCCTGACAACTTACGATAAGAGCTGCAGCACGATCAACACGATGTAAACCACACAGAAAATCATCATTCCGGGATTGAGCATCAGGACGGAAAAACCAGTGCCCTGTGGGAGAGGCGTCCGTCCCGGCGCCAGTGAAAAGCGTTTTTTCACGATGGCAATGATGAACAGGACAAAGCCTGTGATCACCGCGGCGAGCAGAAACAGCAGATATATTCCGAAAAGGATCATTGCACCCATATGATCGGTAAGATACTGCGTCATGAGCTCCTGATCGGTGGCTGCCTCAATCAATTTGCCGTAATCCAGCATTTTCATCAGCTGTCCTGCCACAATACTCCCCATAAAATTGACGATGGCGTGCATTGCAATGGTAATCTTCAGATTACCGGTTTTTACATACAGAAACGCGAAGAACATACCAAGCACCACGGCGTAGGCAAACTGATTCAGATTGCCGTGGAACAGGCCGAACATCAGTCCGGAGGTTATGATCGCGATCCCCTGTCCATAGCGCACGGTGCGGTCCACGATTACCTTGCGGAACACATATTCCTCCACGATGGGAGCGATCACTACCATCGCCACAAAATTGACCAGCGGATTGCCGTCTGTCACGTAGTTGATCAGACCGTTCTGCACGGCGCTGCCCTTTAAAATTCCGATAAACATTGTGATCATATTGCCTATGAGGTTGCTGACATAGACCAGGGCGTAGCAGATGATAAATGCCATCACAAACTGTCCGGCGCTCATTTTGTGACGTTCAACGACGTCTTTCTCCATCCTTGAGGCGAGCAGTAAAATGAGCGGCATCGCAATGGCGTACACCATAATGGTCGATAAAATCAGGTTAAAACTCATGTTTTCCAGCTTATCCGGCCAGTATCTTGTGAACAGGACACTGAGAACAAGCCGAAGCACATAGAGTGCCACTGTCCCGATCAGATAACAGAATCCGAGATAAGAAAACACCTTTTTTGGCTGTTTTAAATTTTCCATAATAACATAAATCTCCTTCGTCACGAAATGTATTTTTATCATCATACTCCAAACAGGGAGGTACGTCAAATATATATTCTATGGAATTATGATTGACTTTTTCAATAGGGTATGGTAAATGTATGGCATATAGCAGGTAAGTGACTTACTCGTTTAAAATTAATGTTATTTAATTCTAAAATTTGGAGGTGGATGATACATGAATGCCGATATTGTGGTAAAAAGCATAATATACAACAAGAGATTAAACCGATTTCTTATTGTTCAGCGATGCAAAACAGACTCTGTTGGTGCGAATACCTGGGAAAATGTTGGAGGTAATGTTGAACATGACGAAAATCCGGAAGAAGCTATGAAGAGGGAAATACGAGAAGAAACAGGAATCATAGATGTAAGATTAGAGCGAGTTGCATATGTAACGCTTGTAAATGCTAAGAAGCCATATCTGATTATAGCGTATTTTTGTGAATCCTTTACGGAAGACGTAGCTTTGAGTGATGAACATCAGGCATTTCTTTGGGCAAACAAAGAAGAATGTATAGAGCGTTTGCCTAAAGAAATTATAGCAGATTTTGAAAAGAATAAGATCTTCGATTGTATGGAGAAGATAGGGTGATATTAAAATCCTCAGAAAGCCTTGAAAGCAAAGAGTTTATCACCGTTTGCTTACAGTATCCTTTTATACGATTTCACACAAGTTTATCCTTATCTGCACACCTTATACGGGCAAAAACAAAGGAAGTAAAATCCTGTAACAAAGTATAACAGCGTGTGCCAATCAGAGAATGATGGCATATGTATGAGTA
>CAZWRT010000094.1:0-910 GCA_964636375.1 uncultured Lachnobacterium sp. | reverse complement strand
CCCACCTTATTCCTTTATACGATTAATTGAGCACACATTTCGAAAGGAGGGATTAAATAGACGATGGTTTCAATTGAAGATTATAAAAAGAACCCTTGCAAAGTATCTTCAATTCCCTATTGGAAAGCCAAGAGAATAACAATACCCTCTAATATGAAAATTGTTCATAGCAATGAATTTGATAAAAAGCTGCTTGATAAATACTTCGATAAGAGATTTTTTAGATTAATACACAATCTGTTAAATATACCGGATTTTAATGTTACGGGAATCAAATTCAGGGTTCTTTCATCAAATAGAAATGACGAACTTACGGATATGATAAACGATTCATATGCTCATTCCGAAATTTGCGTGTCAGCGGATTATATCAAAAGTTTGACTAAAACGCAAGTCTATTGCCCAGAGTTATGGATAGGTGCTTATTATAACGGAAAACTTATTGGTTCAATTATATGCGACTTCGATATTGAAGTTGGCGAAGCAGTAATTGAATGGCTTCAGGTGCTTCCCGATTATAGGCGCAGAGGAATAGCCTCCGCTTTGATTTGCAAAGCTTTAAAAACAATGAGCAGTTTTTCGGATTTTGCGACGGTTTCAGGTGAATGTGATAATATTACATATCCCGAAAGGGTGTATAGAAAATGTGGATTTGAGGGGGATGATGTGTGGCATATACTCAATGAGAAGCAATAGCAAAACAAGTCTTTTAGAGGTTTGCTAAGATAAATCGGGAATTTAAGGAGAATAAAATGAATTATATTGAAGAAAACAGTAAGATATGGGATAAGCGTGTTGAAAATAATGACAAATGGTCTGTTCCTGTATCAAGTGAAATCATTCGTCAGGCAAGAGAAGGAACGTGGAGTATTGTCCTGACACCTATTAAACCTGTACCAAAAGATTGGTT
>CAZWRT010000093.1:581-5256 GCA_964636375.1 uncultured Lachnobacterium sp. | reverse complement strand
TACGGCGGAGCGGTATTTTTCCACGCCATTGTTCGGAGATGAATGAGAAATAGTTTCCGTTCGGGGAAAGATGTGTTATAGTATAAGAAGTGACGATGAAAGGAACAGAAGCAACATGGGAAGAATTATCGCGATTGCGAATCAGAAAGGCGGCGTCGGCAAGACGACCACGGCGATCAATCTGGCGTCGTGCCTTGCGGAATGCGGGAAACAGGTACTGGCGATCGATCTGGACCCGCAGGGAAATATGACGAGCGGCCTTGGCGTCGATAAAAATGAACTGGAGAATACGGTGTACGAGCTGATGCTGGACGAGTGCACGATCAACGAGAGCATGCAGGACACCGTTGTGAACGGGCTGAAACTGATTGCCTCAAATGTCAATCTTGCGGGCGCGGAGATTGAACTGCTCGGCATCAACGATAAGGAATACATTATGAGGACCGCGGTGGACTACGTTCGGGACGACTTTGATTTCATCATTATTGATTGCCCGCCGTCCTTAAATATGCTGACAGTCAACGCCATGACCACGGCGGACACGGTGCTGGTGCCGATCCAGTGTGAGTATTACGCGCTGGAGGGACTCAGCCAGCTCATACATACCATCAATCTGGTGCAGGAGCGCTTGAACAGTAAGCTGCAGATTGAGGGTGTGGTGTTCACGATGTACGATGTGCGCACGAATCTGTCCAATCAGGTGGTGGAAAGCGTGAAAGAGAATCTGGACGCGAAGATTTACGAAACGATGATCCCCAGGAACATTCGTCTCGCGGAAGCTCCCTCTTACGGAATGCCGATCAACATGTACGATTCCAAGTCGGCAGGCGCGGAGAGCTATCGGAAACTGGCGCAGGAAATCATCGACAGGAAAGGCCTGTAAAGGGGGGAAAGACATGGCAGCAAAAAAAGGATTGGGAAAAGGTCTGGATTCGCTGATTGCGCCGAAGGCGGCGGATGCGAAGCCGGCACTGGCGGCGCCGCAGGAGGCGGCAAAGCCGGTCAGTGAGCATGCGGCGGACGCGGTGATGATGGATATCAACAAGGTGGAGCCAAACCGCGACCAGCCCCGAAAAAAGTTCGATGAGGATGCACTGAACGATCTGGCGGATTCCATTAAGCAGTTCGGTGTCCTGCAGCCGCTTTTGGTGCAGGAGCGCGACGATTACTATGAGATTATCGCGGGAGAGCGCCGCTGGCGCGCTGCGAAAAAGGCTGGGATCAAGCAGCTTCCGGTCATTATCAAAAAGCTGACCGAGCAGGAAATCATGGAGATCTCTCTGATCGAGAACATTCAGAGAGAGGACTTAAATCCGATTGAGGAGGCTCTCGCCTACAAACGCCTTTTGACAGAGTTTAATCTGAAGCAGGACGAGGTGGCGGACCGGGTTTCCAAGAGCCGCACGACCATCACCAATTCCATGCGTCTTTTGAAGCTTTCCGACAAGGTGCAGCAGATGGTGATCGACGACAAGCTGACCACCGGGCATGTGCGGCCGCTCATCAGCGTCGAGGACGAAGAGCAGCAGGTGATGCTCGCGGAGAAGATTTTCGACGAGAAATTAAGCGTGCGCGATGCGGAGAAGCTGGTCAAGAATCTCCAGACCGAGAAAAAGGCAAAGCCGGACGAGAAGAAGGCACTGGACCCGCAGCTTTTGGCAGTGTATCAGGATCTGGAGGAGCAGATGAAACGGATTCTCGGCACGAAGGTGAGTATCAACCACAAGGACGAAAAGCAGGGCAGGCTCGAGATCGAGTACTATTCGCAGGACGAGCTGGATCGGATTATTGACCTTCTGCGCACAGTGCAGCGGTAATAGGCTAAAAGTACTATTGAGATATGCCTCCGAATAGGCGAAAATATACTTAGGAGAATACTATGATATCAGAATTATTGGGATTTGACAGTGATTATATCATTATCGGGCTGGCGGCGTTTTGTCTGATTCTGCTGATTCTTGTGATCGTGAATATGACGCAGACGAACAAGCTCAAGAAAAGATACAGATCTTTTATGAGCGGTAAATCCGCAAAGTCGCTGGAGGATACGCTGATTGCGCGCCTGCAGCAGGTAGACAGGCTGCTGAGCGCAAACGCGGAGAATGAGCGGGACATTAAAAAATTATTTGCCAATATGAAATTTACTTTTCAGAAGGCAGGCCTTGTAAAGTATGACGCTTTTGACCAAATGGGCGGCAAGCTCAGCTTTTCGCTGGCGCTGCTGAACGAGTCGGATGACGGTTTTGTGCTGAATGCGGTGCACAGCCGTGAGGGCTGTTATACGTATGTCAAGGAAATCGTGGACGGAAATTCGGTGATCGCGCTGGCGGAGGAGGAGCAGGAAGCTCTGCGCATGGCGAAGGAATCGAACAAGGTCAAATAGGAAGGACAGGATATGCACAAGTTTTTGCGGAGTATCGGCTTTTCCGAGATCAGAAAAAAGGATATGGATGCTGTGTTGCGGGAGATCATGGAGACCCCGGAGCTGGTACGTGTCACAAAGGATTCGGAGGGCAATGAGTTCGCGGAGCTTTCTAAGAATTTTGCGCCCGATGTGGGCATTACGGTTCGAGGGACCTATCAGGAGGACGGGACCTTCGAGATGGATTATTACTATCCCTATATGCTGGGCACGAGCATCACAACCAGAGAGCAGATTGACGTGGAGAAACATGCGGAGAAGGAGTCCTATGCAGGAGTCTGCGATGAGTTGAATCTTGGAGTGACTTTGATTTTTTACCTGCAGAACGTGGCGGATTATCTGGCGGAGTACAGTCAGCGGTCTTCCGGCGTAAACTACGGCGCAATGCTGGCGGGACTGTCCGTGGACGGAAGGATTCTTTTCCCGATTCGCGACACTGCGCGTGGGGAAAAGGCGAATGTACAGAGCAGCGAAGCGCGCAACCAGTTGATTGCGCAGGCTCGCGAGGGTGATGAGGAGGCGATTGAGAACCTGACGCTGGGAGACATGGACACTTATGCGATTCTCTCACAGCGCATTGCGAATGAGGATATTTTAACCATCGTCAAGTCCACTTTTATGCCGTATGGCATCGAGAGCGACCAGTACAGTATCCTGGGAGAGATTCTGGACGTTGTATGTCTGGAAAATTCCGTAACTCATGAAAAAATGTATGGACTAAAGGTATCATGTAATGATATAATCTTTCATATATGTATCAATGAAAAAGATCTGCTGGGGGAGCCAGACATCGGCAGGCGCTTTAAAGGCAGCGTCTGGCTGCAGGGGCGGCTCTGTGTGCAGTAAGTAGGTTCCGTTAGTTAAATGGATATAATAAGCGCCTCCTAAGCGCTAGTTGTGGGTTCGATTCCCGCACGGAACATTTTGTCACTGAAAACGCGGAGTTTTCGGAGGGAGCACATATGAAGAACAAAAGTTCAAAGGCGAGACTGCAGCTGGTTTTCGGAGTTCTTTTCTTTGCGTTGATGCTGATCGCGGAGATATATGTGATGGTCCAGATGCCTAATCTGATTGTCCTGATTGTGGGGTTTGCGGTGCTGGCACTGATCAGCCTGTATCTGGTGGTTGACGCGTTTTTTTCTCTGAGAGAGCAGAAAGAAAACCGGCAAGAGGAGCAGTACGAGAATATTTTTAAGTCGGAGAAGGCATCGTACCTCATGCTGAAAAAGCATTTTGAGGAGATTGAAGATAAGCTCGATTATCTCGAGCAGAATGCCAGGATTCCCACGGAGGAGATCGTCAATGCCCAGAAGGCGGTTGCAAAGGTCATAATCGGCCGCAGCAAGGAGAATGCAGATGCGATCATGGGATCGAATGAGCTTCTCGCGGGGCGGGTAGACAATTTGGCGGAGCGGTTGGATGATCTGGCGGCGGGTATTGCCGACAGCCGTGAGGTTACGCGGGAAAATCGGGATATTGTTGCGGACCTGCTGCGCAGTGAGCGCGAGGCGATTATTGAAGGTCAAAAAACGAACACTCAATTAAATGATAAGGCACTGCAGCTGCATGGGCAGAATCTTGTCGTCAATCTGAAGGATATGGAGCTTCGCTTAAATTCTTCGATCATGCAGTTACAAAAAGTCATGGCGCAGGCACCGCAGTTCATTGCAGCGCCTATGCAGATGGCGCAGGCACCGCAGCCGATGGCCGCTGTCCAGCCGATGGCTGAGCCGGAAGTCCCGGAGTCTGCTGAGTCAGCCGTAAATATGGCGGCTGCTGATCCGGCGGCAGAGCCCGCGATGGATTTTGACACCATGTCAAGCTTCGGCGCGGAGCCAATGATGGAGACGGAGCCGGAAATCCAGCCGTTCGCGGAAGAGGAGCCGGTATTTGAGGAAGAGCCGATTATAGAAGCAGAGCCGGAGATGGAGCCGATCATAGAGGCGGAACCGATTATAGAGGCTGAGCCAGAGATGGAGCCGATCATAGAGGTTGAGCCGGTCGCGGAGGAGAAACCGCCGATGCCGGATCTGTCGGACCCGAATAAGCCGATGAGTCCGGACGACATTGCGGCACTGCTCGCAAACATAGGAGGAGACGCGGCCCCGGCTGCAGAGCCGATCGCGGAGGAGGAGCCGGTAATTGAAGCGGAACCGATAATAGAGGCAGAGCCGGAGATTGAGCCGATCATAGAGGCGGAGCCGGTCGCGGAGGAGAAACCGCCGATGCCGGATCTGTCGGACCCGAATAAGC
>CAZWRT010000093.1:0-481 GCA_964636375.1 uncultured Lachnobacterium sp. | reverse complement strand
CGATGAGCCCGGACGACATCGCGGCACTGCTCGCAAACATAGGAGGAGACGCGGCCCCGGCGGCGGAGCCGGTCGCGGAAGAGGAGCCGGTAATTGAGGCGGAACCGATTTTAGAGGCTGAGCCGGAGGTGGAGCCGATCGTAGAGGCGGAGCCAGTCGCGGAAGAGAAACCTGCGATGCCGGATCTGTCGGACCCGAATAAGCCGATGAGCCCGGACGACATTGCGGCGCTTTTCGCAAACATGGGAGGAGATACGGCTCCGGCGGAAGAGATAATTGTCGAGCCGGAACCGATTGAGGAGAAACCTGCGATGCCAGATCTGTCGGACCCGAATAAGCCGATGAGCCCGGACGACATCGCGGCGCTCTTCGCAAACATGGGCGCATAATTAAATAGTGGGAAATAAACAGACGGGAGCTTGTATGACAGGCTGAGAGGAAGGTATGACCTTCGACCGATAACCTGATTTGGATAATGCCA
>CAZWRT010000092.1:0-5490 GCA_964636375.1 uncultured Lachnobacterium sp. | reverse complement strand
GTTCATTGAAAATGGAAAGCCTGTAATCAGCCCTGTCTTGATTTTCTACCGTACATCCGACAGTAACATTATCATACCCATCGCCCCAATCCTCCGGGATACAATCCATAAACCGCTCAATACGCTTTGTTAAAAACAGAAAGTGCAGATCAGAACGCTCCCGTATCATCTGCCAACATTCAGAACGCCATTTATCGGCATCCTCAACCAGAAAATCCGTGGAAAAGCAGAGATACACGGTCTGCCCCGATTTAATTTTGTATGCTCCGGATTTATTTTTAGCAATAGGGGCGTAGAAGTTATCAGTTTTTACAATATTGTTCGTATCAATCCCACGTTTGAAATCGCCCTTATGGATGTAACAATACCTGCATCCCTCGCTATGTTTGTGACAACCACGCCAAGGGTTCCATATTCCCATAAATATACCTCCCGTTTTAACTTCAGCGTTTCCGCATGGCTAAACTGTATCCACGTAGTACTGTGCCTGGGCCGCAAACATTTCTGCATAAATACCGCATGTTCTGTTTACCAGTTCATCGTGTGTGCCGTACTCCTTTATCGTATCGTCGGCGAACACTGCTATTCTGTCGCAGAACTTACAGCTTGACAGCCGGTGTGATATATAGATGGCGGTCTTGCCGCCCACAAGTGTGTTAAAACGGCGGTAGATTTCGTACTCCGCCACAGGGTCCAGCGCTGCCGTGGGCTCGTCCAGAATGACAACCGGAGAGTTGCGGTAGAGAGCGCGGCTGATGGCGGCTTTCTGCCTCTGGCCTCCCGAAAGGTCAGTGCCCTTCTCGTCAAAGCCCTTGAACAGCAGTGTGTCGATGCCGTTGTCCAGCTTCTGCGCGTCCTCGTACATGCCGGACTGCTTCAACACCTCATTGATGCGATTGTCGTCAGATTCTCCCGTCAGCGCTATGTTTTCACGCAGGCTGAAGGCGAACAGGAAGAAGTCCTGAAATACCACCGCAAACAGCTTTCTGTACTCCTCCTCGGAATAATCCATGATATTTACTCCGTCTATGAGAATAGCACCCTCGGTTACATCGTACAATCGGCACAGCAGCTTTACGAAGGTGGTCTTGCCTGCGCCGTTAAGCCCTACTATGGACAGATGCTCTCCCGGTTTTATGGTGATGTTTATATTGCGGAGCACATAATTCTCAGTTCGTGGATACCGAAAGCTCACGTTTACGAACTCAATGATATGTTCCCCCTGCTTAACGGAACTGCTTCCCTTGGGCATTGCGGCAGGGTAGTTCATAAACTCTATGTATCTGTGGGCGTAGGCGCACTTTTTGTTAATATCCTGAATCCCCGTTACAATGGCGTGGAGGCTCCAGTAGAATGTGCTGGCACTTGCGACACACATGGAAAAATCGCCTATGGAGATGGCGCCCGTCAGCGCCATATAGCCCATGTAGAAATAGCTCAGACCGTCACGAAAGGAGTTTACAATGTCCATAACCCACGAATTTTTACATTTCTTCTTATCACGGTCTATCCACGCGGCAATCTGTTCATCCGCATACAAATCCGCTTTTCTGCACATCATATCTGTGCTTTCATAAAGCCTGATATCCTTGCCCAGCCGAAAATCCGCAAGCTGATACAGAACATAGTCGAAAACGCGGTTGCTTTTTGCCAGCTTTAAAAAGGATGCCGCCTCAATATTATTGTTCCTTGCATTAAAGATTGTTATAATTATCAGCGAAAGAATCTGCACAGGAAGCAGCAGGGGACAGGTCATAAGGATAAGCGTGATCACACCGCAAAGCATCGCCGCATTGCGTACTATCATCACCAGCGCGAACATGATCCCGAAGACGCCTCCGCTGTACCAGTTCATGCCCTCTTTTGCCTTGTTCAGCGTGTCCAGAGCCTCCGGGTTTTCTGTATGCTCAAAGTCCATCTTCATGGCGTGCTCACCGATTTTGATATCGATATATTCAGTGAACCACTGATTGATGAAGGTAAAGAGCTGACCGTTGGTATTATCCAGAATAATTACTATCAGGCGCAGTCCTACGATAAGCCCCGCAAACAGGGCTGCCCGCGGAAGATGTTCCTCCACAGCACCGCCGCCCAGAATCGCTGCCACCTCGTCAATGATAAACTTCGGCAGGATGATCTCGATCATCTTCATCGACACTTCAAAGACAATGTCCAAAAAAAACAACAAAAACAAAATAGGTTTTTCACGCCATACCAGCCGAAACATAAATTTTAAGGTGTCTCTTGTTATGGGTAGTCGTTGTGTTTTACCGGATTTAAGCATTTTCCATCACCTCCTCCGAAGCGTCAACATAATACTGGGCCTGGATATGGAACATTTCCGCATAAGCGCCGCCTTTTTCCAGCAGCTCACGGTAGGTTCCGCATTCAACCAGCCCGCCATCCCGAAACATCGCAACTCTGCTGCAGAACTGCGTGGAGCTTAATCGGTGGCTGATATATACAGCGGTCTTGCCGCCTATGAGCTTGTCAAAGTCGCTGTACAGCCTGCTTTCCGCCAGAGCGTCCAAGGCAGCCGTAGGCTCGTCCAGAACCACCACGGGAGCGTCCTTATACAGCGCTCTCGCCAGCGCCAGTTTCTGCTTTTCGCCGCCGGACAGGTCTGTGCCGTCGTCGTAGATCACCTTTAGAATTTCTGTATCTATGCCCTTTGGCAGTTCCTTTATTTTCTCCTCCAGCCCCGCGTCCGTAAGGCATTTTTCGGAGAACTCCCTGTCGGTGTTTTCGGGGACCTTCATGGATACGTTCTCCACCAGCGGGAAGGCGAACAGATTGACATCCTGACAGACGGGAGCGAAAATTCGATAGTAGCTTGTCTTGCTGTACTCTTTTACGTTTACACCGTTTAAAAAAATCTCTCCCTCGGTGGGCTCGTACAGCCGCAGCAGCAGTTTTATAAACGTAGATTTTCCCGCGCCGTTAAGTCCCACCACCGCCAGCCGCTCTCCCGCCTTAAGGGTCAGGGACAGATTTTTCAGGGCGTATTTCTCAGCCTTGGGATACTGGAAAGAAACGTTGCGGAACTCGAACTCATAGCTTTCCATGGGAGGCACGGGTCTGCCCTCGTCGGGGTTTCCGCCGTCCAGATCCAGAAAGCTGCGCCAGTCGTCCACCTCGCGGCTGCGCTGGAGCAGGTTTGCTGTGTTGTCCATGATCTGGCGTACAAAGTTATAAAACGTAGTGGAGGACGCCAGGTAAAGACTGAAATTTCCCAGTGTTATCCCGCCCCTTACCACCATATAAAGCAGCCATGCATATACCATCACCTGGGTCAGGGCAAAGCACAAGCTGGTGAAATTGGAAGCGTGAATCCATATTTTGGCATTTGTTTTCTGCGCTTCCATGCGCACCTTTTTCTCCTGACGAAATTTTTCCGTCAGCCAGTCGCTCAAACCAAACATTCTGATGTCCTTTGCTGCGGAGAAATCGGATGTCAGGTTGGACAGATAGTTGTTTTTGCGCCACCAGGGGGCCAGTGGATCCCAGACCTCGCGTTTTGCCTTTGCGCCGGTTTTGTTGCGGACTACGAAGGTGACTGCTGCAAGAACTGCCATGATCAGCACGATCCCGATATTCATAGTGCCAAGAATGATCAAACCCACGATTGCCACCGCAAGGCTCGTCAGCAGGTTTACGATCTGCCGCATCATGCCCTCGATACCCTGCGAATTGCCGCCGCAAGCGTTCCCTGCCTTCTGATAGCAGTCCAGCACATCAGAATCCTCGATATTGCGAAAGTCTATGGTCATTGCCTTGCGGTTTTTTTCCACCATCATCCCGAAGCGGACGGCGCTAAAATATGACCATTTGCTGTAATACCATGTGTTCAGCATGACAGATATGATTTGTACTGCGGTGACCAGCGCTATGACCCAAAGCAGACTTTCCCAATCCTTTTCGCCCGTTATCATGTCGATGATAAACTTCGAGATGAAGGTAAAGAAATAATTCATCATGGGCGCGCAGATAATCCCTATGGGGATAAGCAGCTTAAAAATCGGACCATATCTGAACATATTCCCCATGATGTAGCGGATGTTGCTGAGAAGTCCATATTCCCTGTGCAGGGGATTTTGCGGCTCTTCGCTTTTTTCCCGTTTTTTAAATTTTTGTTTCATCATTCACTATCCTTCCGTAAAGAACTCTGATTCTCTTCGTCAGCTTCCCATGTTCCCTGTGTGTAGGTCTCATCCACCATATCGCTGATACCTGCCAGCAGCATGATTACGCCCTGTACTTTGTGAGGCTGTACGATATAAACGCCTTTCTGGTACTCATCCTCCACAACGATATCGGCAGCGAGCAGCGGCTTCATGTGATGATAAACCTGTCCGGTAGACCCGAATCCGCACTCCTCCACGAGCGATGCCACTGTCTTGGGGCCGCGAAGTATCTGCAATAGTATCGCAAGGCGGTTTGCGTTGCCGATACAGGCCAATACCTTACTTGCAATACCGCTCTCAATGAGGGAGAGCAAATCCTCGGTGGGAACAGTGTTTCGTATCCACATGGAATTCCGTCCACCGGAATTATGCACTCCTAAATAGGAAACAAGTCCGCTTCCGTTTCTCGCCTCAGTTTTACAACACAGTTCCTCCATCAGCTCACTGAGGCGACTATCTGGATACATTCCATGCATAACTTGTACTCTTTTTAGCTTCTCCGTCGATGGCTTGTCAGGAAGTAATTCCATCACCATAGCTCGTAGCTCGTCAAGCTGCGGAGATATCTTGTTCTGAAAACTTTCCATCTGCTCTCTGAGAGCGTCAATTTCTTCACCGTAATTTCGTTCCATAAGCCTAAACCAACTCCTTTCTACAAATAAAATTCGTAATTACGTAATTTCGTAATCTGATAATACAGTAAAAAAGGGCACTTGTCAATAGTTATTATTGCAAAAGCATCAGCATCAGCGCAGGTGCATTATTCAGCAGATGTAGCAGAAGCGGGATTGTAGCGTTTTTCGTCTTGATAAACGCCACAGAGTAGATGATACCTGTTACAAACATACCAAGGTTATAGAGCAATTCCTGAAGTGTTAGTTCATGCATATGAAGAACCATAAACAGCAGCGAGACTTGTATTCATACCCACACCTCCTGTATCGCAACAAAATGATATAATATGCTTGGGAAAAACACAATGAACGGATCATAGATTTTGGAAAAACTCTACTCTACGATTCATAGACTTCCCCAAAACACGCTTATGCCTCTTTTACATAAAAATAGAGCGTATAGATTTTTGTTTCTATACACTCCACACTGTGTTGCTATACTATTTCATAAGCGCATGTTTCCTGCAATAGAAACTCGGCTTGCAGATGCTGCTTTTTTATATAGTCCTTAATCACCTCCGCAAACTGGAGTTTGACGGTTTAAGATCTCACAAGCCTTTATAATATCATGTTTTTGTAAACCTTTTAATGCATCAACAAAAACAAGATGTTCGCGCAGCTTTAAATCACAA
>CAZWRT010000091.1:0-5637 GCA_964636375.1 uncultured Lachnobacterium sp. | reverse complement strand
CATATTAACTCCATCTCCTGCATATTCTCTGCCTCTTGATGAGACTTATACCGCCATAAACATCTATGAATCTGGAAACTTTCCTGCTCACGGGTATAACACCTCATCCTATGATATACCTGTAATAGTATAGACTAAATTTCCAAAATAATCCATAGCACAGATAAAATAAATGTAAAAAAAAGACAGCTTACGCTGTCTTTTTTAGGAGAAGGTATTTTTACTATGGGGTATAGCAAAAACTATATAATGTATTGGGGGGTTTTTACAGTCATTATAATAGCATGAATGTCCAATAAAGTGTGCATAAACTTCACAAAAATTTAAAAATGTTTTTGTGCACAATATACATGGTAAAAATTGCCCTCCTCCCAAAATGGGAAAAAATCTGCACAACCAAGCCCCCAAAATACGCGTTTTGTTTGAAATCCCCCTCTATCGCATGGATTCCGCGATTACGCGCTCGACATTTTTATATGCCAGTTTTTCGAGAAGGTCATCGCTCCACCCCCTGCGGTGCAGCACGTCAAACAAACGCTCCATCGCAGTACAGTCCGCAATCTCAAACCTTCCCCCAATCCCGTCGAAATCCGTGCCGATCGCCAGACAGTCCGCGCCGCCAACCATATACATGTGATCGATATGGTCACAGAGGGCCGCCACGGTTGTATAACGATCCTTCGCGTCCGCGTTCACAAAGGTCGGCTCCCAGTTAAGCCCCGCCACACCGCCGTGCTCCGCCAACACGCGGATCATATCGTCCGTCAGGTTGCGCGTGGCAGGACAGAGCGCACGGCAGTTGGAGTGCGACGCGACAAACGGCTTTTTACAGCAGTCCGCCACATCATAAAACCCGCCGTCCGAAAGGTGAGACACATCCACGATCATTCCAAGGCTGTTCATGTACTGCACCGCCTCCTTCCCAAATGCCGTAAGCCCCCGCGCCATCTGCTCCGGAATCCCGGAATGATGATATCCGAAACAGTTCGGATCATTCCATGTCAGCGTCAGAAGACCGACGCCCATCTCGTGAAGACGCTCCAGCATCTCCATTTTCCCCTGCACCAGCGCGCCGTTTTCGACCGTGAGAAAAGCCGACAGCTTTCCCGACGCACGGTTTTTCCGATAATCCTCTATCGAACGCGCCGGCGCAACAAGATCCGCATACCGCTCCATCGTGTTCCGGCAAACAGCGTACATCTGCATAAGCAGTTCCTCAAGGGGCGGCATCTCCTCCAGCCCGAACCACTCCGGCTCCTCCCTCTGCGGCAGGAACATCGCAAAAAACTGTGCGCCGGCTCCCGCCTGCAGCAGCCGTTTTAAGTCCACCATCGTCCCCTTCAGTTCATAGAACGTCTCCGCCTTTTGCGCCAGCGCCTTCTCCAGGGTGTCGCAATGCATATCCATATACCTCATATCCGCCCTCCATGCCGCAGCAAGAATGATTGTTCTTGACACAGAATCCTTCTGTATTATAACATAATATGATACCAGGGTCACAAGGATAACCTCGCCCGTGCCTGCACGAAAGCAAGGTTTAGCCTTAGTGACAAGCAGCAATTTTACGAAGAAAGGAAAAACACGATGGAGCAGGCGGACGGAATCCGGGAAAAGCTTCCGCAGTTTCTCCCCGGTTTATTAAAGGAACAGTACGGCGCCAAACTCGCCGAAACAATCATACAGGGATTTTCGGTTCGCCGCAAGGTAACGCTGCGCGCCAATACCCTGAAAACCTCTGTTGACGAAGTGTGCTCGGCACTAAATGCTGCAGGAATCCGTTTTCGCGCCGTACCCTGGTATCCCGACGCGCTGATTCTTGAGGATGCGGACGAGAACGCCGTCCGGGCGCTCCCCCTGTACGACGAGGGCAAAATTTATCTGCAAAGCCTCTCCTCCATGCTGCCTCCGCTGGTGCTTACGCCGAGGCCGGGCGCTGATATTCTGGATATGGCCGCCGCTCCGGGCGGAAAAACCACGCAGATGGCTGCCCTCTCCAACAACAAGGCGCACATCACTGCCTGTGAGATGAATCCCATCCGCGCCAAGCGGTTACAGTATAATATCGAAAAACAGGGAGCCTCCTGCGTGTATCTCATGCAGAAGGATTCGCGCACGCTTGACGACTTTTTCGCATTTGACCAGATCCTTTTGGACGCACCCTGCAGCGGCAGCGGAGTCCTTGATCTCCGGGACGAGCGCCTCTCAGCCTCTTTTACGCGCAAGCTGATCGACAAGTCCGTCAAAGCGCAGCGCGCACTCTTAAAAAAGGCGATCCGCCTCCTGAAAAAGGGACAGGAGATGGTATACTCGACCTGCTCCGTCCTCGCCTGCGAAAATGAGGAGATCATTACGTCAGTGCTCTCGGACGGCACCGTCGAGCTTATCCCGATTCCCTCTGACCGCTGGCAGGACCTTCCGCGCCTTCCGGTTCAGCTGGAGGGGACGCTCTGTGTGGCGCCGGATGAATTGTTTGAGGGATTCTTTCTCGCAAAGCTGCGGGCCCTATAAATAAGACAGAATCAGGAGGAGACTTAACATGCAGTCATCAAGAGATTTACAGAACCAGTTAAAAAGTATTGATCACAAAAGCTACCCGGCATACAAAGGGCTCAAAGGAAGCTACCAGTTCGACGCCTATCAGCTGAACATTGACCATGTGCAGGGGGACCCCTTCGCGGCGCCCTCGCACGTAAGTATTTTTGTCCCGGACCAGCGGGCGGGATTCCCGGACTACTGCAAAAAGGACAGCCTGACCAGACAGGCTCTGGCGGATTTTCTGACAAGGCAATTCGGACAAATGGTGAATCATTTCACCTTCAAAGCGAAGGGCTCCGGCAAGAGCGGATTAATTTCCGTGACCCACTGCGGGCAGGAGAAGCTGGTGCGCACTGCATGCGAGGTGGGGGACAAGGGAATCACCGCCCGCTTTTCCGTGGGCTTTCCGGCGAACGGGCGCACCATTAACGCCGGGGAGCTGGAAAAAATTCTGTTCGATTATCTGCCTCAGTGCGTAGACGGCGCTTTTTACTACCGTAATTTGAACGCCGCGGCGGTAAAAGCCGCCATCGAGCTGGCAGAGGATCAGGCATACATCCGGACACAGCTTGCAGAGCGAGGCCTCGTCGCTTTTGTCGCAGACCATGCAGTGCTGCCCAGAGAAAGCGGTGTGTCCTCCAGACCTATGAAGGGCTCCACGGAGTTCCTCTCCCCGGATTCCCTGCGGATCGCAATGGAGTTGCCCCACAGAGGAACCATTACCGGCATGGGGATTCCCAGAGGAATCACACTGATCGTGGGCGGCGGCTACCACGGCAAATCTACTCTTTTGAACGCGCTGGAGCTGGGCGTGTACGACCACATTGCGGGGGACGGCAGAGAATATGTGATTACAGACGCCTCGGCAATCAAAATGCGCTCTGAGGACGGGCGGTTTATCCGGGATGTGGATATCTCCATGTTTATTCGGGATCTGCCCAACAAGAAGGATACGAAGAGCTTCTGTACGGAGGACGCCAGCGGAAGCACCTCCCAGGCCGCGGGGATTGTGGAGGGCATAGAGGCCGGAGGCAGGGTCATCCTTCTGGACGAGGACACCAGCGCCACCAATTTCATGGTAAGGGACACCTTTATGCAGAGAGTGGTGAGTCCGGACAAGGAACCGATTACCCCATTTTTATTGAGAGCAAGGGAGCTATACGAACAGGCAGACATCTCCACGGTGCTGGTGGCAGGGAGCTCCGGCGCATTTTTCCACATTGCAGACACCGTCATCCAAATGGACAACTATGTACCGATAGACATCACGGCGAAAGCAAAGGCATTATGCTCAGAATTCCCGCTTTCCGAGGAGAGTCCTGCGCCCTTTGCGATGCCAAAAAGCAAGCGGGTGATGACAAAGGATGAGAACGGGGCAGTCAGGCGCAGGGATTACCGCACAGGAGCGGTGCGTGCCGATGAGCCGGAGCGGCTGAAGGTGAAGGTCATGGGGAAGGATGGTTTCTCGCTGGGGCGGCAGAACGTAGATCTGCGCTACATCGAGCAGCTCATAGACAGTGAGCAGACGGCGGCGCTGGGACTTCTTCTCAAGTATGCGGTGGAAAAGCTGGTGGACGGCAGGCGGACACTGCAAGAGATCGCAGAGTATCTCGTGCGCCAGCTGGAGCAGAAGGGACTCTCCTTCTTCGCCGAGGGCGGTTACATCCCCGGCGGCTACGCGATGCCGCGGCCGCAGGAAATCTACGCCTGCCTGAACCGGTACCGTAGGTCTTGACCGACGCATCTTCAGACAATACAACCAATAAAAGAAAAATTCTTACTGTATTTTAACGATGCACAGATGCTATTTTGGCTATTCTGAAAGGAAACTAACCATGACTGAATTCGAAAACTTCCAACAAATCATCGCCCGCCTGCGGGCGGATGACGGCTGTCCCTGGGATCGGGAACAGACTCACATGAGCCTTAAGCCCGCTTGCATTGAAGAAGCGGCAGAGGTGATCTGTGGAATTAATATTTTGGATCAGACCGGAGATTCGGACAATCTGAAAGAGGAATTGGGCGACCTTCTTCTGCAGGTAGTAATGCATGCCCAGATAGCAGAGGAAGAAGGACTGTTCACCATGGATGATGTCATTAAGGGCGTATCGGAGAAGATGATTCGCAGGCATCCCCATGTGTTCGGAGAAACAGTTGTGGCTGACTCTGAGGAGGTATTGGAAAACTGGGACAAAATCAAGAAGAAAGAGAAGTCTGGGAAAGAATGGACAGCGGATTATCTGCCCAGTGCCTTTGAAGAGGCAAAGGTACTGATTGATGCTGCAAAGAAGCGGAAAGGAAACTGATATGTAATATCTTTTGTCAATAGGTAAATTAAGCCACCACAAACTTTTTATTTAGTGATTGCTGAAAACACCCAGAAAGATCTTCGGAGTATCAGTTCCCAGCATTGGTCACCCTGATATACGCGGATTGGTTACCTGTGCCGACATTTTTTTCGTAGATGGCTCGAACCTTGAAATGACCGAAGCCCTTTTAGGATGTCTTCAGTGATTGCTTTGGCTACAGACAGATGTATGTGACGGTTGAGGTAGCTTTACTTGACTGTATCAGAGATTCTTTTCCAGACACCATATCGGAAAACTTCTGTCCATCTGTAACGGTACAAAGGAAAAGGGGATTCCGTCTATTACAAAAGGACCATTGCCGGAAAGAGGAGGACCCTTGCACAGACCAAAGCGCCGGAAGCAATGCTCACACTTGTTGATACGGCTGTCTCTTCCGGGTTATCAGCAGACTATGTCCTGTTTGACTGCTGGTTTGCGCCCCGGCCCAGATCACAGCCATTAGAGCCAGAAACGAGAAAGAGATCATCCGTATTTATGGCAAACGCTGGCAGATTGAAGTATTCTTCAAAACCTGCAAATCAGTATTGAATCTGATTGGTGAATGCCACAGTCTTTCCTATGATGCACTGACTGCCCATACAGCGATCGTGTTTACCAGATATATGCTGCTTGCTCTGGAGCAGCGCAGGAATGAAGACCAGAGAACTCTTGGAGAACTGTTCTTCTTTCTTGTGGATGCTGCCAAAATATCTTCAAAAAGCATTACATCCAGCAGCAGTATCGGCATAAATAC
>CAZWRT010000090.1:0-6141 GCA_964636375.1 uncultured Lachnobacterium sp. | reverse complement strand
ATTAATGGAAGATGAGTGAATAAATGAATACAAAAAGAATAATGATTATAGGAAGTTCTAGATCTGGTAAAAATACATTTTATGGAATGAAAAATGTGAGGGCATAGCAGAGGATCTGCAATCTTTAAGATGATAAAAATCAGATAATAAATACAGCGTTAGGGTAGTTATAAACTTAATGGTTTATGCTGCCCTTTTAAGAGAGAAAGAATAGAAATCCTGTATTGCAAACAGCACAGTCGTGAGATATAATAATCGTGATAATACTGTCCAAACTAAAACCGAAAAATGGGTGGAGCAGTACAATTCTGGAATTACAGATTCAGAGTGGATTGATGGAGCGCAGCGGGAAAAGTGTGAATAATTTTACTGTTGCACTGTCGCCCTTAGATTCGGATATGGCAAATCAGATATTTAAAGATCCTTATCTGTTTGATTTCCTGGGAACAGATATGCCAAGGCGGGAAGTGGAAATTGAGCAGAAACTGACCGAGCATATACAGAAATTTCTTTTGGAACTTGGGCAGGGGTTCGCTTTTGTAGGCAGACAGGTACACTTGGAGGTTGGCGGTCAGGATTTTTACATTGATCTTTTGTTTTATCACTTAAAGTTTCGCTGTTATGTTGTAATTGAATTGAAGGCCTGTGACTTTGAACCCGGATTTATTAGCCAACTCAATATGTATCAGAATGTGGTTAATGACATTTTACGACACCCGGACGATAAGCCTACTATTGGACTTTTATTGGTCAAGGGGAAGAATGAAACGGTGGTCGAGTATTCTCTGGCTGGTTATCAAAACCCGAAGATATGGAGATGAGTTTGGATGATGATAAACACGTGGAAGGGGATATACTATATGAAGATTGACCGTTTGATTGGGATCATCACAACCTTACAACAAAAGAAGACCGTTACGGCTCCGTACCTCGCTGACAAATTCGAGGTGTCCCGTCGTACCATCAGCCGTGATATTGAGGATATTTGTAAGGCCGGTATTCCAATCGTCACCACGCAGGGGGTGAACGGCGGTATTTCGATTATGGACGGGTTTTCGCTGGACACTACCGTGTTTACCGAGCAGGAGCTGACGGCTATTTTTACGGGGCTTAAATCGCTGGATAGCGTCTCAAATTCTGCCTATACAGAAACGCTTGCTCAGAAGATTGGCGGTAGTTCAGCAATCAGGCTTGCAGATCATATGGTGATCGATCTTGCCTCTTTTTACAAGGATGACCTTGCATCAAAAATCGAACAGATCCAGCAGGCAATCAAGGAGGCACGCTGCATTTCCTTCCGCTATTGCTATAACAAAGGCGAAGCGGACAAGCGGATTGAACCATACCTGGTTGTGTTCAAATGGTCAGACTGGTATGTGTTCGGTTTCTGCAGGGAACGGCAGGATTTCCGCATGTACAAGCTCCGCCGTCTGTGGGATCTGCAGATTACCGATGAGTCCTTTGCTGTCAGAGACATTCCCGAAGAGAAAAAACAGTTTGGCTCTCATATGACGGATGACTACGTGATCACTGCGGTTTATGATGCATCCGTAAAATACAGATTGGTTGAGGAGTATGGGCATAACTCCTTCACCGAGCAGGAAGACGGCAATCTGTATACCGAGTGGGGGTTCACGAGACCGAATGATGCCGTGGAGTGGTTTTTGAGCTTTGGAGACAAGGTAAAAGTGCTTGGTCCTCCGGAAATGGTGGAGCGAATGAAGGCTGCGCTGGACTCCATTCAAAATTTGTACAAATCATGACATACAGATGTCATGTTTGGAAGGATATAGTAACGATAACATGTTTGATTAATAACTTAAATTTTGAAGGAGACCAACTATGAAAAACACAACTTTTGAAAAAGCAAAAACTTTTATGTACAGGAATGCCAGACCGCTTGATTTGGCGCGTTTTCAATATCATTTTGAAAATGGCAGTAAAGAAGCGGTTATGAATGCATTGTCTTACTACCAAAACGAAGACGGCGGTTTTGGCCATGCGGTTGAAGCAGATTGCTGGAATCCAAATTCCATACCTTTACACTCCAATACGGCAGGCAATATAATAAGAGAAATTGATTTTGAAGATGCGAAACATCCGGTTATCCAAGGACTCTTGAAATGGTATGCAGGCGGAGCGTTTTTTAACGGTAAATGTTGGGCAATCACGGCAGAAAGCAATAATGATTACCCCCACGCTCCCTGGTGGCATACGGAGAGCGTGAGCAGTTGTCACACGGACTATAACGGAACAGCCTCAATTGCAGGTTTTATTGTTCGCTATGCCCAAAAGGACAGTGAGCTGTTTCAGCTTGGGGTCAGGGTTGCCAATGAAGCCATTTCGGCTGTCTCGCCGGATGGGATATTGGATATGCACACCTGTGCCTGCTATATGCGGATGGCGGAGCTTTTTGAAAAGGGAAACGTAACGGAGTATATCTCCTTTGATGAATTAAAGGGAATCTTGCACAAGTCCATTAATAAGCTTATTGATACGGATACATCGCAATGGAGCAGTTATGCGTGTAAGCCTTCTTGTTTCATCGATTCAAAAGAAAGTGAGTATTATCCGGCGAACAAAGAGATTGCCGATTATGAATGTGAACATATAGTCAAAACTCAACTTGCGGACGGTTCCTGGGAGATTCCGTGGCAATGGGAGGACTATCATGACGAATGGGTAATTAGTAAAAATTGGTGGAAAGGTCAGGTTATTATTGAAAATCTTCTTTACCTGAAAGGTTTGGGATATGGCATTTGATTTCAAAAAAGAATACAAAGAATTTTATATGCCGCCGAAAAAGCCGGGGATTGTTACGGTGCCGCCCATGAATTACATAGCGGTTCGCGGCAAAGGGAATCCCAACGATGAGGTTGGCGAGTATAAGAATTCTATCGGTCTGCTTTATGGCATTGCCTTTACGATTAAGATGAGCTATAAGGGTGACTACAAGATTGACGGTTACTTTGAGTATGTCGTACCTCCCCTGGAGGGATTTTGGTGGCAGGACGGTGTGCAGGGCATCGACTATGCACATAAGGATGAGTTTGGTTTCATCTCCCTGATCCGCTTGCCTGACTTTGTAACACGGGCCGACTTTGACTGGGCTGTGGCAGAAGCTTCCCGCAAAAAGAAGACTGATTTTTCAAAGGCGGAATTCCTTACCTACGATGAGGGGGAATGCGTACAGTGTATGCATATTGGCTCCTATGATGAGGAGCCGGCAACGATTGCCGCCATGCACGAGTATGCAAAGCAGAATGGCTATGAGCCTGATATTACGGATGTGCGGTACCATCACGAGATCTATCTTTCCGATCCGGGAAGGTGCGATGTCAGTAAGCGAAAGACAGTAGTCAGACATCCGGTCAGGAAAATGCAAATGCTGGGAGCAGATTGAAGAACATGGATAATGCAAAGATCATATCTCTCCGCATGGAGCGTCAATGCTTCATAAATAAAGCGGATGAGGACGAATATATAAAGCTGTACCGCGATACGCAGCCGGGACAGAATGTGTACTGGAATGGTTTCGGAGAACCGCCCACACTCACGTTCCGCGCTGAATTCGACGACATAGAGTTCAACAGGGACCGCCAGATGGATCGGAAGCTGATCAAGGGACGCTTTGCCGGAGGGAATCTGGGCTGGATTATGTCCGAGGATATGGAATTGTTTCTGGCGCTATATCGGAAACCCCTTACAAAGCCGACAATGGAACAGCTGCAGATCCTTGAGCTTATTGAGACGGCAGGTCCCTTCAATATTCAGCAGATCAAGGAAGAGACAGGGCTGCTCGTGAAGCAGATTACGCCGGTTCTCCATCGTCTGCAGGAGGCCTTTCTGATTTACGAGGATCAGTATGACGGTGAATGGGACCGCGGCTGGTACAAATTCGCGGAGATGTTTCCGGAGGCAGATCCGGACAAATACACCAGGCTGGAAGCACTCAAAATTGTACTGCAGCGGTTCGCATATAGAATCGTGTGGTTTGATACGGCAATGGCAAAGTCATTCTACAGGATACCGGAAAAGGAAATCAAGCTCGCAGTCAGTGAACTGGCAGCCGAGGGCGTATTGACTGCCTCGGGCATGGGTTATATGCGAAAGAGCGATGCAGAGCTGCTCGAATGCTACGAGCCAAAGGACATGAGCTTCGTTTACGCGATTCACCGCAATGACTTCATCTATAAGGCTCATGAGCACATTCTGAAGGAAAGGGTGAAGAAGTTGACGGAGGGACTTGAATACGACCATGAACCCCTGCAGTACCTGCTGATTGACGGTGAGTTTCACGGTGCGTCGGTCGGACACTTCCGAAACGGTCCGTATGACTTAAATGACATTGTCTGCGATCTGCCTGATGCAGAGAGCCGGAAGGACGAAATCGTTGAAGCCGTCCGAGCGGTAAATTTCGGTAAAATGCCGCAGAGGTTTATGGGAAAGGAGCTGATTTGAAAAAAACAGTGAACCGACAGGCAGTTGGAGCGACCTTGTAGGTGAAAGCTTTCAAAAGAGGTACCGAAAATGCTAAGAAAAAACATAGAAAACTACATTGAATTCCTGCTGTCTGCGGCTCTGCAAAAAAGCGGCAATATATATGATGCTGAGGACTTGACCCAGGAGACGCTTCTTGCGGCGTTATCGTATATGGCCGGCGGAAAAGAAATCAACGATATGAAAGCATGGCTTCTTGTTGTTATGGGGCGTAAATTTAGCGATATGCTTCGGAAAAAATATAGACAGGCAACGGTTCATATCGGCGATGAGTTCGACATTATTGATGAGCGTGCATCCATTGAGCTTCATGTGGAAGATGAGGAAGCTGAGAATGTACGCAAGGCAGTTGCATATTTGGCAAAAATTTACCGCGAAGTAATTGTCCGATACTATATGAACGGTCAAAGCGTAAGTCAAATCGCCTTAGAACTCAATATTCCGGAAGGTACGGTGAAAAGCAGGCTGCATCTTGGCAGGGATCGTGTAAAGAAAGGAATCAGCGAAATGGAAAAATATTCTAAGCAAAGCTATTCACCGGTCACACTGTCGATCTCCTATAGTGGAGGATCAGGATTAAACGGAGAACCGGTAAGTCTGGTTAATCATGATCTGATTGCGCAGAACGTTTTGTGGCTTGCCTATGCGAAACCGGTCACGATTGAAGAAATTGCATTATCGATCGGAATCCCTGCGGCTTATGTTGAGCCGATCGTTCAAAAACTATCGGATGGCGAGCTGATGAAAAAGGTTGGGAACAAATTTTATACCGACTTTATGATCTCAACCGTGGAAGATAAGGAGAGGCACATCCCTGCGCAGAAGCAGTGCGTACACGATAATTTTGACCTGTTTTGGAACGCGGTTGATGAAGGGCTCGAAAAGATTCGTCAATGCGGTTTTTATAACAGCTGTTCCTTCGACGCCAAAAACGCCTTAGAGCTGTATGCCGCGTTTTACTGTCTTGACTACGGAATCTATAAGGCATTTTGTGAAATACTTCAAGAGGAGCAGCATTTCAAAGAAAGACCGAACGGCGGCCGGTGGATTGCATTTGGGCATGTCAATTTCAAAAAGTTTGTCAATAAGGAGCATCTGGAATTGCTGTCTCATTGCTACTCCGGTGAGCGCATTGCAAGGTTTGACAAATATGGTGATTGCGAATACCTTGCAATGCATGTGTATGGGGCAGACGGATTTCCATGTTACTCGTATTTAAACTCCCCGGATTACACGTTTTTCCCTGAGAATACCTGTATCGACGGGGAAATTGCAAAACTGCTTTACATTGTACGTGCAGGGATTGATCCTGAAAGCGTTGGATTTAACCCCGAATATCTGAAGGCGATTCCATGGCTCACAAAATGCAGAATCTTCCGTGAGGAGGCCGGGAAGCCGGTTGTGAATATTCCTGTTCTCCAAAAGGAAGAAGCGGAGGTTCTGTGGAACATATGCACAGAGGCGAAACAGGCGATGGAAAATTATTTGAAAGAACTCCTCACAGAGTTTCTCAAAGGGAAAAAGCAGGAAATTCCTGAGCATTTGGATAGTGTGCCTTTACAGAAGCAGTATCTCTATGCAGGCAATGCGATGCTCTTTGCGACGATCAGAGAGGCGATTTCCAGAAAAAAGCTGTATGAC
>CAZWRT010000089.1:0-6803 GCA_964636375.1 uncultured Lachnobacterium sp. | reverse complement strand
CGCACGGCGGTGTGAGAGGTCGGGGATTTTTTTTCAAATCCCCTCCTACTCGATTTTTTTGCTTGACTTTCACAAATCATGATGATATCATAATGATATCAAAAATATAGCGGTTAATTCAACATGAGGAGGAAAAGGCTATGACGGAAAAAATTTATGTGACAAAGAAAAACGGGATGCTGGCGTTATTTTTGATCCTCCTGTGCAATCTGTCATCCATAGCGGCGATTGTTTTTGGCTGCATCGGGGCAGCGCAGGAAATGATGGGAGCGGTTCTGCTGATCATTGCGGGGGTTGTGGTGTGCATCGTTACATTGATCATGTTCGGCGGACTGAAGGTGTTAAAGCCGCAGGAGGCGTTAGTGCTGACCTTGTTCGGCAACTATAAGGGCACGATAAGGGAGGCGGGCTTTTACTTTGTGAATCCGTTCTGTACCGCGGTGAATCCGGCAGCGGCCACGAAACTTGCACAGAGCGGCGACGCTCAGGGGCATGTGAACACCGGCATTACGGTTTCCACAAACGGTACCACAGTGAGCACCGAGAGTATGAGCAAAAAGGTTTCCTTAAAGGCGATGACATTGAACAACGGCAGGCAGAAAATCAACGACTGTCTGGGCAATCCGGTGGAAATCGGAATTGCGGTCATCTGGCGCGTGACGGACACTGCCAAGGCTGTGTTCAACGTGGACAATTACAAGGAATATCTGTCCCTGCAGTGTGATTCTGCGCTGCGCAATATCGTGCGCATTTACCCGTATGATGTGGCGATTAACGTGGACACTACCGGCGACGGGCAGGCGGACGAGGGAAGTCTGCGCGGATCAGCAGAGGTAGTTGCGGAGCGCATCAAGGCGGAGATCCAGAATAAGGTTGCGGATGCGGGGCTTGAGATCATCGAGGCACGAATCACCTATCTTGCCTACGCACCGGAGATCGCGTCCGTCATGCTGCAGCGCCAGCAGGCATCGGCGATCATTGATGCGAGAAAGATGATTGTGGACGGCGCCGTGGGCATGGTGGAGATGGCTTTGGAGCGCCTGAACGAAAAGCAGCTTGTGAATCTCGATGATGAGCGCAAGGCGGCCATGGTGTCCAATCTGCTGGTGGTTCTGTGCGGTAATCATGATGCCCAGCCGGTCGTGAATTCCGGGAGTCTGTATTGATGGCTGAGAAAAAGCAGGTTCCGCTCCGACTGTCAGAAAAATTGTACGCAGAGATCGCGGCGTGGGCGGAGGATGATTTCCGCTCGATCAATGGGCAGATCGAGTATCTTCTGACCGAGTGCGTGAAACAGAGGAAAAAGAAGGCGAGAGCCTCTTTGGAGGAGCTTGATTAATCTCTCATAAAAGATTATAATTGTAACTATGAAGGTACTGAATAGTTACTTATAATCTTTCTGTGGGGCGGCAGGCAATGCCGCCCGCAGAAGATGAGGGATGAGATGAAACTGATTTTTCACTATATGAAAAAATATATAAAAATGATTATGTTGGGCGTGGCGTTGAAGCTGATCGGAACGGTGACCGAGCTTCTGTTGCCCTACATATTGGAACATCTGATCGACGAAGTTGTGCCACTGGGGCAGGTCGGTCAGATTTTTCTTTGGGGTGGATTGATGATTGTGACTGCAGTGTTTACGTGGCAGCTGAACATTCGCGCCAACCGTCATGCAGTGGACAATGCCCACAATGTCTCCTACGATGTGAGGCGGGATTTGTTCAACAAGACTGCAAATTTGAGCGGATCGCAGTTTGATGCGTTCGGCCTTCCCAGCCTGACCAGCCGCATGACCAGCGACAGCTACAATGTGCAGGCGTGCGCCATGAGTTTACAGTCCTTGACCATCCGCGCGCCGATTCTGCTGGTTGGGGGTATCGTGGTGACGATGACGATGGACTGGGCATTGAGCCTGATTCTCTGCGCAATGCTTCCGATACTGATGATTGTGGTGTTCACCGTGTCCCGCAAGGGCATTCCCATGTATCAGAGGGTGCAGGAGCGTCTGGACGATGTCGTGCGTATCATGCGTGAAAATATCAGCGGCATCCGCGTGATCAAGGCGCTGTCCAAGAGCGATTATGAAATGCGGCGTTTCCATCAGGCGAATGATATCATGACCCAGAGTGATATCGGCACCAGCACCTTTATGGCAGTGCCGGGACCGTTCATGCAATTGTGTTTAAATACCGGGCTCTCGCTTGTCGTGTTTGTCGGCGCCATGCGGGTGAATAACGGCCAGATGCAGCCGGGTGTGATCCTTGCTTTTCTCACGTATTTTAACATGGTGATGCAGGGCGTTATGGCATTAAACCGCGTGTTCATGAACATCAGCAAGGCGGCTGCTTCTGCAGACCGCATCGCGCTGGTGCTGGCGGCAGAAGAGGATCAGCAGATTATCTCCGGGGAGGAGGCGGCGAAACCTTCAGACTGCGATGCTTTTATTGAGTTTTCGCATGTGAATTTCAGCTATCACGCGGATACGATCTCTGAAAACAGCGACGATTTCGGCGGCGGCGGGCAGGAGCAGTGTCTCAGCGATATCAGCTTTTGCATCCGTAAGGGTGAATCCCTGGGGATCATCGGACCCACAGGATGCGGAAAGACGACGATCGTCAATCTGCTGATGCGGTTCTATGATGTGGAGGACGGGGCAGTTTTTGTGGATGGGCGGGATGTGCGTTCCTATCCCAAGGATGAGCTGCACCGCAAATTCGGCGTGGTATTTCAGAATGACATTCTGTTTAATGATACGCTGAGAAACAATATCACCTTCGGGCGCGATGTGGACGAAGCGGGGATACAGGCCGCGGTCTGTGATGCCATGGCGAAGGAATTCATTGACAGCCTTGAGGAGAGACTGGATTATATGGCGGACATCAAGGGCGCCAACCTCTCCGGCGGTCAGAAACAGAGGGTGCTGATCAGCCGGGCACTCGCGGGGAATCCTGAGATTCTGGTTTTGGACGATTCCTCCAGCGCGCTGGACTACAAGACAGACGCGGCACTCAGAAAGGCGATCTTTGAGCATCATCGGGATTCCACGACGATTATGGTCGCACAGCGTGTCAGCTCCGTCCAGAGCATGACCAATATTCTGGTGATGGACGACGGACGCTGCATCGGCTACGGAAACCATGAACATTTACTGGAATCCTGCCCGGCCTACCGGGATATCTATGAGACTCAGATGGGATCAATGCCATAAGGGCTTGCCATAAGGGTGGTCAGCGAAGCTGACAGATTCCTTATGGCGAATCAACAAAGCATGCCATAAGGGTGGGATAATAGAGGAGGGAGAATAAATTATGCCGGGACCCGGAGACCGCGGAGGAAAAAAGGAAAAACCAAAGAATGCAAAGGGCGCGCTTTTGCGCATATTAAGCTATCTGGAAGAATATCGTATCATTGTGGCCATTTTGTGTCTGTGTGCGCTGGTGGGGAACGCGGGCAATCTGCTTGGGCCAAAGTTTGCGGGCGATGCTATTTCAGAGGCGGCAGCAGGTGCCGGAAAGGTCAATTTTGACCGGGTGATCTACTATGTCAAATGGATGCTGGTTCTGTATGTGGGGAGCAATCTGCTGAGCTTTGCAGTCAGCCTTGGGATGATGCGCGTCAGCCGGAAGGTTGCACGCCGGATGCGCAACGATGTTTTTGACAAGCTCAGCCGCCTGCCGGTGGGCTACTTTGACCGCAATCAGGCCGGAGACATCATCAGCCGCGTCAGCTATGACATCGATGTGATCTGCACGAGCCTGTCCACGGACATCGTGCAGATCATGACCAGCTTCGTGACGGTGACCGGCTCGTTCCTCATGATGTGCAGCATCTCGCTTCCGCTGGTGCTGTGTATGCTGGTCACGATACCGCTGGCGATTTTCTACACGCGGAGCATGGGAAAAAAGACGCGCCCCCGCTACGCAAAGCGCAGTGCGGCTTACGGTCGGATGAACGGTTTTGTGGAGGAGATGTTCAGCGGGCAGAAGACGATTCTCGCCTATGCCTATGAGGACGGTGTCTGCGAGCAGTTCAACGACATCAACCACGCGGCTGCGGACGCCTACTATGAGGCTGACCGGCTTGGTATGACCCTGGGGCCGACTGTCGGATTTATCAATAACCTTGGGTTGGCGCTGATTGGACTGGTCGGGGCGCTCCTTTACAATTTCCGCGTAGTGGATCTGGGTGAGATCTCCAGCTTTGTGCTCTACTCACGCAAGTTCTCCGGACCGATCAATGAGATTGCGAATATTGTGAATGAGATTTTTTCCGCACTTGCCGCGTCCGAGCGGGTGTTCCGTCTTCTGGATGAGCCGGAGGAGGTGCAGGATATCTATGATGCGAGAGTTCTCTGTGACGTGCGGGGAGACGTAGTGATGAAAGAGGTCAGCTTCGGCTATGTGCCGGGCAGAACCGTTTTACATAATTTAAGTCTCAGGGCGGACGCAGGGAAGACGATTGCCATTGTCGGGGCGACCGGCGCCGGAAAAACGACGATCATCAACCTGTTGATGCGTTTTTATGACGTGGACAGCGGCGAGATCACCGTGGACGGCCATGAAATCCGCAGCGTCACAAGGGACAGCCTGCGCCGCAGCTATGCGATGGTGCTGCAGGACACATGGGTGTTTTCCGGGACAATTTTTGACAACATTGCCTATGGGAAAGAGGGCGCGACGATGGAGGAGGTCGTTGCCGCGGCAAAGGCGGCGCATATCCACAGCTATATCACGCGCCTGCCAAAGGGCTATCTCACTGAGATCAGTGAGGACGGCGGCAACATCAGCAAGGGGCAGAAACAGCTTTTGACGATCGCGCGTGCCATGCTCTACAATACCAGCATGCTGATATTGGACGAGGCGACCAGCAACGTGGATACGAATACGGAGCGCAAGGTGCAGAAAGCGATGCGCAGCCTGATGCAGGGAAAGACCTGTTTCGTAATTGCTCACCGTCTGTCTACGATCCAGAATGCGGACAAAATTCTGGTGGTGGATCACGGGGACGTGGTGGAGCAGGGCACCCACGAGGAGCTCATGCTGGCAAAAGGCGCGTATTACAGGCTCTACGCGAGCCAGTTTGAATAAACAGGCAGATAAAAAAACATTGATTAATGGGCCAAATCTGGTAAAATGTAATTAATAGTGTGGTCTGAAATTGAGAAGGAGGATATGATTATGGAGTACAAAGCTTTTCAGGATATCAAGCTTTCCCGTCTCGGAATGGGAAATATGCGTCTGCCGGTCGTACCGGGACAGCCGGATTCGGTGATCGACAAGGAGAAGGCGCAGCAGATCATTGACTATGCGATCGCGCAGGGCATCAACTACTTTGATACCGCATACGTGTACCACGGCGGAGCCTCGGAGAAATTCCTCGGAGAGGCGCTGGTGGATCGTTATCCGAGAGATCGCTTTTATCTTGCAACCAAGTACCTGATTTTTGCCAATAAGGATTACAAGGCAGTCTTTGAGGAGCAGCTCGAGAGGCTTCACACGGACCACATCGATTTTTATCTGATTCACGGAATTAACAACCAGATTGCGCAGCAATATATAGACAGCGGCGCGGTGGATTACTTTATCGAGCAGAAAAAGGCGGGAAGGATTAAGTATCTTGGGTTTTCTTCCCATTCGTCACCGGAAACTCTTGAGAAGTTTACAATCCACCATAAATGGGACTTTGCACAGATTCAGCTCAACTATTTCGACTGGCTGTTCGGTTCCTCCAAGGCGGAGTACGAAGTGCTGGCAAAGCACAATATCCCGATCATGGTCATGGAGCCGGTGCGCGGCGGACGTCTGGCGAATTTGACGCCGGAGACCGAGAAAATTTTAAATGACGCACATCCCGAGTGGAGCATTCCCGCCTGGGCGCTGCGTTTTGTGAAGAGTCTGCCGCAGGTTCAGGTGGTTTTGAGCGGAATGTCAACCCTGTCACAGATTGAGGATAATATTGCAACGTTTTCTGATGAAACGGCTGTTTCCAAAGAGGAGGAGGCGTTACTCCTTGACGCCTGCAGGCAGTTTAGGGATCAGATCAAGGTACCCTGCACGGCATGCCGCTACTGCTGTGACTCCTGTCCGGCGAAGATCAATATTCCGGAGGTACTGAAGGTTTACAATACCTATAAGCTGCATGGCAGATGGGCACTCAATCAGCTTGAGGAGATTCAGACAGACGGACAGCCCAAAGACTGTGTCGGCTGCGGAGCCTGTACCGAGCATTGCCCGCAGAACATTGACGTTCCTGCGATTATGTCAGAGCTGAAGGATTTAACAGCATAAAGCTGTTTACGGTGCGAAGAAGAAAGGCGGCATAGTGGAAAAAATATGGGAATTCTTTGAAAATTTGCATGAGTGCGTCTATGTGACGGACATGGACTCCTATGAAGTAATTTACATGAACCCGACGGCAATGGAGGTTTTTGGTGTAAAATCAATGGAAGACACGGTCGGGAGGAAATGCTATGAAGTGATTCAGCAATGCTCATCGCCCTGCGCGATCTGCAACAACGACGAGCTGGAGCCGAATCGATTTCGGGAGAGGCAGTGCTATGCCCTGAACATCGACCGTTATATGCTGTGGAAGGATACGATGGTGGTCTGGGACGGCAGGCGCTGCCGCATTGAGATTGCGATCGATGTCAGCTTTCGGGCGGGCAGGGGCGATGCGTTCAAGAACAATCAAATGCTGGAAGGGCAGGTCAATGAGGCGTTCCGGCTTGCCTTACAGGCGGCCACGCCCGATAAGTCCATCGAAATAGTGCTGGAATATCTCGGCAAGGCGCTGAAGGGGGCGCG
>CAZWRT010000088.1:0-6906 GCA_964636375.1 uncultured Lachnobacterium sp. | reverse complement strand
ATACTTTTTTTGGCAAATATGATTGTTCTTCCGAACAGAAAAAGTTTCTACAGCAATTTTTAGCAGATAAGCAATATGATAATTACGATAAACTAATTCAATTATGTGATGCTATTTCATTGCCAAACGGGGCTTGTATTATTGAAAAACGCTTTATAGATGTTGCATTAAGACATGGTTTACCAGATTTTACAATAGAGAAATGGAAAGCATTTATGAAGGCCAAAAAGCATTTTGATGAACTATGTGGCTGCAATATTTATACATTTCTGCCTAACGTTTTAGAAAATTCTTCTGTAAACCTTATTTAAGAAAAGACGCAAAGAGTAAATAGCGGTAAACCGATCAAAGATTTACCGCAATTTTCCCCAAGCAGAAAAGCAAGGGCACCATACTCCAGACAGGGAAGGCGCACATTTCTCCTATCCCTAAATTTCAAATGGGTCAATGTCCAGTTTTTTACAAATCAGCATAACGATATCAAACGAGCCCCCACCTATGTCACGAGAGAGCAGCGTCATCAGCGTACTGTATGGAATATCTGCCTCTATCGCAAACTGACGAAAACTGGAATACTTGTCGAGAATCAAATTTCGGATTTTCTGTTCGCGGTTCATTTTGGCTCCTCAACAACAATAATGTCAATGCCCTTTTCTTTAATTGCCACAATTTGGTCATCTACACAATCCCAGTCTGTGATGATATAATCAAAGTTCTCTGCATCGCATACCTTGATGAAAGAATCTACACCGACTTTTGCACTGGGGAGCAGCAAGCATCTTTCGCGACTGTTCCTGATAACCGTGCGTTGGAAGGCCGCTGTCTCATCGGTACCATTTGTCAATCCGAAATCCACCGTCAAACCAGCGCCGGTAATAAAGCATATGTCAAAATGCATACGGTTGACAAATTCATTTGCCATGCTGTCAACCAGAGAGCCGCTTTGCCGCATTTTACCACCGGCAACATATACCTCAATATTGTCGAAGCTCCTGAGTTCCTTTGCAATGTCTACAGAGTTTACAATCACCGTATAATGGATATCCTTAGGCAAAAACGAAACCATAATATACCCAAAGGAACCTCCTGTTAAATATACCGTATCATTCTCGTGAATCAATTGAACTGCTGCACGCGAAATCTCTCTGTAGTTATCAAAGATAGGCATATTGTCGAAATTGCGGTCTATAGGCGGTCTTACACTGACCTGGCCAACCCTAATCGCTCCGCCATGTGTTCTCTTACATACACCTTTCTGTTCCAGCAGTCGCAGATCTCTGCGGGCAGATTCATCGGATATGCCATACTTATTTGTTATTGCCGCAATGGTGATCTTACCGTCCTTTTTAATGGTTTCGGATATTTCCTGATGACGTTCTTCGATAAACATAAAACCATACCTCCTTACAAAAAAATGATTTTATCAAGCTTGATATCAAAATCATACAACATAAACGGTAATAAATCAATACATTCGGTAATCGGATTTGCGTATATTTGACGGGTTACCTTCTTACTTTTACAGCCAGAGCATGCGCTTTCATCCCTTCTGATTCTGCAAGCTGAATGATATAGTCGGCATTATTTTTTAAGGCTGTTTCCGTATATTTAATTACACTATATCCGCGCATAAATTCTCCCACCGACATGCCTGAGGAAAATTTAGCCGTACCGCATGTTGGAAGGATGTGGTTTGTTCCACAGAAATAATCACCCACTGGCTCGGTGCTGTACTCTCCAACAAATACTGCACCGGCATTGGTTAATTGGGGAAGCACATTTTCGTAATCATCTAATAATAATTCGACATGCTCAGGTGCCATTTCATTTACAGCATTTACAGCTTCCTGAATAGAATCAACCACAAAAATATCGCCATAATTTTCAAAAGTTCTTTTTAGCCATTTGCGTATAGTTATTTCCCGGTCCGGTTATTGCATCAACCTTATTGATACTATCCGTTCCGTAAGCAACCGCAGCCAATCCCTGGGAACCTGAAATTTTCAGGTAATTTTTTATATTCAAATAGTCTGCCACATATAATAAGTGTTCATCAATCGTTCCGTCAATTCCTGGTTTTGTCAGTATATATATGTTTGGAACACCGGCAACTATTGCCGGAACTAAATTCATGCACAGTGTAGAGACCAGCGGTGCCATATTTCCGGGAACCGTAACGGCAACACTATTGATTGGTGTATATTTGCGTTCAAGAATAACGCCATCCTCATATTCTTCTGAAAAGCTTATTGGCAATTGTTTTTTGTGAAATCGAAAAAGGTTGTCACAAGCTTTTTGGACAGCCACCTTAAATTCTTCGGATACATTTTCCCTTGCATTGGTGAATTCCTCTTCAGACACAAATAATCCAATTTTATTGATATCAACATGATCGAATTCTTTCATATAGAAATATAGTGCTTCGTCCCCTTTTTCTTTGACATTTTTCAATACATCCCTAACAGTAGCTTCCACCTCTGCGGGAATATTGCTTCTTCTTTTTAGCAGATTGATATACCTTGGATTTTGAGCGTTAAACTTGCTGATTGTAATCATTGTGATTTTCTCCTTTCTTTTTACCAACTAAAAAACGCTTGATCCACGCTTACCAGGGAAATTTTCCCTAACAAGCGTGGATCAAGCGTTTCGCCTAATATCAATTGTGAATATATCATATAAGCGTTAATATGTCAAGCTGGAACTGCCCCACTATTTAACAATAAACTATCTGGCACCGCCTCAATGCTACCCCTTCTTCGGCCGGCGCCCGCAGGATTTCTTCTCTGTGCAGAAACCCGTCAGCTCACACTTTGCTACAAAATAATGCTCTACCAGATAGCTCCACTCCTCGGAATATGCGGCAAGCGCCGCCATCATATCCCGCATGAGCTGCTGATATTCCCAGTAAGCCCTCGTGCACAGCCTCTGGTGCGACATATCGACCAGATTGCGCAGATTCGTGCGCAAAACCACCTTGCTCTCCATGCCAAGCGGCAAAAGCATTCCTATATCCTCCCTCGGCATGTCCAGTTTTTCCAGCTCCTGCATGGCGCTTAAAATCCCTTTCATTGCCTCCTCATAGACCAACTTCGCCGCCGCGTCCTGCGCAATCTTCGGCGGAATCACATAGCCGAAGCCTTTTTCATAATTAATGTAACGGGTAGAGGCTTGCAGCCTCGTCGGTCCTCCGGCGATGTGTGTGTATAACTCGCGGATTACACGCGCGGAATAGCCGTCGAGAACCAGATACACCTGCGGGTACTCCCATGTCCGGCCATGACCGGAGACGAGGCAGTCGATGCCGCGCCGGTAATTCTTCTCTGCGTCCTGAATATCGCCGCCCCAGCACACGCCAGCCTCCCTGCCGATCAGGCTGACCGGGTCTTTTGTCGTCTCCTCCTGAACAATAATCCTTCCCATATCCCTACTCCTCTTCCTTTCCTGCACTTCCGTTTATGCCAATCATGTCCGCCCTCGGGCAGGCAATCTCCATCGTCTTTTCGATTGCCAGATGCAAAAGCCGGCTCTGCTCCGTGTCAGCCGCCCGATAGTATACCTCCTTGCCCTCCCTGCGGCTTGTGATCAATCCACTGGCCTTCAGCTGGCGCAGATGGTGAGACACGGCGGGGCTTGACATATCCACGAGCGCGGAGATATTGATCACGCACTCTTCAAAATGGCAGAGCAGCCAGAAAATGCGGACGCGGCTGGTGTCGCTGAGCTGTTTGAAGACATCCGCCACGGCCTTGAAGTCCCCGGCACGCTCCAGCTGCTCCCGCAAATGCCCGCACTCTTCATCATTTCCATGGTGATGCGGCAATCTTTCATCTGTCATACGAAACTCCCTCCCTGTCCTTTCTGATTTGCAGTATAACACAGCCGCGCCGATTTCACAAATAAAGCCGAAAAAAAGATTTGACATTTTCCATACAATGGATTATACTTGGTTTAAACGATTAAGCAATTGTTTAATTGATTGATAAAAAGGAGAGCATACTATGAAAAAAACGTACAAAATTGAAGTAGACTGTGCAAACTGCGCAAACAAGATGGAAGAGGCCGCTAAGAAGACCACCGGAGTGAAGGATGCCACCGTAAATTTCATGACGCTCAAGATGAGCGTAGAATTCGCCGAGGGCGCGGACGAGAAGGCTGTCATGCAGGAGATCGTAAAAAATTGCAAGAAAGTGGAGGAAGACTGCGAAATCTATCTTTGATAATCACTCACATCCCTTGAAGGAGGCCACGCTATGACCAAAAAACAGAAAAAAATGTTAATTCGCATTCTTGTCTCCGCCGCAATCATGATCGGGCTGCAGTTCATTCCCGCGGAGGCGTTTGACCGAATCGACTCATACACCTTCGTGTCCGCCGGGCGCTGGCTCCGCCTCTGTGCCTACATGATCGACTACCTGATCATCGGCTATGACATCCTGCGCAAAGCGTGGAAGGGAATCAAAAACTGGCAGGTATTCGATGAAAATTTCCTGATGGCAATCGCAACGGTCGGTGCACTGGCGCTGGCAATCTACGAAAACGGCGACTATCTGGAAGCGATCGCCGTCATGCTTTTCTATCAGGTGGGCGAGTGGTTCCAGAGCTATGCGGTGGGAAAGAGCCGCCGCAACATCTCCGAGCTCATGGACATCCGCCCGGACTACGCCGGCATCGAGCGCGACGGGAAGCTGGAGCGGGTTGACCCCGACGAGGTGGCGATCGGCAGCATCATCGTGGTACAGCCCGGAGAAAAGGTCCCGATTGACGGTCTCATCGTCGAGGGGACCTCCAGCCTGAACACCAGCGCGCTGACCGGCGAGAGCCTGCCACGCGACGCAAAAGCGGGCGACGAAATCATCAGCGGCTGCATCAACATGACGGGCGTCCTGCGGATTCAGACGACGAAGGAATTCGGTGAGTCCACCGTTTCCAAAATCCTGGATCTGGTCGAGAACGCCAGCTCCCGCAAATCAAGGTCAGAAGATTTTATCTCCAAATTTGCGCGCATCTACACGCCCGCCGTGTGTTACGCCGCGCTGGCGCTCGCCGTTCTGCCACCCATTGTCCGCATGACCGCCCTTGGGCTTTCCGCCGACTGGGGCACCTGGCTCTACCGCGCGCTGACCTTCCTCGTGATCAGCTGCCCCTGTGCGCTGGTCATCAGCATTCCGCTGAGTTTTTTTGCCGGAATCGGCGGTGCGAGCAAAGAGGGGATTCTGATCAAGGGTTCCAACTACTTAGAAACTCTGTCCAAAACGAACTGCGTCGTGTTCGACAAAACCGGCACGCTGACGCAGGGCGTGTTTGAGGTCAATGCGATTCATCACAACGAGCTGCCCGAGGAGACGCTGATCGAGTACGCAGCACTCGCGGAAAGTGCTTCCTCGCACCCCATCAGCAAGAGCCTGCTGAAAGCCTACGGTTCGGAACCGGACCGCTCGCGTGTGACCGACATTCAGGAGATCAGCGGAAACGGCGTCATCGCGGTGGTGGACGGCAAATCAATCGCTGCAGGAAACGACAAGCTGATGAACCGGCTGGGCGTGTCCCACATTCCCTGCCACCACACGGGCACAATCATCCACATCGCAATTGACAACGAATACGCCGGACATATCGTGATTTCCGACGTAATCAAGCCCCACGCGAAGGATGCGATCCGCAGCCTGTACTCTGCGGGCGTCAGAAAAACCGTCATGCTCACCGGAGATGCAGGACCGGTCGCGGAAACGGTTGCAAAGGAGCTGGGAATTGACACGGTTTACAGCGAACTTCTCCCCTCCGACAAGGTGGCAAAGGTGGAAGAACTGCTGGAAAAGAAAACGGCAAAGGCAAAACTCGCATTCGTCGGAGACGGGATCAATGACGCGCCGGTCCTCTCCCGCGCGGACATCGGAATCGCCATGGGCGCCATGGGCTCCGACGCCGCGATCGAAGCGGCCGATGTCGTCCTGATGGACGATGACCCGTTGAAGATTTCCAAGGCAATCAAAATTTCCCGCAAATGCCTTGGGATTGTGTATCAGAACATTGTATTTGCGATCGGTATCAAGCTGATCTGTCTCGCGCTCGGCGCCTTCGGCATCGCCAACATGTGGTTCGCCATCTTCGCCGATGTGGGCGTCATGATCTTAGCCGTACTGAACGCAATCCGCGCACTGTTCGTAAAGAAACTGTAGTCCAAAATCAGGGATACGCGCTAAAGCTGTTTTTTGTTCATAACAGGAACACTGACAGCAATACATATCAAGCCAAAAACAGCAGAAATAATAACCGCCTTGATATATGCATCCATTCCCTCAACACCGCTTAAAAGAGAAGTGGTATCCATCAACATCGTGGGTAAATATGCCTTTACCTTTGGTATGATGCTCAATAAATACGCAAACAGCACCATCCCGCCGGTACACAGAGAAACCCCTGTGTTATTCTGCAGCAGCGACGAAAACAGAACAATAAGGCATATTACCCATACACCGAACAGCCACCAGACAGCTGCAGCGCAGAACAAATTATGTGCAATGCCGTTGTCCCAAAAGTAAGCATTATAGCCGTAGGTAATTGCGAAGCAAATCCCGTAGCCAAACGTCCAGAGCGACAGTAACAGCAAAGCTTTTGCAAGCACAACCTTGTATCTTGACAAGCCTTTTGTCAGTATGAGCAGTAATGTCCCGGATTTGTATTCTTTGGTAAATATATCGCTGAAGATCAGTACAAAAGCAATAAGCGCCATAGGAATGTTCTTAAAAAACTGTGTCCATGAGGTCATTGCGTCCACTTGAATATGCGTGACAATCAATCCGCTTTCTGCCATTGTATCGGACAGCATTTCCATCATCCACGGTGTCAGCTTCGCAATCGCAGGATTCATAATACCAAACAGGACAAACAGCAGTATGAGGATAATGA
>CAZWRT010000087.1:0-7316 GCA_964636375.1 uncultured Lachnobacterium sp. | reverse complement strand
CGTTCAGATAGGCGCGGAAATCATCCTCCCACTGCATGCGATAATCAAGGCGCTTTAATTCATCCTGGGAGTTCGGCGTATAGACAGTGACCATATAAAAATCCGGATACTCCAGCGTGATCACACGCCCCTCTGTGTCGTGCTCCGCAATGCCGATCCCATAGGCGGCGGCAAGGGGTTCATGCCTGGTAAAAATCGCAGTCCCTGAATACCCCTTCCGCTCCGCATAATTCCAGTATTGCAGATAGCCGGGCAGATCCATTTCAATCTGTCCCGCCTGCAGCTTGGTTTCCTGCAGGCAGAAAAAATCCGCATCCAGCTTTTGAAATTCTTCCATAAAATTCTTGCCCATGATGGCACGAAGTCCATTTACATTCCACGAAATCAATTTCATCGTTTGTTCCTCCCGGTCTGTTAAAAGGAAATAACAAGCAGCCGCAAAATCGGATTGACCCTGTACAGCCAAAGCAGAGGCGCGGAATCATAAATGAGCTCGTTCAGCGCCATTCCCCAGCTTGTAGAGCTTGCCATCGCGATAACGGCAAATGCCATCCAAACCAGCAAAATTCCCTTAACCGCACCCGCCAGCAGTCCCAGCATACGGTTGACATTTCCGATCAGCGGAAGCTTGGACACCAGGTCCAGGGCAACTGTGAGCAAAATCGATACGATAACGGCAACCACAAACACAATCGCAGCCGCAATGCCGCGCATGGCCAGCTCCGTGGCGCGCTTTGCCACCGCATCATACACACCGCTCCCTTCCAGAAAACTGTCCAGCACCGTATCCGCATCCAACAGCTTATCCACGATCACCTGCGGGATCTGAATCCCAGTCTCGGACTCTGCGCCGCCTTCCGGTTTTTCCTTCTGTGCCAGCACAAATTCATGGATTTTCTCAGAGCATGCCTGCTCAATGTTCTCGTCAATCCTTGTGTATTCCGTCAGCAGCGTTGCCACCGGCGGCATCAGCAGCATGACGGCAATCAGGATCAGAAGCCCCGCCACCATCGAGTACACCACTCGCAGAAAGCCTTTAAAATAGCCTTCCGCAAGATTCGCCACAAGAATACCCAGTACACAAATCAGTAACCAATTCATTTTAAACGCACCTCCTCAGTCGTTCCATCCAATACGAATGTATAATTCTGACTGTTTTTTCCGGATAGAATCTTATATAGTTCCTCATCAAATGTATAAGAAAATTTGCGGATACTGTGGATCGTAAACAACTCACACTGATGCAGATTCCGCACGCAAATCTCGTTGTTGTCCAGAAATTCGATCCGCGAGTAAGCAATTTCAGTGTCATTTTCCATGACAACTGATCCGTTCATGTCGTACACCTTGATATGCCAGCTGCCCTCGGTGTCCGGATTCGGATAAGTAATGCCCACATACTTATTGCTGTGAAACACACTCTCCACTTCTGCCTTGTACTTGATTGTCCGCTTTGGTGCCGGCTTTTGTGCCCCTTCAAACAAAATTGCACCGTCATTGGAGAAAGCCACCATCCGATCCGCGCTGACGTAGTCAATCTCCGGAATCAGCATATCTTCGTAGCGGTAAGTCCCCACATTATTGTCGATCTCATTCTGCCCGACGGAACCGAAATTGTAAAAGCTGATGACCGAGCAGACATTTCCGGCGGTCACATCCAGCATGCATACCGCCAGTTTCTGCGCGTCTGCGGAAAGGGCGATATCCATCGGAAATGTCCCGTTTTTCTGAAAAAACTCGCCATTTGCCAGCCCCTTCCCTTTGCGGTCATACAGTCTCACATAGGAGACGCCCCCTTCTTTCATCAGCACAGCAATCGTACCCTGCCCGGCAATCCGCACGCGCGACAGCGGCATGGAAGTCTCAATCTTCTTGCTCAAACCTGTCTCCGCCATAATATAGATGCTTGTTCCGCCCGCATCGTAAACCACCAGATAACTGCCGCATACATCAATCTCCGGCGATGTCATCTCAAACGACTGGTTCCACGCCGGTGTATCCCCGTCCTTGTAGTACACAATTCCGTCACTGCTGTACTCAACGCGCTGCCCGAGGAAGGACGCATATTTTGTCGTTCCGCTGTCGTGGCGTTCCACGAGATTGACCACTTCATAAGAAGAATAGCTCCGCAAAGCCGTCCAGAGCTGAATTCCGATCAGAACGATCACGAGAAGGAGAATTGTGCTCATCACACGCCCAAAGGTCTTTCTCCGGTGTTTTTTCACCTGCTCCTCGATCTGCTCCAGTTCCTCACCGCTGTTCCAAACGGTTTTGAAATCTGTTTTGTTTGCCACGTATGTACTCCTCTTATCTCTTGTTTCCTGTCCAACCCATTGTATCACATTAATGCGTTCTACGGAAGTAATAATTTCTGTCCGACACGAATGTCGTCACAATCTTCCAGATGATTGAGATCCGCAAGCTTTTCTATGTATGCAGTCGAACCGTAAAATTTCTTCGATATGGCGCTCAGCGTGTCACCCTTCCTGACAACATAATAATCGGAAACAGTGGCATTAACATCCTCCGTCTCATTCTCGTCCGGCATTTCCGAGGACGGTTCTCCGCTTCCCGGCAAATCTACGGAAGTCTGCGCGGCGTCCTGTTGTTCAGTGTCATCCGGCTCATTTCCCGTGGACTTGCCCTCCGAATTCTCCTGCTTTCCCTCAGTGTCATCCACCCTCTGGATTTCACCGGATGGAAGCTCACGGATCGGGATCAGGTTCAATGTTTCGGTGTCTGACTCCGTCACGGGCTCCAGATGATTGCCCATCGTGTTGACCGCTTTTTCCAGACTGGAGAGCTTGATCCGATCCTGATAGACCCCGAAACCGACGAGTCCGATCAGAAGCAGAACCGCGGCGGTCATCGCATAAGAGGCTGCCCTGTGACCGCCCCTTTGTTTCTCCTGCTGTATGCTGTCCATGAGAAGACGGCTCCTCCCATTCCGAAGCACCGCCTCCTCCGGTACCTCGACTGTAACCTCCGTCTCGTGTGCCTGCCGGGGCTTTGGGCTGTAATAAACAAAAAAGCCCTCCTTCTTCTGCATGCTTTTTCCCTTATTTAAATAAAAATACTCTTCACCCTCGACACTGTCCATAAGAAAAAGCACCTGATGCGCACCGCCAAACTGTTCGCGGTGTACCGCCTCCAGCTCCGGCGTCAGATCGGGGGAAAATCCCTTGATATCCATTGCCCAGCCCACAATAATTGTGTTGTCATAGGAGCGCTTGATTTCCTGAAAAATGTCGCTCCACGCATGACTGCTCCACTGTGGGATATTCTGCACAAACTCAATGTCCGGAACCGGGATCGCCGCCTCCACAAAGGTCATATACCGATTGTTCTCTTTCTCCGTGTGCCCCATAAAGATAAAAATGCGCCGCTCCGCATAATCCTCCGCATGGATGCGCTTGTAGACCTCGTTCTCTATGTATATTTTGTCCTCCTCGCCGGGAGTTCCTATCTGCCGTACATTTTTCAGATTCCGCTCATTTTCCGCTACAATATCAATCATACGCCACTCCTTTCCTATTTCCGTTTGTCCACAGATATACGGTCATGCTATCACATACCGTCTGCGAAATTCAGAAAACTTTGTCGGAAGATATGAAAAGAATACGCCACAGCAGGTCGGTATGATGGAAAGTATCATAAATATATGCTAATATCCATTAAGGAAATCAATTATGCTCAGTCGTATAATAAGTGAAGGGGTCAGACGTGATCCCGAGTTTAGGGGGAAAACCTATGGATAACAGCGCAAGTAGCTACCGCCGTTTCCTTGATGGTGATGGAAGTGCCTTTAACGATATCATGAAGGAGCTGTTTCGCGGACTTGTCTTCTTCATCGACCGTTATGTGCATGATACCCACGCAGCCGAAGATATTGCGATAGACACCTTTTCGGATCTGGTCGTGCATAAACATCGGTACAACTTCAAGGTTACACTGAAAACCTATCTGTATATGATCGGCAGATGCCGTGCCCTCGATTACGTTAAGCACCGCAAAATAATCGACTTTGTGGAGCTTTCTGAGGCACAGAACCTGACGGATGAGTACAAGTCCCTTGAAGAAATCGTCCTTGCGGACGAGCGAAAACAGTTGGTGAACGCTGCCCTGGCAAAGCTACCGGAGGATATGCGTGTGGTGGTACACCTCATATACTTTGAAGGAATGACCTATGAGGAAGCCGCCAGGGTTATGAAGAAGAACCGCAAGCAGGTGGATAATCTTTTGTATCGTGCAAAAAAGGAACTTCGCATCATTCTTGGAGAGGATGGTGAGCTGTTATTATGAGAGAATTAAATGAATGTACGGCGGAAGTATTCCGTCGCAGCGAAAAGAGAATAAAAGAACGCAAGAGAAATCGTAATCGAATTTTGGCTCTGTGTATCCCATTTTGTCTGATTGTTACTGTATGGTCGGTAATGATCCGCCCCGCAATGATGCCAACAAAGCAAGCCAATAACAGCGCTGCTGAAGAGAAATCCAAAGCTTCAAATAAATCGGATATTAATAAAACAGAGAATGCTTTGACCGCTCCTCCGATTGGTTTCGACGCGCAGTATATTCGCACTGACGGATACCAAGCGGATGTTACGTATCCCGTTGTGAAAATCATTCGCTCTGTCCGGGAGCTGAATGCATATTACGAAGCAAACAAAGAAGAATACTATAAATATGACGAAGCGTATTTTGAAAATAAGATCCTTGTAATGGTATTGCTTGAGGAAGGCAGCGGCTCCATCCGACATAAGGTTCAATCCGTTCATATGAGTACCGATGGACAGTGCTATATCTACATTGATACTATCGAGCCAGAGGGGGGCGGCACCGATGATAGGGCTGAATGGCATATTCTGATTGAACCGGAAACTGGGGTTGAAATTGAGAAGGAGTCAGACATCACCGTTTTTGTTGACGGTATAAATCCTCTTACACAGCACCACCCTGTTCGGAACAGCCGTGGATATATGATTGACATTCAATATGAAGGGTAAACGGAAAAAGGAGGGGACAGAATGAAAAAGACACGCATAAGTTTAATTATCACAAGCCTGGCTCTTGTATGTGCAATGGCGGTTAATATGACAGGATGCTCTGCGTCGGTGCAGGCAAAGGATCTGATGGAAGGCGTTACACCCAATAAGGTGAGTGCTCTGGATGATCTCAGCCCGCAAAATGCAGATGTTACCGATTTCGCAATCCGTCTTTTTAAAGCAAGTGAAAACAGAAGTGAAAACACACTGGTTTCACCCTTGTCGGTTCTCTGCGCCCTGGCTATGGCAGCTAATGGCGCAGAAAATGAAACGCTGGAACAGATGGAAGCGGTTCTTGGCATGACCACAGAGGATCTGAATCTGTATCTTTATAGCTATAGGAAGAGCCTTCCGCAGGGAGAAAAATATAAGCTGAGCCTCGCAAATTCCATTTGGTTTACCGAAGACGAACGTTTTACGATGAGTCAAGACTTCCTGCAGACCAATGCCGATTACTATGGCGCAGATATTTATAAGACGCCATTTAATAATCAGACCTGCAAAGACATCAACAACTGGGTAAAAAAAGAGACGGATGAAATGATCCCGAAGATCTTGGATCAGGTTCCGCAGGACGCTGTTATGTATCTTGTGAATGCTCTTGCCTTTGAAGCAGAGTGGTCCGAGATCTACAAAAAACATCAGGTGAGAGGCGGTAAATTCACCACGGAAGACGGAACCAAACAGGATGTCGAATTTATGTACAGTTCCGAAGGCACCTACCTTGAGGATGAAAAAGCAACCGGCTTTATGAAGTATTACAAAGGCGGTAAGTATGCCTTTGTAGCAATGCTCCCAAATAAGGGAGTGAGCGTGTCCGATTATATTGCCTCCCTTAACGGTAAATCGTTGAGCGCACTACTGGCAAATCCTCAGTATACCACCGTTCATACCTCTATTCCGAAGTTTGAGGCGGCGTATGATGTGGAGATGTCTGAGATTCTTAAAGGAATGGGTATGCCCAAGGCCTTTGATCCTGATAACGCAGAATTTGTGGGGCTTGGCACCTCTGCGGCCGACAATATCTATATCAACCGTGTTCTGCACAAAACCTTTATCTCGATAGGCGAGAAAGGAACAAGGGCCGGTGCAGCAACCGTTGTTGAGATGAACAAAAGTGCAGCTGCAGAACCGCAGGAGCCGAAGCAAGTATATCTTGACAGACCTTTTGTGTATATGCTCGTCGATTGCGAGAATAACATCCCGTTCTTTATTGGAACAATGATGGAAATCTGAAAGATAATAATCCATAATTTCCCAGATTCAGTTGCAGCGCCGCCCACTGCTGAAGCAGCACATGTCTGCGGATAAACTGTTTTATAATTCGGTTCTGCCCTGCAGCGCCCGAAGGAGCGTCACTTCATCAATGTATTCCAGATCGCCGCCCACGGGCACTCCGCTGGCAATCCTCGTGACCTTGATCCCGGTCGGCTTGATCAGCTTGCTGATGTACATCGCCGTGGTCTCTCCCTCCAAACTGGAGTTGGTGGCGATAATTACCTCGTCCACATCCGCCTCCAGCCGGATCATCAGCTCCTTGAGCCGGATGTCGCCGGGACCGATTCCCAGCATCGGGGAGATGGCTCCGTGCAGAACGTGATAAACGCCCTCAAACTTTCCGGTCTTCTCATACGCCACCAGATCGCGGGTGTTTTCCACCACCATGATGGTCTTGTGATCCCGGTTTGTGTCGTTACAGATCGGACAGATTTCCTGATCTGTCAAATTAAAGCAGGATTTGCAGTATCGCACATTCTGCTTTGCCGAGAGCATCGCATGGGACAGTGCCTCCACACGGTCGGCCGGCATATTCAGTATGTGAAACGCAAGCCTCTGCGCGGACTTTGCCCCAATGCCGGGAAGGGAGGACAATTCCTCAATCAAGTTTGATATTTCACTGCTGTAGTAATCCATCAGAACGGAAGTCCTCCGCCCAGCCCGCCGGTGATGTTTGCCATCGATTTCTGAGAAGCCTCCTCAATCTGGCGCAGTGCCTCGTTGGTCGCCGCCATAATCAGATCCTCCAGCATCTCGATATCGTCCGGGTCCACGACCTCCTGGGACAACTTCACCTTCGTGACTTCCCGCTTGCCGGACACGGTGACCTCAACCGCACCGCCGCCGGCCTTCGCCGTGACCTCCTGTTCTTCCAACGCTTTCTGGGCTTCCTCCATCTGTTTCTGCATTTTCTGCGCCTGCTTCATCAAATTGCCCATGTTCCCCGGCATTCCGCCCGGAAATCCACCTCTTTTTGCCATGAAAAACATCCTC
>CAZWRT010000086.1:0-7388 GCA_964636375.1 uncultured Lachnobacterium sp. | reverse complement strand
TTGACTGTAATCTGAGCAATCTGGAAATATATGATTGCCGCCTTGATGGAATGAAAGTGAATGGAATTGATATAAACAGCTTGCTGAAATAAGCAGGTTCTGGATGCCAATGAAATCTGGAGTTGAAAAAGAGATCCCTGTTCCATTTAATTGGTACAGGGATCTTTGTTTACGCTCCTGAAAGAGTCTCTCTTGAATGGCTCAAACGTATCCATCATGGCATCTAACGAGGCCTTAATGCGCCCGGCTTCCTCCGTTTCGGCAAAAGAATTCCTCAAAAATCAGTTTCCCAGCTTCCATGTGATCGTGTATTCTACCCCCGATGCCTCACCCAATTTCTCAATATAGTTCTCAATCAACTTTTTGGCACGGTCCCTCGCCGACGCAAGCAGCGCGGCGTCATTCTCAACGTTTGCCTTCATGTCCTCCTGCGCCTGATCAACGGCGGCAGTCTGATTCTCGGCAGACACCGGGTTTTTATTCCACGAGCTATCTTTGGAATATACAAAACTGCTCTCATCTATCTCCTCAATGCCGCAGGATATCAGAGTTGCTTGCGGCAGAACGACTGTCACATTTCCGTCATTCACTTCCATAGCAACCTCGGCCATGTTGATTCCGATTTTGGCAACGCCGGTATACTCAATCCAAAAGACTCGATCCTTCTCTCCCCAATGAGAGAGGCCGCTCCCCTTTTCCTTGACCGATTTGGCAACATTGTGATAATAGCACTCCATTGTCGCCAAATTGCAAATCGAACGTATTTGTCCCAGATCCGGCAAAATCAGCTCCGCACCTGATTCCTTCCCAGCTTCGCTCTCCGTATGGTGTGAAACCTGAGATTCTGTTTGACCTGCTTTATTCCCGCATGCACACAGGCTCACAGAAAGGACCCCTATCATAATTGCATTGATCATTTTTCTCATGGTATGTTCTCCTCTTGCTGTATGACAATTTCATAGCCACTGCGCGCCTTCACCCAAGGGCTCATCAGAGCCTCAACCACCGACACTGTATTTTGTTTTGCCATGGTCAAAAGATGACTGTCGGCCGCGGCGCGTTTCTCCAGATCTTTCTGACATGCGCGGAAAGCCTCCTGTGACACCGTCTCGTTCTCGGCCTTCTTGTCAATAAAAATGTATTCCATCGAACCATAATCAACCGATGTTTCTGTAATCTTACACTGGGGTAAGTCAATTATGATCTTTTTCGCCTCCGCATCAGGCGTTATTTTTATGTCAGAAAAGTCAATTCCTGCCACTACCGTGCCATTATATGCCACATGATATTTGACCGACGCTTCATCCTCTGCATAGATGGAAGCTATCGCATTGTAGGTATAGCTGGCCGTAGACAGTTCACTAATTTCGAAAATATCCTGCAGGTTTATCTCCGTGATCGTGTTTACTTTTCCCTCTGTGCCAATGACAAAATCATTAAGGGATTCCACTTGATCCGCCAGCTTCTTTTTCCAGTCAAATGTTGCGATGCGATAGATGGCCGCTGCTATTGCCAAAACCAGCACCAAGATGAGTACAATAGTGATTATTCGCTTATTTTTTGCAATAAATTTTTTGATTTTTTTAATCTTGTCCTTCAAACCGCCACTCTCCTCTCTTCGTACATTATAAAGATAAGCTTTTTCATAACAGATTCCCCCTCTTATGAATTTGTGTTTAGTATATCATCAATTGCGCTCTCGTGCAATTAATTTTTTAAATAATTCATAAACTATTGTACAGAGGTACAATGGCATGAAAAATGAAACCAGCGTTGACAGAATTATTCAGATCAACAACATTAACATAGGACAAAAGATCGCAGATCTGCGCAAGTCATTAAACATCAGGCAGACCGATATGGTTGCGCGCCTTCAGACCCAAGGCGTGGATATCTCCATTTATTCGTATAACCGAATCGAAAAAGGTACGCAGAATCCAACCGTGGTGTTTTTGTATGCCTGCTGCCGCATTCTCAATTGCGATATGAATACAATCTTTGACATGAAACCACCAACTTAACCCTCTGTTCAGGCTTTGCGCATGGATTGCCTCTCTGCGCAAAGCCTGAGCCTGTGTCAGCAGTTACATCACGATTCTGAAGGAAGGTTTTTCTGCCAATTTTCATGTCTAAAGTTTCTCAATCAGCTCATGCATTCCGCCAATCAATAATTCAATGTCTTTCTTTTCCTCCTCCAATTTCTTCGCCTGCTTTTCAAGTGCCGACTTCAAGACGTTATCCGGCGCATGAAACAGGGTTTTAATTTCTTTAATGGTAAATCCCATCTGCTGAAAAAGCTTAACTCGTTTAACCACCTCCTGTGAAGCTTCGTCATAAAGCAGATAGCCTCGCTTGTTCTTTCCCGACGGCGAAACCAAACCCGCCCTCTCATAGCCTTGCACGGCTCTTCTGGAAATCCCAAAAGCATTACACATTTCATGCAGTGTCATATCATTCATTCTCATCTCTCCTTTTAGGCTAAAACTGCACGCAGCGTGCAGTCAACACCTTTTTCCTGTTTTTTTGACACTTAATTGGCACAAGAAACACTTCCTTCATAAGGGAACATGTTTTTTGTACGAATCAGGGGAGCAGCGAAATGAATTAATTTCGCTGTTGGAGATCCCTGAAAATAAAAGGCAATTTTGAGGAACGTGCTTGGCGCATTAGCAATATACATATTACTGCAGTCTTTTAGGGCTATAACAAGTACAAAGAGACTTTGCGGGTTTTTATAAAGAAATATCACTGGATACGCTTTTGTCGGCAGAGTTTGGGGGCATTGATCTGTCAGGCGGCAAGTGGCAGAATCGTTGAAAACGGTACACACGAGAAGCTTATCGGGTTAAATGGCAGATATGCCAGGTTCTGGCAGGCTCAGATTTCCTGGTTTTAAAAACCGCCGTTCATTGACAAGCGCATCCGTAAAAAATATAATGAAAGCAGCTATTACTTGGAAAGCGGGGAATCTCTGATGAAACAGATCCTGGTGATCGACGACGACATCCATATTGGAAATATACTGGAAACCGCGTTGACTGCGGATGGCTACTCCGTAAAACGTGCTTACTCCGGGACAGAGGCAGCGATGCTGTTAGAATCCAGTCGGCCGGATTTAATTCTGCTGGATCTGATGCTGCCGGGTCTGTCCGGAGAAGAAATTCTGCCCATGCTTTCCGGCATTCCGGTGATTGTGATCAGCGCCAAAGTCGATATTGACCATAAAGTCGATCTCCTTCTCGACGGAGCGGACGATTATATTACAAAGCCCTTTGAATTAAAGGAAGTGCTCGCGCGAATTCAGGTACAGCTCAGGAAAGCGGAGGCCCCAGACAAAAACGCCGTACTGCAATACGGGGACCTTCAGATCGACACGCTCTCCCGGACAGTGACTGTGCAGTCGGTTCCCGTCTGGCTGACCCGGACGGAATACGCAATCCTGAAAATTTTACTGCAAAATCCGGCGCAGGTGATTGCAAAGAGCGTCCTTCTCGACCGCATCAGCATGGACACCCCGGACTGCACCGAGCGCTCCCTGAAACAGCACATCAGCAATCTGCGAAAAAAGCTGGAGGATATCGGCGGCAGGGACTATATCGAGACGGTCTGGGGGATCGGATTTAAGCTGGCATAATCAATTTTGACGAAATCCTGACGTTTTTCTTGACCGCTTTCTTGACCCTTGTCTGATAAGCTTGGGGCATCAAAGGAGGTAAACATCATGGAATACGTTTTAACAACAAGCGGGCTCTGCAAGCAATACCGGAGCTTCAAAGCCCTAAACAATCTGAACATGCATGTCCCCAAGGGCGCAATTTACGGCTTTGTGGGGAAGAACGGTGCTGGCAAAACCACACTCATCCGGCTGATCTGCGGTCTGCAGGAGCCCACTGCGGGTGCCTTTACACTGTATGGCAGGAACCACAACGACAAGGACATTGCAAAGTCCCGCCGCCGCATGGGCGCTGTCGTGGAGACACCGTCCATCTATCTGGACATGACGGCGGAGCAAAATCTAAAACAGCAGTATCTTGTGCTGGGACTTCCGACATATGAGGGCATTCCGGAGCTCTTAAAGCTGGTGGGGCTGGAGCACGCCGGAAAGAAAAAGGCCAAGGATTTCTCCCTCGGCATGAAACAGAGGCTCGGCATCGCGGTCGCGCTCTGCGGCGACCCTGACTTACTGGTATTGGATGAGCCGATTAACGGCCTCGACCCGCAGGGCATTATCGAGATCCGCGAACTGATTTTAAAGCTCAACCGGGAGCGTCAGGTGACCGTCCTTATTTCCAGCCACATTTTGGATGAGCTGAGCCGCCTCGCCACCCATTACGGCATTATCGATGCCGGGCATATGATGCGGGAACTGAGCGCCGAGGAATTAAGCCGCGTCTGCCGTAAGTGCATGTGCGTGGAGGTCAGCAGCACAAACGCGCTCACCCGCGTACTGGACAGCATGGCGGCAGAGTACAGGATCACCTCCGCCACGACCGCGGATATCTTTGCAAAGCTGAATGTTTCCCGTCTTGCGGAGTCTCTTGCAAAAGAGGGCTGTGAACTGATCTCAGTGCAGGAGAAAGACGAAAGCCTGGAAGGCTATTTTATCTCTCTGGTGGGAGGTGGTACAAATGCGTAACCTTTATGCCGCGAATTTAAGCCGTCTCGTTAAAAACAGATTATTCTGGATCTGTTCCGCCGCCACCTTCTGCTTTACGATGTTTTTGATGCTGATGGGAAGCAAAGTGGACGCAATGAACCACCTCGGCAATGATTTGGACTATTATTATTTTAAAGAGCTCCCCTTTGCAGGGCTTTTGCTGGGAGTCTTTATCTCCCTGTTTCTCGGTACGGAGTTCGGCGACGGTACGGTGCGCAACAAGCTGGTTGTGGGACACACCCGGCTTGAGATCTACTTCTCGAATCTGGCGGTATGCATAACTGCCGCGACTGTATTCTTCGTTTTCTGGGCGCTGGCAGGGCTGGTCGGCATTCCCTATTTCGGTCTGTGGAGCGTCGGTGTCGGAGGATTTTTCAGGCTGCTGGCAGTGTGTTTCTGCACGGTTGTAGCCACCACTGCCATTCTGACCGCGCTGTCCCAGCTCATCTCCAACAAGGCGTTCAACGCAGTCGCCGCGATCCTTTTGTCCCTTGGACTGCTGCTGGCGGCAAGTTTCTTCTACAATTCGCTCTGCGAGCCGGAGATGACTTATGCTGGAATTACGATTTCGGCAGAGAACGGATTTGAGCTCGGCGATCTCGTCCCCAATCCCTCCTATGTCAAAGGAGCGATGCGGACGGTCTATGAGACCATGTTAAATATCCTTCCCCCGGGCCAGCAGATCTGGGTTGCGGATGAAACTGTGACACAGCCGCTTTTCATGATCGGATTTTCGCTGGCGGTAACCATCGCCGCCTCAGTGGCGGGTTATCTGGCGTTTCGAAAGAAAGATTTAAAATAAGGCAGGTGAACAACACGTTACCTTGGATTTTATGCACGATTCTGCTTGCGGGAATGAGCTTGCTCATCCTAAAAATCATTTTGCTGAAGAAAAGCATGAACGAAATTTGCACAGGGTTAAAGGAGCGGCTGGAAACCGACACGAATACCTTGATTACCGTTTCCTCTCGCGACCCTGCCCTCCTCCGGCTTGCCAGCGAAATGAATGTGGAGCTCCGCCAGCTCCGCCGGGAGCGACGCCGTTTTCAACAGGGCGATCGGGAATTAAAAAATGCTGTCACGAACATTTCCCATGACCTGCGAACGCCGCTCACGGCGATCTGCGGCTATCTGGAGCTTATGGAGAAAGAGGAAAAGAGTGAAAAAGTCCGGGAATACCTTGCGGCGGTTTCCGGACGCGTAGATGCGCTCAAAGCCCTGACGGAGGAGCTATTCCGCTACTCCGTCATACTGTCCGCTGACGAGAAGCTGACGCTCACCAAGATCAATCTGTCCGGCCTGCTGGAGGAATCTCTGGCAGGCATGTATGGCGCTTTTTCCGGCCGGGGCATCACGCCGCAGATTACCTTTCCCGACGAACCGGTTTTCTGCAGCGGCAACCGTGACGCGCTTTTGCGTGTATTGAATAATATTCTGGGAAATGTCCTTCAGCACAGCGAAGGCGACTTGGACATTACCCTGTATGCCAATGGTAAAATTACTTTTTCCAACACTGCCGCAGCACTGAGCCCCATTCAGGTCGGCAGACTGTTCGACCGCTTTTACACAGTGGATGCCGCCCGCAATTCCAGCGGACTTGGACTGTCCATCGCCAAGCATCTGACCGAGCAGATGGGCGGAAGCACCCGGGCCTCCTACGAGCAGCCCACGCTCACCATAACCCTGCAAATGCAAAACCCGACGTTATAGGAGTGACACAGATGGTAACTACTGAGATTGAGACAATCAAAAAGCTAACCGGAGTTGATGATGACCAAATTCGCTTTAGCGATGATGGTTTTCTAAGTCGCGGATATGTAATAGATGGAGGCAGACTCGTTTTCAAGTTCAAGAAACACCCGGATGTAACATATACTCATGAAATACGAAACCTTGATTATTTGAACCAGCAAAATATGGGGATCAATCTGCAAAGCGTAGCGTACAAGACCGATGATGATAATTATCTCGGCATTTACGGTGTTCCTGGCATATCCTTGGAACAATGTGAGATAAACGATACATTGCGCGTTTCAGTAGGACGACAGTTAGGCGAATTTCTGCGGAAGCTTCACAAGCTTGAACCAAAGACAGAAATCGTATACCCCCTGGACGACCTTATCAAAGCATGGCAGGCAAGATACGCTAAAGCTAAGAAATCACTGGTAAAGTACTTTAATTCTTCGGAACTTACTCGTATCGACACTCTGATGATGCAGGAAATGCCAAATACGTTATGGAATCTTGGGGAAAGCAGAGTCTTTTCCCATGCGGATTTAGGGGATGGAAATGTCTTTGTAGACAGTGATGGAAAAGTAGGGGTTATTGATTTTAACGAATCCGGCTATATTGACGAAGCCTCAGATTTTATGGATATCACGGATGACCGCCTTTGTTCCGTCATGCTGAACACTTATGGAGCCGATGAAAATCTGAGAAAAAAGGTGGAAATGCAAAGACGGATTCGTCCAATATTTGTATTAGATGTTTACGCTGATCGAGATGAAAATACGGTCCAACAATTTGTACGGCAGATCAGAGCGCGCCTGAATTGAAATCGGGGGTGTGATCACTCACTTATAACCCGCTCATTTATTAGGCTGTGCCAAGCCGCGAAACTTACTTAAAAAAGGAACTTCCTACCGCTGGTAAGAAGTTCCTTTTTTCGATCAAAAGTGCCCAGTTCCGGAATCGAACCAGAGACACGAGGATTTTCAGTCCTCTGCTCTAC
>CAZWRT010000085.1:0-7444 GCA_964636375.1 uncultured Lachnobacterium sp. | reverse complement strand
TCATATAGGCAAGTAATCTGCTTGGAAAGATTGGTATTGTAAATCTGTGGTCCAAAAAGATCATACCCACATCGCACGCTGCCACAACCTTATCGAAATCTTCTTTCGGCAGCCATTGATGCAGTTTTATATTTTCTGGCTTATACTTCGCAATATATCGCTCTATCTTCCCATATTCCGTCCCGTTTCCCACAATCAAAAAAAACACCTTATCATTCTCTATTTGAGAATGCAGGCATTTCAGCATAAATGGTATACCCTGCGGTTTTCCAAGGTTTCCGCCATAGACAAATACTGCTCTGTCAAGTGGAATATTATATTTTTTTCTGATTTGCTTTTTTTCTTTTGTTGTTATACTCTTATCCACCGGCTCGATGCTATTGGGGCAGACTTCGACCTTGTTTTTGTTTACTTCTGGATTATGTTTGAGCAAGTATTTTACATTTGCCTCAGACATACAGCCGATGCGATCAGAGATGCGATACAGTCTCTTCTCTTTTGCCCGAAAGTACCTGTAAAGTATTCCTTTTATCCCCTCCTTGCTCATCATGCCAATATCCACCGCATTCTGTGGGAATATATCTTTTAACAGAAGATATGTTATTGCACAATCTCTTTTTTTAACATACTCAATCGCAGAAACCAAAGTAATTGGTGGAGTTGTATACAAAACCAAATCAAACTTAACATTGGAGAAATACTGCTTAATAGCTCTTTTAAAGGATGGCTCTATCATCACAGTAGAGATCCCCTTCTCGATAATGCCTGTTTTTTGAGTATTACCTATTTGGAGGCGAAGTATGGTTGCATTTTTTTCTTTTATTAACTGTGTTTTCTGTTTCTGCCTTCTTTCTATCGGAGAAATTACATAAACCTGATGTTCATTTTTAACAAATTCACGTAGTAAATCCGTATATATATTACTTACAGACAGCGAATCAAAACTTATCAAAGTTAAAAACAATACACGCATTGGAAAGCTCCCATATACTTATAACTTTTAATGTTTACAACAATTTTTCCTAATCAGTCAGACAAAGTCATGTATCCCCCTTGCAGGAACTCCTATATATGTCCCTGCTTCCTTTATTGCATTTACGACTACAGCCCCTGCACCAATCATACACTCACTGCATATCTCAATATTATTGCTGACTGTCGCCCCTGCTCCGATCCATGTACCACTGCCAATCTTTACTGTCCCGGCAATATGTGCCCCTACTGCAACATGCACAAATTCTCCAATCCTGCAGTCGTGATCTACAGACGACGAGGTATTGATAATACAGCCTTTTCCAATCACAGTTCCACTGTTTATGACAGTTCCTGCCATTACAACAGAGCCTTCTGCAATCAAAACACCCTCTGCAATTACTGCATCTGGATGTATGAGCGTAACGATATTGCAGCCCTGGACTTTTATCTGATCCGTTATTCTGCTGCGAATTCCGCTGTTGCCTATGGCTACAAAAAAAGAAGATAAGGATGCATATTTTTCAAGATCCCCTATGCTGCCTATAACCTCATATCCGGCACATCCCCTTACGCTTTTATCATCATCTAAAAAACGGATACTTTCGTATCCGTTCAGCTTCGCGATATCCGCGCACACCCTTCCATGTCCGGAAGCGCCAATGATGATCAGGTTCTTATTCATTTTATATTTCCCTCAAAAAATTCCATCGTCGCACTTGTTTCAGAACTTATTCCTTTTCTCTTAAATACTACAGCTGCCGTATCCAATATAATTTTTAAATCTCCAAGGAACGTGACTTTCTCCACATACTCCACATCATCTTCAAATTTTTCTTCCCAACTGATTCCGTTCCTTCCGCTCACCTGTGCCAGTCCGGTTAGTCCCGGTCTCACATCATGCCTGTGTTTCTGCTTCTCATCATATCTGGGCAAATACTCCACCAGCAGCGGCCTTGGTCCCACCACGGACATATCCCCCTTTAAGATGTTGAACAGCTCCGGCAGCTCATCGAGAGATGTTGATCTGAGCGTTTGGCCAAAACCGGTCAGACGCTCCTCATCTGGCAGAAGCTCCCCGTCCGCCCCACGTTCAGAGGTCATGCTTCTATATTTCCACAAGGTAAATATTTTCTCGTCCTTTCCCGGACGTTTCTGTGAAAACAAAACCGGGCTCCCAAGCTTAACCCTAACCGACACTGCCGTCACCGCCATCAGCGGGCTCAGCACAAGCAGTGCAGTCGCCGCCAGAATAAAATCCAGCGGTCTCTTGAAGTATTTCTCGTATGGTCCGTAGGGCTTATGTATCTCCCTGCCCTCGGTCCTGGCTTGTTTTTCCCGTCTTTTCTGCTCTTTTAAATCCTTTATTCCGGCGATTACACCGCCTGCGGTAATAAACGCCATTATTAATGCTATAATCTTGATTATCTTTTTCACTCAAAACACCTTTTCACGATTTCCATTGCCTTTTGTTTCACTTTTCTTATGTTTTTCCGCACACAAAAAGCAGCCATATTAGCTGCCGCTGCCATAAGAAATAGTTTCGTTTCGTCTTCACAATATTTATACACGAAAAAAGCCCCATGGCACTGGCCGAAAGGCTTTTCATCTTCTATTCAACAATAAACTTATATTATTTATACAAATAAAAATTATCTGTTAATTTTCTGCATTTTCTTTATGATGGACTGCCAATACATACGATCTTTTAAAACCCTAATTACTGTAATAGTGGATTCTTCCACGACAAAGAAAATTAAATATGTACTATAGGGTTTAAAATATATGCTTAACCCCTCAATAACATAACCCGTAGCTTCATAGCCCTTTGGAAAAGAATCCAGTTCCTTTATTGCCTTTTTGATTTTCTTTGAAAAATTTTCAGCATATTCGCGGTATTTGAACGTATCAAGAATATACTTTTTTGTTGATTTTATATCCGATAGCGCATCTTTGGAAATTACAATCCTGTATTTCTTTGGTTTTTCCATAGGCATTATATTTTATCAATTTCCTTCCAGGCTTCATCAATTGTATAAACATCACCTTTTTTCAGACTTTCAATTCCTTTGGAGAGTTCATCATATAACGCGCCTATGGCATTTTTTTCAGAACATTCTGTATTCATAATATCATTATTCCTAACAATCTGTGTCGCCAGTGCCATAGTATCACTTCCTTTCGTTTTCTAAATTTATTATACAGTATTTAGCATTAGCTTATCAACAGATTTTTATTATCTTTTTCACTCAAAACACCTTTTCACGATTTCAATTACCTTATTCTGCTGTTGCACTGTCATCTTAATGTCCGAAGGCAGGCAGAACCCCCGTCTGAACAAGTCAGCCCCGACGTCACTCATTGCCCTGCTCTCTATGTAGGCGTTCGTCCTGCCGCGGCCAATGCCGTCAGCAGTCACGTATGAATTCCCATGATAAACAGGCTGCATATGCATGGGTTTCCAGATGGGACGACCTTCTGCTTGAAAGGATTTCAGAACCTCCAAAATCTCCGACGGGCAGCTCTTCCCATGCTCCGGAATAAAGAGCGTCTCCCTGTCGTCCCTTACCTGCCTGCTCATTGCGCTCTCATCGATCAACGCACAGGAAAGCCAGAAATTGGGGACGGAATTCCCAGCATCATATGGATTCATGCGAATTGGCAGGTCCCTAAAACCTTCCCTGTACCGCTCGTAAATTGCCCTTTTCCTTTGTACGTGTTCGTCAAGGTGTCCGATCTGTCCCCGGATGATTCCGGCAGTTATGTTAGAAATTCGATAGTTATACCCAAGTTCCTCGTGCTGATACCAGTCGGCGGCTTCCCTCGCCTGCGTGCTCCACTTTCTGACCTTATCCGCAACTTCCCTGCTGTCCGTCAGGATCGCCCCTCCGCATGATCCTGTGATGATTTTGTTGCCGTTAAAGCTTATCGCATTGAAGTCTCCGAACGTGCCGGTTTGTTTCCCTTTATATTCCGCTCCCAGCGATTCCGCTGCATCCTCAATAAGAAGAGCCCCGTGTTTATCACAAATGGTTTTGATTTCATCCAGTTTCGCAGGAGTGCCGTAAAGGTTGACTGCCACAACGAGTTTAACATCAGGGAATAGCTCAAACGCCTTCTCCAGAGCGACCGGATCCATGTTCCAGGTCTCGTATTCCGAATCGATAAACACCGGCTCACCGCCCTCGTAGACGATTGGATTGACCGTAGCGTCAAATGTAGTGTCTGAACAGAATACTTTCATGCCCTTTAAGAAGCCTTCCGTCGGTTTTGTGTCCGGCCGGATCCTCTGTCCTGCCAGCTTCATACACATGTGCAGCGCCGCTGTCCCGGAGGACAGCCCCACGGCATACCTGCAGCCGATATATTCTGCGATCAGCCGCTCCGATTCCGTCACATTATCCCCGGCCGTGGTGATCCAGTTTTTCTTAAAGGCATCCCTGATGAAATTCAGCTCTTCCTCTTCATGCATGGTCGGCGTTGCGAGCCATACTTTTTCCTTAAATGGTTCAATATCATTTCTGTCCGTAAACACTCTGTTCCTGTCCTTTCATTTTGGGCATGCTTCGCCATTCCGCCCTCTTTCAGGCGGATTCCTTCTTTCCCTTTGACCTTAAAGCGTTGGCAATGCGACAAGGCGACAATTGCGTTCGCTTTAATCTTTTATGGCGAAACCTGAAAACCGATTGCCTCCAGACTGCGCAGCTTTTGCGGATCTAACCGCCCGGTTCTGGCAGTCTGCCGCTGGGTGCTCACCCAGCTTCCCAGCTTATAGCCGTCCAGACAGGCGTATGCCTGCGGCACTCTCGCGTTTCCGTATGTTTTCCGGTACTCCTGCAGGCGTTCATAGCCTGCGTTCCAGCGGGCCTCGTTGATGTCCCAGATCATACCGATGTTCTCCAGACGGCGGATCTGGTCGCCGGAGAGCTGGTCCTTCTTGTAGCGGGTTCTGAGGTTGCTGAGCCATGTCCCCAGCCGGATTCCGTCCTCTGTGACATAGTCGGCCGGAATCATCAGATCCCCGTGGGCGCTGCGGTAGGCTTCGGCAGCCTGGCAGCATTCCTCCCAGAAGCTTCTGCCCGGCTCCCATGAGATTTCCAGCGCCTCCAGCGCCTCGACCTGTCTGCGGTTCAGCTTGTCCTGACGATACTTGTTCCTCTGCGCGGCAATCCACGCTCCGAGACGGAAACCGTTCTCGCAGATATAGTCTGCCGGTACGTTGACAGTTCCGTATTCCTCATACTGATGCAGCGCCTCATCAAAGCAGGCATACCATTTGGCTTTGAACTGCTGCCAGCTCATGCCGATTTTTTCCAGCATTGTGATCTGCTCCTGCGTGAGCCGCCCCTTTTTGTAGCTGTCCCTCTGTCCGGATATCCAGACGCCGAGCCGGACGCCGTCTGAGGTCTGATATTTCAGATGAACCGTCAGGTTGCCGTTTTCCCGGTAATACGCTTCTGCCAGCCGGTAATAACTTATCCAGTTCCGCTCCCTCACGGAATCCCACTGCATACCGATATTTTCCAGCATCCGCTGTCTTTCCTCCGACAGCGTACCGCTCCGTTTTGCCGCTTTTACACTGCGGTACCAGTGCCCAAGCGCGTATCCGCTTTCCTCTGCAATATATGTGGCAGGAATATCCAGGTGTCCGTTCGCCTCGTAAAAGCGCTTTGCCTCCTCATACCCCGCCATCCAGGTATCCTCTCTCTCCCAGACCATCCCGATGCTTTCCAGTCTCCGGACTTTCTCTGGAGAGAGACGATTTTCTTCATAATTGTATCTCTGCTGTTTCAGCCACAACGCCAGACTGCGCATTCCCGGGTCCGGGTTCGCGCTGCCGTGTTCCACGCACAGCTGGCCGGTAGTCTGAAAGAGCCTGCCCGCCTGCGCGTATTTTTCCTCCCATAAGCGCTCCTGATAGGTGTCCCAGCACATCCCGACGGCCTCCAGCCGCCGGATCTGATCCTCCGAGAGGCACTGCTCCCGCCGTCTTCCGTGGTAAGCCCCCCTCTGGACGACCAGCCACTGGCCCAGACGGTAGCCCTCCGGCGTCACATAGGAAAGCGGGGGAAGCAGGTTGCCATTCTCTCTGTAATATCTGCGCGCCTCCTCATACATCTGGTCCCATGTCGCCGATAAGGCCTGTTCCAGCTCGTCAAACAGCTGGCGGCATTCCCGAACTTCATCAACCACCTCAAAGTGTTCATTGACGATCCTCTCGCTCTCCCCGCGCGCACGGTAGATTTTCAGGATGTCCTCCATCTCTTCCTTCACGTAGTCGATGCTCACAAGGCCTGAGATATTGTCCACGATATCAAAAATGACCGCATCTCTGTTTCCGGCCGCGGACATGGCTCTGCCGATCTGCTGCCGGTATACGACCGGCGATACGGTCGGCCTGAGCAGAATCACACCCGAAACGTCCTCCACGTGAATGCCCTCGTTGAGCATATCGATACAGAATAACAGGCGCAGATGGTTCTCCTTGTCCGCTTTGAAATCCTGAAAGGCCCTGCTTGTCTCCGGAACCCCGGAATAAACGGTGTACACATGGGGCGTTTCATCCAACCTGCCAAACCACTCTGATATGTGCTCCTGCATGGCATCCATGTGTTCTTTCCCGGAACAGAATACGAGGTATTTCCCGCGCCGGTCCTTCATGTGCTTCTCGAAAATCCGGTCGAGTCCATCCGCATTTTCCAGCATGCGTTTCAGCTTCTCGAGAATCGGCTCCGCCTGATCTCGGACTTTTTTGCTGCGGGCAGCCTTCACCCGGTTTTCATACTGCTCATAGACCTTCTGATAGCGGAACAGAGCGGTCACATAGGTCGGTGCCCGCAGGATGCCAAGCACAATCGCCTCGCCAAGCGTCATGCGGCTTGCGATATTGCCGTCAAACAGCTCGTCCGCCATATCCCGCCGGTTGTCCAGATAGCGGATGTTTGTCGCGGAGAGCCCTAGAACCGGGCAGTCAGGAAAACAGGAAAACAGCCTTTTCACCCCGGCTCCCCACATTTCGGCTCCGCAGCGGTGAAACTCGTCCAGAATGATGTAATCCGGCGCAACTGCCGCCATCTGTTCCTCGCTTAGGCGCATAAGACCGGCATAGGTGTAAAATGTAATGTTTTCAGGCTCAAATCCAAAGTCCCTGCGCACGTTTTCCAGCTGTGTCCGGAAGATATATTCCGAGGGCGCCAGCCAGCAGATCCTGCTCGCGGAATGCTCCTCACAGAGCTTGAACGCGATATAGCTCTTTCCGGTTCCTGTGGGGTGTATAATGGCAGCTTTTCCGGAAGCGAGCAGATACTCTTCCGCGGCATCATAGGCCGCCTGGTTGTGCGGAAATAATTCAATTGTCTGATGCTCCCTGATCATCCCGGTCCGTCACCTCTGCATTCGCAGCTTGCACAGGGATTTACAACATAATAGAAATTATGTTGTATTCCCACCTGTCATTTTTATTCCGAATGTT
>CAZWRT010000084.1:0-8346 GCA_964636375.1 uncultured Lachnobacterium sp. | reverse complement strand
GATGTATGTTTATTAGGAACTGCAGGGATGATGCCGCTGCCTTACCGCTGGCTGACCTCCCTCATGCTCCGTTACAATGGGAGCAGCCTGATGATTGACTGCGGGGAGGGCACGCAGATCGCTGTCAAGGAGGCGGGGCTCAGCTTTAAGCCGATTGATATTCTCTGCGTAACACATTTTCATGCGGATCACATCAGCGGCCTGCCGGGACTTCTCCTGACCATGGGCAACGCGGAGCGGACGGAGCCGTTGACAATCATCGGACCGCAGGGGCTGGAGCGTGTGGTGTCGGCGCTGAGGATTATCGCACCGGAGCTGCCGTTTCCGATCGAGTGCGTGGAGATTGCGGAGCCGGATGTGAATTTGGAGAAGAACGGCTATCACATTCACGCGTTCCGGGTGAGGCACAATGTGACATGCTATGGATACTCCGTCGAGATCCCGCGGGGCGGCCGCTTTGATGTGGAGCGGGCGAAGGCTCTGGGAGTTCCGCTGAAACTGTGGAACCGCCTGCAGAAGGGAGAGACCGTGGAGCAGGACGGCGCGGTCTACACGCCGGATATGGTGCTTGGACCGGGGCGAAAGGGTCTGAAGGTCACTTACTGCACGGACAGTCGCCCGACGGACGCCATTGTCGAGGCGGCGGGCGGGGCGGATCTGTTTATCTGCGAGGGCATGTATGCGGAGAAGGACAAGCTTGCCAAGGCAAAACAGTACAAGCACATGACGTTTTATGAGGCGGCGGAGATGGCAAAACGCGCGGGAGTGGCGGAGCTTTGGCTGACGCATTTCTCCCCGTCACTGATGCGTGCGGAGGATTATATGCCTGCAGTCCGCAAAATATTTGCAAACGCTTATCTCGGTAAGGACGGGAAGAGCGTGGAGCTGATGTTTGAAGAATGAGAGGTGGGGTTTATGAAAAAAGTTGGAATTATCATTGCGGCGGTCGTGTGTGTTGCTCTGATCTGCGGAGGCTTTCTGTTTCTGAAGGTGCGGATGGACAACAGCAAGGAGAAGGAGCTTACGGAGGTGCAGAAGCTTACCTCCCGGGATCTGGAGAAGGATTATCCGCCCACTGCCCGTGAGGTTGTCAAGCTCTATAACCGTATTATTACAGCCTATTACGGCGAGAAGTACACGGATCAGGAGCTGGAGAAAATGGCGGAACAGGCGCTGATGCTTTTTGACGGGGATCTGGCGGCGAACAACCCTAAGGAGGACTATCTAAAACGAGTCAGAGCTGAGGTGGAGAACTATAAAATACGCAAGAGGTCGATTGTCAATCACAAAGTCTGTGAAAGCCGCGATGTCGTCTTTTTGAAGGATAAGGAAAACGGGGACGAAATCGCCTATGTGAACGCCTCGTATTTTGTGAAGGAGAACACAAAGTACGACCGGACTCATCATGAGTATGTGCTGCGCAAGGACGAGAACGGCCACTGGAAAATCCTTACCTACTATCAGGTTTTCGAAAAAGCGCAGGAGGATGACTAGGATGAGTGATGTCCGCATACTTGCGATTGAGAGCTCCTGCGACGAGACAGCCGCGGCGGTCGTGGTGAACGGCAGGGATATGCGCTCAAATGTCATCTCTTCCCAGATTGATCTGCACACGATCTATGGCGGCGTCGTGCCGGAGCTCGCGTCGCGCAAGCATATCGAGAGGATCAACCAGGTGATCACGCAGGCGTTGGAGGATGCTGCAATGACGCTGGCGGACATCGATGTGATCGGCGTCACTTACGGACCGGGCCTTGTGGGAGCGCTTCTCGTGGGAGTGGCGGAGGCGAAGGCCATCAGCTATGCCGCAAAGATTCCTCTGGTCGGTGTACACCATATTGAAGGACATATCAGCGCCAACTATATCGAAAACAGGGATTTGGAACCGCCTTTTTTATGTCTGGTGGTCTCCGGCGGACATACACATCTGGTCAAGGTCGCGGATTACGGGAAATATGAGATTCTTGGACGTACGAGAGACGACGCAGCAGGCGAGGCGTTTGATAAGGTGGCGCGCGCGATCGGGCTGGGCTATCCGGGCGGACCGAAGATTGAGAAAGCATCCCATGAGGGTGATCCGCAGGCAATCGATTTCCCGAGGGCGAAGGTTGGGGATGACGTGTACGATTTCAGCTTCAGCGGTCTGAAATCGGCGGTTCTCAACTACCTGAACGGGTGCAGTATGAAAGGGATCGCTGTCTGTCAGGCAGATGTGGCGGCCTCCTTCCAGAAGGCGGTGACGGATGTACTGGTGGCACATGCAGAGCGGGCGATCGAGGAGTTTGGCATGGAACGCTTCGCGATTGCGGGCGGGGTGGCGTCCAACGGGGTAATCCGGCAGGCGATGCAGGAGATGTGCGCGAGACATGGCGTACAATTTTACCGTCCTTCGCCGATTTTGTGTACGGACAACGCGGCGATGATCGGGGCGGCGGCCTACTATGACTTTATCGCGGGAAAGCGCTCCGGGTTGGATCTCAACGCGGTGCCGGCGTTAAAACTGGGAGAGGCGTAAGTGCAATGGGAGAGAGATATACGGCGATCGTTTTGGCTGCAGGAAGCGGAAGGCGGATGCACAGTGAAGTGCCCAAACAGTATATGGAGCTGGGCGGCAGGCCGGTGATATATTACAGCCTAAAGGCGTTTGAGGAGAGTGAAGTGGATTCTGTCGTTCTGGTGGCAGGCGCAGAGGACATCGCATACTGCAGGGAGCAGATTGTAGACCATTTTGGGTTTTCCAAGGTATCGGCGGTTGTGCAGGGTGGGCGCGAGCGCTGGATTTCGGCGTATCAGGGGCTTTTGGCTTGTACGGGCAGCGACTATGTGCTGATTCATGACGGCGCAAGGCCGCTTCTGGATGTGGAGGATATCCATCGCTCCATGGAGTGTGTGTGCAGCAAAAAAGCGTGTGTTCTGGCAACGAAGGTGAAGGACACAATAAGGATAGCGGGAGAAGACGGCTGTGCGCTGGGAACGCCGGATCGGGGTACGCTCTGGGCAATGCAGACTCCCCAGAGCTTTTCTTATGATCTGTTAATGAGGGCCTACCGCACTCTTTTGGCTGAGCAGGAGGCGGGGGAGATGCCGGTGGTCACAGACGACGCGGGGATTGTGGAGTTTGCGCTTGGGCAGCAGGTCTATCTTCTTCCGGGAAGCAGCCGCAACATTAAGATTACGACTCCCGAGGATCTGTTGTTGGCGGAACTCCTGTTGAATAGTGCACGGCATTGACAAAAAAGTACCCATTGTATACAATAAAACCAGATACTTTTGTTCTTGGAGAAAAAGGAGGAAAAACATGATTTGTCCGAAATGTGGAAGTGAGGTGCCGGATGGAGGTTCATTTTGCACGAAGTGCGGTGCGGCAATGAATCCGCAGCAGGGAACGCCGCAGGGGAATCCGAATTCGCAGCAGGGAACGCCGCAGGGGAATCCGAATTCGCAGCAGGGAATGCCGCAGGGGAATCCGAATCCGCAGCAGGGAATGCCGCAAGGGAATCCAAATTTTCAGCAGGGAATGCCGCAGGGGAATCCGAATTTCCAGCAGGGACAGCCGTATGGTGCGATGTATGGGAATCCCCAGCAGGTCTATGTGGACCCCAAGGATCATACGAAAGAGTTTGACGGAAAGGATATCAGCGATAACAAGGTGTTGGCGATGGTGCCTTACATAATGGGGACCTTGGGCATTATCATTGCGCTGCTGGCATCTAAGGAGTCGCTCTATGTAGCGTTCCATGTGCGCCAGGCTCTGAAACTCACCATCTGCAATATCCTCGTCGGCATCTGCTCTGCAGTGCTGTTTTTTACAATCATAGTCCCCTTTGCGGGAGCCGTCTGTGTGCTCATTATTCTGGTTCTCAGGATTATTTGTTTCTTTCAGGTATGCGCGGGAAAAGCAAAGGAGGCGCCGATTGTCTCCAGTTTTGGATTTTTGAAATAAGAAAAAAGCATAAAGACAGGGCGGGAATTCCCGCCCTGTTTTTGTAATATATGAGTTGTCAGTTTTTCCGTACAACATGCTCCAGGTCCTTGACCTTTGTTATCATGCCGTCCAGCAGCGAGGTCATTTGCAGGGTGTCCTCCATGGACTGCTGAGTCATGGACATCGTGTGCTCGCTGTTTTCCGTGAGCATCTGAGTGAATTCGCTCATGCTGGAAATACTTCCGGCAATATTCTGGTTGTTGTCGTTGATTGTGTTGAGGTAATCGTTCTGTGAGCGGATCGCCTCAGTCATTGCGGCAATGTTGTCGTTGATATCGTGGAACCGTTTGTTGGTGTCGGCGACCAGGGAGCTCTGCTGGCTGCTGAGTGCATCAAGATTTTCCACGGCGCGGTTCACCTCGTTTGCCTCATTGGAGAGTACCTCTAAAATCTGGTTGATTTTACTCGTCGCACTTCCGGTGTCCATGCTCAGTTTCTGGATCTCCCCTGCCACGACTGCAAATCCCTTGCCATGTTCTCCGGCTCTCGCCGCTTCGATGGAGGCGTTTAAGGACAGCAGGTTCGTCTGGCTGGTAATACTGTTGATCAGGGAGAGGATTTCCTTTGCAACCGCAAGCTCTTCGAGAAGAGAGGCAGTGGCGGTAGCAACCTGTTCCTTGGAATCTGCGACAACCTTCGTGCTCTCAGAGAGGCTGTTGATGGCGACGATTCCGTCGGAGGAGAGCTGGCGTGTGTTTTCAAAGACAGCCTGCAGCTCCTGGCTCACGGCTGTCAAGTGTTCTAAGCCCTGACTGATCTCATCGCTCATTCCGAGCTGCATCTGTACTTTGGCGGCCATATCCGCTGTGTCGCCCGCAATTCCCTCGATTGATTTTTGCGCTGACTCCGACTGCCCGCTGATCTTCTGCGCCTGCTCGCCGAGTTGGTTCGCGTTAGTGCTCAAAGTGGCCGTGGTGCTTTCCACTGCATTCAGGATACCCAAGGCATCCTGCTCCTTGGCGGCGAGAATATCCAGCTGGTTTTGGGTAATTTTTGCTATGAGCCGACAGGCGAAAACACTGATCGCCATACACAGGACGGTCGCAAAGAACTGGATTTCATAGTCGGCGATAGCGTCTGCGTCAGTCTGATTAAACACGGCAGCCTTGATTACGATCGAGACCAGATTGATCAGGGTGGTGATGACTGCAAAATTTCGAAGGAGCTTCGTGTCACAGTATGCGATCAAAATGGAGAGAATCGGAAAAATGTAGACAAAGGTCAGTGCGGTGTCTCCGGTCAGCAGCACATAGGCGTATAGAATACAGTAGGCGTATGCAACCAGGAGCCGCACATGGGGGCTGTTTTCCTGCTTCTTGAACATGATCCAGGCAATAGCCAGCGGTACATAACAGCACAGGAGCAGCAACAGATAATAGGTTACAGTCCGCTCATTCTTCAGGACTTCGATCAGATAGGCGGCGGCAATGATGCAGACGGTGATCGTCCAGCCAATCATCGCAAACCGATTAGTCATCCTCTGTGCATCCAGTTTTTCTTTCATCCAGGTAGCCTCCTTAGTATGATCAGTATAAGTATATACGAAAAAAAAGAAAAATGGTAGTCCTATTTTTTGTTTCATCCTTGTCCTTTGAAATGAATTATACTATAATAGAATGATATCAGGGGTTAATATTGCTTATGTGCAAGCAAAAAATGAGGAGGAATGCGTATGTTGAGAATCGGAATGCTTACAAGCGGTGGAGACTGTCAGGCATTAAACGCGGCGATGAGAGGCGTTGTGAAGGGCCTGGCGGTGAATGTGAAGGAGTTGGAGGTGTACGGCTTCGAGAACGGATACAAGGGTTTGATCTACGGCCATTACCGTCTGCTGACATCTGCTGATTTTTCGGGGATTTTGACAAAGGGAGGAACGATTTTAGGTTCCAGCCGCCAGCCGTTCAAGCTGATGCGTGTGCCGGATGAGAACGGTCTGGATAAAGTGGAGGCTATGAAACAGACCTACTACAAGCTGAATCTGGACTGTCTGGTGATTCTGGGCGGCAACGGAACTCAGAAGACCGCCAATCTGCTGAGGGAGGAGGGATTGAACGTTATCCATCTCCCGAAAACGATTGACAATGATATCTACGGCACGGATGTGACCTTCGGTTTTCAGAGTGCCATCAACATTGCGACGGATGCGATCGATTGCATCCACACCACAGCGGCATCCCACAACCGCGTTTTTATTGTGGAGGTCATGGGCCACAAGGTTGGATGGCTGACCCTGTACGCCGGTATTGCAGGCGGTGCGGACATTATTCTGCTGCCGGAGATTCCTTACGATATCAATAAAGTCGTGGAGGCGATTGAGAAGAGGAGCCGCGCCGGGAAGGGATTTACCATTCTGGCAGTGGCAGAAGGTGCAATCTCCAAGGAGGATGCGGCACTGTCCAAGAAGGATTACAAGGCTAAAGTTGAGGAGCGCAAATACCCGTCCGTTTCCTATGAGATTGCTGACCGGATTCAGAAAGCCTGCGGTGTCGAGGTGCGCGTGACGGTTCCGGGACACACGCAGAGAGGCGGAAGTCCCTGCCCGTATGACCGCGTACTCTGCACAAGGCTGGGAGCTGCGGCGGCGAAGGCTATTATGGACAAGGAATACGGCTGCATGATCGGTATGGTGAACGGCAAGACCAAGAAAGTTCCGCTCGGAGAGGTGGCGGGCAAGCTGAAGATTGTAGAACCCGACAGCCAAATGATTAAGGAAGCAAAGAGAACCGGAATCAGTTTCGGAGATTAAGGAGTTTTGAGCCATGTCTTACACGGCGCTTTACCGCAAGTTCCGGCCCCAGAGCTTTGAGGATGTCAAGGGGCAGGAGCACATTGTCACAACTTTAAAGAATCAGATTAAGGCGGACCGCATCGGGCACGCATATCTGTTTTGCGGGACCAGAGGCACCGGAAAGACTACAGTGGCCAAGATTTTTGCGCGGACGGTCAACTGTGAGAGCCCGGTGAATGGAAGTCCCTGCGGGACCTGTCCCATCTGTAAGAGCATTGCAGAGGGGACTTCCATGAATGTCATAGAGATCGACGCGGCCTCCAACAACGGCGTGGACAATATCCGCCAGATCCGCGAGGAGGTTACCTACCGGCCGACGGAGGGCAGATACAAGGTCTACATTATCGACGAGGTGCATATGCTCTCGACGGGGGCATTCAATGCGCTCTTAAAGACACTGGAGGAGCCGCCGTCATACGTGATCTTTATTCTTGCCACGACGGAGGCACACAAAATTCCAATCACGATATTGTCCCGCTGTCAGCGCTATGACTTTCACCGGATATCCATTGACACGATCGCAGACCGTCTTGCGGAGCTGATGCGGGAGGAGCAGGTCGCTGCAGAGGAAAAAGCGCTCCGCTATGTGGCGAAGGCGGGAGATGGCTCCATGCGTGACGCATTAAGCCTCCTGGATCAGTGCATCGCTTTTCATCTGGGGGAGACCCTGACCTATGAGAATGTGCTGGATGTCCTCGGCGCAGTCGATACGGAGGTATTTTCGCGCCTGTTGCGCAGGGTTATTGAAAAGGATGTCGTCGGTGCGATCGGCATCGTGAACAATCTGGTGGACGAGGGGCGCGAACTGGGGCAGCTCGTGAACGATTTCACCTGGTACATGCGGAATCTTCTTCTGATCCAGAGCTCGGACGAGATGGAGGACGTGCTCGACATGTCTAAGGATAACCTGGCGGCACTCAAAGAGGAGAGCTCCATGGTGAAACCGGAGGTGCTGATGCGTTATATCCGCATCTTCTCGGAGCTGGGCAGTCAGATGAAATATGCCACTCAGAAACGGATTCTGTTGGAGATTGCGATTATTAAGCTCTGCAAGCCCCAGATGGAACGTGATTACGGCTCCCTGACCGACCGAATGGACAGTATCGAGCGCAGGCTGGAGTCGGGAGAGTTTGCGGTGGCTGCGCAGTCGGCAGGGGCGCAGAGAGAGCGCGTGTCTGCCGATCCGGTGGAAAAACCGGCCCTGCCCAAAGCGATACCGGAGGATATTGGGCAGATCATAAAGAACTGGAGAGCGATACTCTCCGAGACAGGCGGCGTCGCCAGACAGTATTTGAACAAGGCGGTTCCCACGCTCGGTGCGGACGGGAATCTGCTTCTGGTTTTTGACGATCCGACGGCATACGCGTATCTGAACGAGGATCGGGCAGGAAGTATGAGCGGCTTTCGGAGCCTTGTCGAGGCGCGGGCGGAGAAGGAGATTGCGGTCGAGCTTCGTCTCAACGAGAGCGGCCGCACGGCGAAGGAGGTTGTGCCGGATCTGCGAGCCGTGATCCATATGGACATTGAAGAAGAGAATTTTGACGATTAAGTTACATCATAAGTAGGAGGATGT
>CAZWRT010000083.1:0-8782 GCA_964636375.1 uncultured Lachnobacterium sp. | reverse complement strand
TCAGCCAGCGGTAAGGCAGCGGCATCATCCCTGCAGTTCCTAATAAACATACATCCAGCATAAATTTATGTCCTATTCCATCTCATTAACTTTGCATCTTCTCTTGGCAGGTCATAGAAATTCCGGCGCACGCCGATCCCCTCAAAGCCCGCTTTTTCGTACAAACGGATCGCCGGGGTATTGCTGCATCGGACCTCCAGATAGATCCGGTCAATTCCACGCCTCCCGGCCTGCTCCTGCATTGTCGCCACCAACGCGCCTCCGACGCCCCCTCCGCGGAAAACTTCCGCCACCGCCACATTTGAGATATCTGCCTCCGGCGGTGAGAGATACATACCGATATAACCCACAACGATGTCCGCCTCGTCTCCACAGGAATTGACCACATGCTCTTCTGCGACCAGAAACACGGCGTTGGCATCCGCCACAGCGTCCGAAAAGCTCTTCTCACTCCACGGCCGAGAAAAAGCCGATTGCTCGATCTGCACCACCTGCGGCACATCCGGGAGCTTCATTTCACGGATCGTCATACGGTCTCTCCTACCCGAAAATCGCGCGCACGCTCCTGCCTTTCACGCTCCGCCTGAGACATACGAAGATATTCCGGCTTGTGCTCCTCCGCCGTCTCCACATGCCCTTCGGCAAACAGAACTGCCCCAAGCGCCGCTACAGATGCCGCCCGCTGCCGGTTACAGTGAGCCGGAGCAAAGCGGCAGGGTACAATGGCATGCTCCTCGATATAATTCTGAAACACGGGTACCCCGTCCCCAAGAAAAACGGTCGCTCTGTCTCTGCTGTTGACTTTTTCCACAAGCTCCTCAATCCCGATCGCGCACTGTGGCAGAAATGTCTGCATCCTCCCGTCGGAAAAATCATAGAGCCCGGTGTACGCCTGCTGCCTCCTCGCATCCATCATCGGACAAACCTGATCCGCAGAGCCCCATAGATTGTACGCGAGCGCGTCCACCGTCGGCACAGAGACGATCGGCTTGCCCAGCGCAAGCCCCAACCCCTTCGCAGTAGCGGAGCCAATGCGCAGTCCGGTAAAGGAACCCGGTCCTGCAGACACAGCGATCACATCGATTGTATTTAAATCCAGTTCCAGCATCCGCGCCACTTCATCCAGCATCGGAAGCAGTGTCTGGGAGTGTGTTTTCTTGTAGTTGACCGTATACTCGCCGAGCACACAGCCATCCTCCGTCACTGCTACGGACGCAACAAGGCCGGAGCTGTCCAGTGCAAGAATTTTCATATCTGCTCTCACTACCGCTCCCGGATTGTGATCCGCCGGTAGTCAAACCCTTTCTCTAAATCCTTCTCTATCGTAATCTGACGATAATGCTCCGGAAGCAGCTCCTCAATCAGGTTCGCCCACTCCACCATCGTCAGCCCGTCCCCGTAGAAATAATCCTCATAGCCGATCTCGTCCATCTCCCCGACGTCCCCGATCCGGTACACATCGAAATGGTAAAACGGGATACGCCCCTCCTCGTAAACCTGTACAATCGTAAATGTCGGGCTGCAGATCGGCTCCGAAATCCCCAATCCCTCCGCAATGCCCTGCGTCAGGACGGTCTTCCCCACGCCAAGATCCCCGATCAGCGCATACAGCTCTCCCGGCTGCGCCGCACGCCCGAGCTGCTGTCCGAGTTCACGCGTATCCTCGGGGGAAAACACCTCGATTATCTTCTCCATGCCGCTCATGCCAAACCCTCTCTAGTCCTTAAACTTGACACGGAAACTCTCCAACTGCTGCATGGCAAGCTCCTTTAAAGGCTGATAGCTGTCGCCGAGCTGTTCCCTCGGAATTATGTAGGCATTCTGGCGGTTCACAAAAATCAGCACCTGCTTTGCGTCGGATACCAGCTTGTACACCTCATTCCACTCCAGATTTCCGGACTCCTCGCCCTGTGTCAGAAAGATTCCCTCCTCCGAGAGCTCATAGTGCACCGTCCCGGAGAGAATTTCATTGGACTTAATAATACGATTTGCACTCTTCCACAGCGCGAACGGGAGATAAAACAGAAACAGCACTCCACAAACCAGATACAGCAAGGTGTAGAGAACTTCTGTCTGTCCGACCGTCACTGCCGCCATGACAAAGGCAAGTACGGCTAAAATGATAGAAACCCACCCATATAGCCCGGTGTAGGTCTTGCGCATATTGAAGCGATACAAATCCTTCGCCTGCGGCTTGATATCAAACGCTACCGTCATGGTCAGTTCCTCCTTACCTCAAATTATATCATTTCAGTTTTAAAAAGAAAAGAGTTCATTTCAAGCACGGCTTTGACAATGCAGACATTTCATCTTATAATCAGAACAAGTACACACACGAAAAGGACATGCCATGAAAACAGACCCATTTCTGGACAAATACTTTTATATCACCGGCTGGGTAGTCCTCGCCCTCATCGCAGGCATCCTCACAGCCGTCCGCTTCGGGGTGCTTGAGCGCCTCGGCGGGCTCCCTCCCTGTGTCATGCACAGCACCACGGGACTGTACTGCCCCGGCTGCGGCGGGACAAGAGCGGTATCCGCACTCCTGCACGGTCATCCGCTGCGATCGTTTTTCTACCACCCGATCGTCCTCTACACAGTCATTTTCGGCGGCTGGTTTCTGTTCTCCCAGACCATCGAGCGCCTCTCACGGGGAAAGCTGCGGATCGGGATGCACTACCGCGATGTCTACCTGTGGATTGCGCTGGCGGTCGTCCTGGTCAACTGGGTCGCCAAAAATCTGATTCTGCTCATCGGCGGCGTTGCACTCATGGATTAACGGGACTGATACAGTTCCTTCAGCAGCTCATTGTAATCCTTCCCTGCCATCTCAGAGTACGCGTCCAAGATTCCCTCAATACTGCCATACTCGTAGAGAAGGGCCGCAAAGCTGACTCCGTAGAGCAGAACCGTGAACACCAGCGCAAAAATGCCGAGCATCAGGCCCGCCTGCGCTTTTGACCCATAGGCCATCTCCCCGCCGCGGGAAAGAGTCGCCAGAATAATCGCAATTGCCCCACAGGGCAGCGAGAGATAAATGCAGGTGCAGCCCACAAGCGCCACGATGCCCAGGATCAGGGATGCGTACTCCATCGGCTGGGAGCGCATATCCTCCCGGGGTTTCTCGTATTGGTTGTAATATTCGCTGTACATAATTCATGCCCTCCGGATAAATGAAGATTGATTTTATTTTATCACTTACGCTATAATAGTGAAAGGACATTTTACAGAGAAAGGATATTTTGTTATGGATATCAATGCACAGATCGCGGAAGAACTCGGTGTGAAAAAAGGGCAGGTAGACGCCGCCGTCGGGCTGATCGACGAGGGCTGCACCATTCCCTTCATCGCGCGATACCGCAAGGAGGCCACCGGAGCGTTAAACGACGAGGTTCTCCGGGAGCTTTTTGACCGCCTGACCTACCTGCGCAACCTTGAGGAGCGCAAAGAGACGGTTCTGGCGTCCATCGAGGAGCAGGGCAAGCTCACGGAGGAGCTGAAAGCACAGATTCTCGCCGCCCAGACACAGGTGGCACTCGAGGACATTTACCGCCCCTACAGGCCGAAGCGCCGCACCCGCGCGACCATTGCCAGGGAAAAGGGACTGGAGCCGCTGGCGGAGCTCATCAAACAGCAGGCTCTCACTGCCCCGCTTATGGAGGAGGCCGCAAAATTTGTCGATCCCGAGAAGGAGGTCAATTCCGCAGAGGACGCGCTTGCGGGAGCAAAGGACATTCTCGCTGAGGCCATTTCCGACACCGCCGATTACCGCACCCGCATCCGCGAGATGACCATGACGAACGGACGCATTCTCTCCACGGCAAAGGATCCCGAGACAGAATCCGTCTACGAGATGTACTATGACTTTGATGAGGCACTGCCCAAGATGGCAGGACACCGCACACTGGCTGTCAACCGCGGTGAAAAGGAAAAGCTCCTCACGGTCAAGCTGAGCTCCCCGGAGGAGGACATCCTGCGCTATCTGGAAAAGCAATTGATCACAGCTCCGGAGGCCGAAACCGCCGGTGTGCTCCGCGAGACCATCGCGGACGCCTACGAGCGCCTGATTGCCCCGGCGATCGAGCGCGAGATCCGAAACGACCTGACGGAGAAAGCGGAGGACGGCGCAATCAAAGTATTTGGCAAAAACCTGGAACAGCTCCTCATGCAGCCGCCCATCGCCGGGCAGGTGGTGCTGGGCTGGGACCCCGCCTTCCGCACCGGCTGCAAGCTGGCGGTAGTGGACGCAACAGGAAAGGTGCTGGATACCACAGTGATCTATCCCACCGCCCCGCAGAACAAGGTGGAGGAATCCAAGGCCGTCGTCAAAAAGCTGATCGCCAAGTACCACATCTCTCTGATCTCCCTCGGCAACGGAACCGCCTCCCGGGAGTCTGAGCAGATCATTGTAGATCTTCTGAAGGAGATCCCGGTTCCGGTGCAGTATGTGATTGTCAACGAGGCGGGAGCCTCTGTGTACTCCGCCAGCAAGCTGGCGACAGAGGAATTTCCGAATTTTGACGTAGGACAGAGAAGCGCCGCCTCCATGGCCCGCCGCCTGCAGGACCCGCTGGCGGAGCTGGTGAAGATCGACCCGAAATCCATCGGTGTCGGCCAGTACCAGCACGATATGAACCAGAAAAAACTGAGCGATGCCCTGGGCGGCGTGGTGGAGGACTGCGTGAACCGCGTGGGCGTTGACCTCAATACCGCCTCTGCCTCCCTTCTGGAATACATTTCCGGCATCAGCAAAGTGATCGCAAAGAACATCGTGGTCTACCGGGAGGAGAACGGCAGATTTACCTCCCGCTCCCAGCTGTTGAAGGTTGCCAAGCTCGGCCCCAAGGCCTACGAGCAGAGTGCAGGTTTCATGCGCATACAGGGCGGCAAAAATCCGCTGGACGCAACCGGCGTACACCCGGAGTCCTACAAGGCGACGGAAGCGCTGCTTGCGAAGCTGGGCTACACCATGGAGGATGTGGCAAGCCGCAAGGTAGTCGGCATCTCGAAGAAGATCAGCGATTACAAAAAGCTGGCCGAGGAGCTGGATGTGGGCGAGCTGACCCTTCAGGACATCGTTAAAGAATTGGAAAAACCGGCCAGAGATCCCAGAGAGGACATGCCGAAGCCGATTTTGCGAAGCGATGTGCTGGAGCTGAAAGACCTGACACCCGGAATGATTTTGAAGGGTACTGTGAGAAATGTTATTGATTTCGGCGCCTTTGTGGATATCGGCGTCCATCAGGACGGACTGGTGCACATCTCCGAGATTTGCGACCACTTTATCAAGCATCCCCTGGAGGCGGTGAGCGTGGGAGACATCGTGGAGGTGAAGGTACTCTCCGTGGATCTAAAAAAGGAGCGCATCCAGCTCACCATGAAAACCGGCACGAATCAGGTCAAAAAGCCTGCGGGCAACGGACGCCCGAAAAACGGCGGCAAAGGCGGCGAGCGAAACAAAGGTCCGAAGAAAGAGAAGGGCCTGGATTTGTCAGGGCTTAAAAATTTCATGCGAAAATAAGCGTATACAGTCCCGCCAAAATCTGCGTTACCGGTTGACAGATTTCGCACTCGTGCATATATATAGAAAGGTAATCATAATTGAATAGGAGTTCTTCGGGGCAGGGTGATGCATCACGAGATGCAAATTCCCGACCGACGGTGACTTCCCGCAAGGGAAGAAGTCCGTGAGCCATGCAAATGTTCTGCCGGAACATTTGCATGGCAGGATCCGGTGTGATTCCGGAACCGACAGTACAGTCTGGATGAGAGAAGATAGAATAGGTATGTGTCTGTGCGCCGCGGCAAGCCCTGCTAAAGCACAGAACACCTATCAAAGAATAAATGAAAAATCCCGATCAGCTTTGCTGAACGGGGTTTATTTCAATATCTGGGAGAATTCCTACGAGATGTAAAAGGAGGAAAACAACTATGAGCAATGAAACCAAAACAACAGATGCACCGTCACTCATCAAAACCAGAGGGAATACCGCATGGAGTGTGCGCTACATTACCGCGACCGCAATGCTTTCCGCGACCGCCTTCGTCCTGACATTCATAAAGTGTTCGGTGCCGTTTATGCCCACCTTTATCAAGCTGGACGCCTCGGATCTTCCCGCGCTGATCGGCAGCTTTGCCATGGGTCCCGTCTGCGGAGTGCTGGTATGTCTGATCAAAAATCTCCTGCAGCTGCTTTCTACTGGCACCGCCGGTGTAGGCGAACTGTCCAACTTTATTCTGGGCATCATGTTCGTACTCCCCGCAGGACTGATCTACCGCTTTAAAAAGACGAAAAAGCGTGCAATCCTCGGCGCCGTCTCCGGAGCATTTCTGATGGCGGCCGGCAGCGTTGTGTCCAACTACTTTTTCGTCTACCCGATATACTATAATTTCATGCCTAAGGAAACCATCATCGAATCCTACAATGCAATCCTGCAAACCGTTGCCCCCTCCGCGGAAATCACCAGCATACTTCCCTGCCTGATCGGTTTCAACATGCCGTTCACCTTCCTGAAGGGAATGCTGTGCGTGCTGCTCGCACTGCCGCTCTACAAACCGCTCTCCTCTGTTCTCAAGGGACGGAAATAAGATAAACAAAGGCTGTGAAATTAAGGAGATTTTCATCTCATTACTTTCACAGCCACTTTTTACGCGCTCAGATCCAGATGTGCGCCCCTAAGCCTCGTTGCATCCGCCGCCTTCAATTCCTTCTGATAAGGATTCTCTTCGTTCTTATACTTGATCATCGTATTCGTCGTACCGCCGGAGATATAACTCCTCCCGCACTCCGGGCAGATCGCTGTGTGGATGGACACAGTTGCTGAGAGTACCTCTCCGTTGTCCTTGGCCGCTTTATTATAAGCGTTGTTGACATGCTCATTCTCGTGCGCACGCACAGCGGCTCCCGCCGCCTCGGGGGAAATATGCGAAGCGGACTTAAAGGACACATTCGCCTCGTCTGAGCCGTCCTGATATTTGCGGGTCTTGCATGTCTCGCAGTCCGCAGGGGAAGACTTCCGTCCTGTCTTCTTCTGCTCCTCAGGATCAGCCTTCTCGGCAGGAGTTTTTTCGGCGTCCTCCTGCCCGGGCAGACGCATTTTCCCGGCGTCCTCCGGGCGAACAGCACCTCTATTTGAATAAGCGCCATTGTCCGTATAGGATTGATAACTGCTGTACGGATCATAACCAATTCCGATTGTCATTGACGCATCCTCCTTTCAGCAAATGTACTCAAATGAATAGATAGTTAAGATTATTATAACATAGGTACTTAAGAAAACACAAGATCATCTCATCTGCAAATCGTCCTTTTTTGCAAAATCTTTATAGGCTGTCCCATGCTCAACGATCACATTGGATAGCTCGGCGAACTGCTCAAGCGTCAGCGCCTCCCCCCGGATATTTGCGGACAGTCCCAACGTTTCCACGCACTGCGCCAGCTCCTCCTTGGAGAGGGCGAATGCGCCAAAGTTCGCCAGCCCGTTCACCAGAGTTTTTCTGCGCTGGTTAAAGGAGGCCCGGATCACCTGAAAGAGCAGCTTCTCGCTTTTTACCGACACCGGCGGCCGGTCATGGCGGACGAGACGGATCACCGCGCTGCCCACCTTGGGCTGTGGCATAAAACAGCTCGGCGGGACAGTCAGCATGAGCTCCGGCTTCGCGTAATATTGCACTGCAAGAGACAGGGCACCGTAATCCTTGGTCCCCGGCCCAACCTGCATGCGGTCCGCAACCTCTTTCTGCACCATAATCGTGATGCTGTCGATGGGAGCATGGCTCTCAAACAGGCCCATGATGATCGGCGTAGTAATGTAGTAGGGCAGGTTCGCCACCACCTTGGTGGGCCTTCCGCCGCCGTGTTCACGGATCAATTCACAGACATCCGTCTTCAGGATATCTGCGTTGACCACCTCCACATTGTTGTACGCGGACAGTGTATCCTCCAGGATCGGGATCAGCTTCCGGTCAATCTCCACCGCCGCCACCTTTCCCGCCGCCTCGCACAGATACTGAGTCATGGTGCCAATCCCCGGTCCGATTTCCAGCACAAAATCCTCCGCCGTGACATTCGCCGCGCGAACGATCTCCTCTAAAATGTATGTATCGATCAGAAAATTCTGCCCGTACTGTTTCTGAAAATGAAACTGATATTTCTGCAGTATCTCTATTGTATTCTTAGGATTCCCCAGCGCTGCCATCGGCTCCCTCCTTACAAATCCGCAAAGTTCTACTAATAAATCATACGTTTCCGGTGTCCGAACGTCAAGTACATTATTTGTCCTATACATTGACTTATCGCATATTTTTGTTATAATATAAAAAACATTTCAATTTCTTTTATGTGGAATGCTTGCAAATATTATAGAAACGAGGTGAGATTATGGACGACAGTAGTAGTCGAAGTACGGACAAGGTTTTCGTATATAGTCATAATATGTATTGCTGCAGTCATGTCCGTAATCTGTAGCAGCTCGTTGTGCATATATAGAAAAACCATTGTCTGATTCTAAAACTATACTGCATCGATAGGTCGAGCGCAGAATCCTTAGGTTTATGAGCGGCAATGGTATTTTTATGCCTTTTTGCCCGATTACATTTATGCGCCCGCCTGTTTATCTATGGCTTGTGATATGCAAGACCAACGAGTAAAGGAGGAAAAGGCAATGAATGTAAAAGACAATGTTTCAAACGGAGTAATCGAAACGATACAGCATCCTGACTACAAAATAGAGATTGTTGAGGTGCTTCGCAGTAATTTAAGTCCTAAAATCAAGCAGGAACG
>CAZWRT010000082.1:0-9285 GCA_964636375.1 uncultured Lachnobacterium sp. | reverse complement strand
ATCCGCTATGAATACTATGAATCCAATGCTTTTTACGAAAAAATCAACCTGGCCAGACTGGCCGGCGATCAGTACGCCAGTGCTGTTTACGGAGTGACCGAGCTGGTCAATATTGTGCTGATGCTTATCGTTTACGGATGGATGCTGTCCCGCGTCAGCCTGTGGTTCGCAGGTCTGCTGTTTTTATCGGTAGCCGTCTGCTCCGTTGTGGCCGCCGGCGTCACGGACAGACAGCTGGATTACTGGTCAAGCCATGTTTCCCCGGAGTCGCGCAGAAAAAGCTATTTTATGAATGTTTTCACCAACAGAGTGAACCACCAGAATATCCAGACCGGCAGGACTTTTCCTTATTTTGCGGAAAAATTTCAGTATTTCACCAAAAGGGAACGGAAAAATTACCTGAAACTAAACCTGCTTTCCATTTCCACAGACCTTACTACTTCCTTCCTGTTCCTGATTGCCTTCTTTATCACGGCTGTCATAGTGGGAAACGGTGTGGCTTCAGGAACATATGAAATCGGGTACTTTACGATGGTAATCGCGCTGTTGACCCGCCTGTTCGACACCATCAAATCCTTTGCAATGTTTATCATGCGGGAAGACTGGTATATCAGGGTACTGGAGGCCTATTATGATGTACTGGAAATGCGTGGGGAGGAGCCCACGGAGGATGTGCCTGCGGAAATCTCAGACAAAATAGCCTTTAAAAATCTGCGCTACCGCTACCTTCAGTCCCAGGACTACGCGCTGCGCAAAGTGGATTTAACCCTGCATAAAGGAGAGAAAATCGCCCTTGTGGGAGAAAACGGCAGCGGCAAGACCACGTTGATCTCTGTGCTTCTGGGGCTTTTGAGTCAGTATGAGGGAACCTGTGAGCAAAACGGCTTTACCTTCACGTCCGTTATGCAGGACTTCGGGCAGTATCAGATGACAGTGAAAGAAAATATTGAAGCGGGATGCGGCGGGAAAGAGCTTGACGAAAAAACGATTTTCGATATTTTGAAAAAAGTGGATCTGTATGATTTTATCGTATCAAAACCCGATGGAATTTATACGAAGCTGGGACAGCTGGAAGAGGGCGTGGAGCTTTCAAAGGGTCAGTGGCAGCGCCTGGCTATCGGCAGACTTTTAGCAAAACCGGAGGCGAATGTGTGGATATTGGATGAGCCCACCGCTTACCTGGACCCGCTGGCAGAGATTGACATGTACAAGACCATTTTTGACCTGTCAGAGGATAAGCTGGTCATTTTTATTTCCCACCGGCTGGGGTTTGCGAAGAATGCCGACCGCATACTGGTAACGGCCCACGGAACCATTGTGGAAGATGGCACGCACCAGTCCCTGCTGGCAAAAAGAGATGGATATTATGCCAGAATGTATGAATCACAGAGGGAGTGGTACGCATAAAGAGAATTGACACACAGACCAAAAACAACCGTCGGTTGATTCGCCAAAGAACTAACAACCGTTGGTTGAGCCGCTAGCAGGATAAGTGATTTACATTGCTGTCTTTGACAATTATAATTCAATTACAAACTTCCGGAAGTCACCTGTCAGCTGCAGGTAAAGCCAAAAAGCATGAGAAGGGAGAATTTCAACATGAAAAATGTTAATTTATCAAAAAATATTGCAGACTTGCGAAAGAAAAAAGGTATCTCTCAAGAACAATTGGCCACTGCCCTGAGTATTTCGCCGCAGGCGGTTTCGAAATGGGAGACGGAAATCTCGCAGCCCGATACGCAGACATTACCGCTTATTGCTGACTATTTCAACGTAAGCATTGACCATCTTTTTTATGGACAGGATGTTTCACGCGATGAAATATACGAAAAAGTCTTTAAAAAGGTAGCCGCACATTCTCAAATGAGCAGAGAATCTTATGAAGATGCATTTGCTGTTTTTGGATCTGCACATCATGGTATCAGCCAAGGGAACTTAACAAACGAAAGCTTACAAATTTTCGATGAACCTGCACACATTTCGGACGAAAACGGCTTATCGTTGCTGTCAGGGAAAGGGTATGGAGCAATTCTTACCCGTTCTTACTTTGAAAATATTAATAGAGAAACTGCCGAATTTGCAGAAACTATCCTTCCGGTGTTATCTGAAAAAGACAATTTTATCGTTTGCATGGCAATCATTGCGAGGAGCGATATCAGTTTTGAAGAATTAAAAGAAAAATCAGAGCTTAATGACGACACGTTGCGCCAGGCACTTGATAAGCTAATTAAATCCGATATTGTTGTCGAAAAAAAATCCAAGCATGAGTCATTGGGATACACTTATGATATCAACAGCAAGTATCATACCTGTTTGTGCATTATCATAGCGACAATTGAAATGCAAAGAGACTCATTAAATAAATTTTTTTGCTGTACGGGATACGGTGATTATCCGATCAATATGTAATATTCTGTGCAGTTGACCTTTTAAACCTCGACTGTAGTTTATCAACAGATCAACTTGCATTCTCTTTACAGTGCGGGTATAATAGATGATTATTCGGCCCGATTGATTTTCTGTTGGATCATACAGTAATTTGAATAAAGCTATTTATTTAGAGGAGAGGTTAAGCTATGAATAAAATCGAAGAGATGAGTGCAAAAGAACAGATTTCCGAAACGCCCATGTCATGGGTTACGACATGGGGAACGGCGGTGGAAAATTTCGTCGCCACTCCGGAGGGCATGCCCCAGCCCCTTGAAAACACAACAATTCGTCAGATGATCCGGGTGACCACTCCAGGGACTGAAATAAAGCTGAGGCTTTCTAACCAGTATGGTAAAAGCGATGTTGTAATCCGCTCCATGCATTTAGCCAGGCAGATAGAGGCAGATAAATCTGCCATAGATACAACAACGGATACCATAGTGAGGGCATTTGGTTCAGAAGAAATCGTTATTCCCGCAGGTGAGATGATAGAAACGGATTCGGTCGATTTTAGCGTTGAGGCTTTCGATCATATTGCAATAACCATGTATTTTGGTGCTGCGCCGACAGCCATAGACGAGATGACAGGACACAGGGGAGCAAGGGCCACCACCTATCAGGTATCGGGAAACGAGGTTTCCACCGAAACGCTTTCATCGCCTGCAACGACGACGTCATGGTACTTTCTGGCAGACGCTTCACTTATGTCGCCGGCAGGAAGCAAGGCCGTCGTATGCTTCGGAGATTCTATCACCGACGGTTTCGGAACAGACGCGGCGGTACCGGGGAAAAAGCCGAATTCTTACACACGATGGGTGGATTTTTTTGCAGAGAGGCTTCAGGCTAATAAAGGCACAAAACAGATTTCTGTAATCAATGAGGGCATTGGCACGAATTCCATCTTGGGTTCATGGCCTACGGATGCAGGAAAAGACCGGTTTATAAGGGATCTTCTCGGACACGACGGGGTAAAATACTGTATTCTTCTATTCGGCATCAACGATCTCCTTTCACTTACGGATACCGGTAAATATGATCAGTTGATTCCTGAATATCAGAGGATGGTCAGTCTGTGTCATGAAAACGGAATTAAAATATATGGAGCGCCAATACTTCCCTTTGGAACAAGCTGGGCTTATACGGAAGCCGCCGAGGAGGTCAGAACGAAAATTAACGCCTGGATGCGCAGCCCCGATTCGCATATGGACGGTATTATTGATTTTGAAAGCGCTGTGGCGGACCCTGCAAATCCAAAAAACATTTTACCGGAATATGCTCCGTTAGACGGCCTCCATCCATACGAAGGATATAAAGTAATGGCAGAGGCAATTGACTTGACAATGTTCGAATAAATGGCAAATAGGAATTTCCTATTAAAAAACTGTGAAAAATGACTGCTCATTTTTCACAGTTTCTATTTAAATGATCACAAATACTTTTTTTGTCCGGTCAATGCCCATTGGTCCAGAATCTCGTCAAATTGATTTAAAAAAATATCCTTTTCGCTGCATTCATAGTATTTACTGTCCCCATCGACTGTAAAATGAAATGCACCGCTGTCATAACCCATATAATATTCATGTTCAGCGGTTTCTATATGCATTTCCATAAACCAGCTCCATATATTTCTGCGCGGCTTTTTTACCGGCTGATAATCGGCGTTTATTGCGATATCCAGAAGGGGATTAATCATGGAAACGTCCTCGCAGTTGCCAATAAAGTTTGGATCAATGTGGTTAAATTCCACAGAAACGATTTTTTCATTGAGAATCTTGGTAATCCCCACCTCATCCGCCGATAGCACCTCTTCTTCTTTATTCTGTTGTATAAAAACCACAACTGTCAGAGCAATCAAACAAACAAAGACGATCCCTCCAAATAAAGAAAGATAGAAAAAATTCTTTTTCCCCATAACACCCCCCTTATAACACATCAACAGCTGTCCCTCTAAAAGATGTCAATGCGTCATCGCCATAATGTAAGAAACGACTGGTCGCATTCCACCCATCATACACACGCACGTAACACTCTCCATCATTCATAATTCGATATCCCACGCCAACAACCAAATGCCCAGCCTTCTCCCACGAGCCGTTTTTCAGTTTATACCCCTCTACACTAATGAGATTGGGTCTATTGGCATCAAAATCACTCTTAAAACTTGACCATCTATTAAGCAAATACGAATCCAACGTAATGTTGTAAGAACGACTTTCAACATATGTTACTAATCCCCCTTTCGCATCAGTATAATAAATCCCTTCCTCTCCGTTAATGTCAAAACCAACCGCTGTAACTATTGCGTCGTATGTATCCGATAAACTGTTATTTTTAAAAATATTTGTTTTTCCACGACTTCGATAATATACACAAATATTGGTGACAGCTGTAGGCCCGCAATTACCTTTATTTTTTCCAGTGCACAAATCACTCATTCTATATGGTGTAAATGATAATGCCCCTGTAATAGTTTTATTATTATTTGATGTATAACTTGTCAAATCCGAACTATCAAAAAAGGCCGTATAATATTCCTGTCTACCACTGTCCATGGTTCTTGCGGCAGGCAAATAAACATCGTTATCAAAAGGAACTCCTTCAAACGCTGAAATTTCATCCTGTTCGGACAAAACAGAGGTATCGCTATTGTAATATCGCACTCCATTTCCGTTTTGATATTTAATCGCATACTCAAACGGATTAGTCATGTAGAGAACATGTTCAGTTTTTCCTTTTTCCGGGCTATTTATGACTAATTGATCATAAATTCCGTTTCCATCAAACGCAAATTCTCTTATATAGGAATCACTATATCTGAGAGCATTAATTACCAGATACCCTGCCGCTTTCCCGTCGGTAGAGAAGTTAATACAATAACCATTCAATGTCCCGTCCAGATCATTAATTGGGATTACACCTGAAATGGTCGTATTTTCAGAATAATTTGCGGCAATCCACTTTGATCCGGCACGCATACATTCATCAATTGTAATATATTCAGAATTATATGAGTTTGTTCCTTTAGTGGCAGCTGAAACATCTGTTGCCATACCAAGCACTAAAACAACAATAAGTACCAGAACATTAATTTTCTTCATAATAGCCTCCATTCCGATTCCCATATCGACGACGCAAATCGTAAAAAACATTTTAGACCTCTGCCCCTGCGGTAAAACAACTTGTTAGAAATTACACTACAAAGTACATTGAGGCGAATTGTAATAAAGAACATCTTATCGATCTCATTTCTCACTATGGTAAGACAAATTACACCCAATAGTCTTCGATCTGTCTCAAAGTAAAATACGACTCTGCTTGATTACATAACATTCTGTAAACAGCAATCTCATAACATTACATTAGTAATGATAACTACTGTTATCATTATTGTCAACTATTTTTGAGAAATGGCAAAATTAACCCTTTTTATGCAAAAAACTTAACTTTTTCCTTATAGGCGGTCTCCGTCGTGTATCGGAAAAGCACACAAAAAAGCTGTGAAGGATGATCGCTCATCTTCACAGCCCTTATATTTATCCGCCTCTGCGGTTGTTTTTAGTCGGAGCTGACCACACCCCCCAATACAGAAACGCAACAGCCCCTTTGATGGTTTTATCATAACAATAAAATGTGAACATTGTATGACATCCGGATAAACTATTTCTAAAAAAATCCAAAAGCCAAAAAATCAGTATCCGTAGATGTCGTAGATCTCGTCGGTATAGACGCCGGGCGACTTGTAGACGATCAACGGCCGCTCCGCAATGAGCCCGGATTTTCCGCCGCGCAGACCCTCAATCAGCACCATGTTCGGCTCCTTGTCCACAAAGGGATAGACCAGCTGCATCCGTTTCGGCTCGATGTGCCATCCGATCATTTTGTTTAGGATCTCCGCCAAACGGAAGGGGCGGTGCACCATGTAAAAACGGCCGCCAGGCGGCAGGAGCTTTGCGCTCTCCCGCAGGATATCATCGAGATCACAGAGGATTTCATGGCGCGCGATGGCCTTGGCATCGGTGTCGGAGATGAGGCCGTGTCGGTGGCTCATGTAAGGCGGGTTGGTCGTGACCACATCAAAAGAAGAGGCTCCAAAAAGCTTTGAGGCCTCTTTGATATCTCCGACTACAATGTCGATCTTGTCCTGCAGGCGGTTGTATGCTACGCTGCGCGCCGCCATGTCCGCGCTCTCCGGCTGGATTTCCAACCCGGTGAAATGTTCCCCTTCGGTTTTGGCCTCCAGAAGGATCGGGATGATGCCCGTCCCCGTGCCAAGATCAATGACCTTTTCTCCGGGTTTCACCCGCGCGAAGCCAGACAGCAGGACCGCGTCCATCCCGAAACAAAAACGCTCAGGATTCTGGATAATCGCGTATCCGTTCCGCTGCAGCTCGTCCAGCCGCTCATGACTGTGAATCGTTACTTCCGCTTGATTCTCCATGCTCTTCTCCGTCGTGGCGGTTTCCATGCTCTCTGTTTTCATAGTTCCGGCGGTTTTTGTTGTAATGACGGCGGTTATTGTCACGTCGGTTCGGCTTCGCCGCCTGCTCGCCCTCCAGCGTCTCGCCGCTGTCGTCGATGCTCTCCAGCTCTTTGAGCTCCTTCAGCTCTTCCTCCGTGAGCTTTACGTCCTTCCGGCGGCGCGGAGTAAAGCGAAGGTCGTCCACATGATACTCCTGCAATTCTTTCTCATCGCCGGTGTCCACAATTACCTTGACGAGCTGACGCAGCACGTTGACGGAAGAGACCTCGCCTTTCATGCCGCTTGGGGTCGTCACGGTGTCCTTGACGGACGGAAGACGGCTGTTCAGATATTCGTATGTGTCCTGCTCATTTTTCAGGCAGCACATCAACCGCCCGCAGGTCCCGGAGATTTTCGTCGGGTTCAGCGACAGATTCTGTTCCTTGGCCATCTTGATCGAGACGGGGATAAAGTCCGCCATGTAGGACTTGCAGCACAGCTCACGCCCGCAAATGCCGATTCCTCCCAGCATTTTTGTCTCGTCGCGGACGCCGATCTGGCGAAGCTCAATGCGCGTGCGGAACACCGACGCCAGATCCTTCACCAGCTCGCGGAAGTCCACACGCCCGTCTGCGGTAAAATAAAACAGCAGCTTATTATTGTCAAAGGTATACTCTGCCGCTACCAGCTTCATGTCCAGACCGTGCTTTGCAATTCGCTCCTTACACACGGCAAACGCCTCTTTTTCCCTCTCCCGGTTGTTTTCGACAATCCTCTCGTCCTCGTCGGTCGCAATGCGCAGAACCGGCTTGAGCGGCTGGACCACACTGTTATCCTCCACCTCCTTCGGCGCGATGAGCACGGTTCCCATCTCGACGCCTCTCGCCGTCTCCACGATCACGTGCATCGGAACCTCCAGATCGTAGTCCAGCGGGTCAAAATAATAGATTTTCCCCGCCTTCTGAAAACGTATTCCAACTATCTTTGTCATGTCAATTCTCCTTAATCGTCATCAGCAGCAGCTCCATCGTCAGGTCAAAGTTCACGTTTGCATTGAGCCGCGTCTTCGCGGTGTCCAGCGCCTTTAAAATCGTCTCAATCTGCTGATAGGAATGTCTCGCCGCCTGTCTTTTTATGTCATAGACCTCATCCTTGAAGATCAGGCCGTTCACGTCGTTCGTCGCCTTCATGTAAAGCACATCGCGGAACCAAATGGCAATCAGGTCAAAATAATCGGTGATCGCCAGCTTATACTCGCCGATCTGTTTGATCGCGCCGCCGAACTCGTAGAGATCGATGTCCTCCAGCCGCTTGACCAGCTGCATCACAGAGGCTTTCATCTCGTTGAAGTCCTCGGAGGAGGCGAGCTGCACGGCTTTGCCCACGTTGCCCTGCGAAAATGCGGCGCACACATCCGCCTGATAGTCCGGCACCTGATGGTGCTTCATGAGATACTGCCGGATCACATCCGCTTTCACAGCCTTCAGGTTCAGTGTGATGCACCGGGATAAAATCGTGGGCAGAAAGCTGTCCGCGTTGGTGGTCAAAAGCAGTATCACCGCATAGGCCGGCGGCTCCTCGATCGTTTTGAGCAGGGCGTTCTGCGCCTGCGGATTCATCTTCTCCGCCTCATCCACAATATAGACTTTATACCGGCTGCTGTATGGCTTAATCGCAATGTCATTGTTGATCTGCACGCGGATGTCGTCCACGCCGATGGTGTTCGGCTTCTCGTGGGAAACATAGATGATGTCCGGCTGGTTGTGATCCGCCGCCTGACGGCACGAGCGGCACTGCAGACAGGGGCGCTCCCCGTCCGACTCGCATTGCAGCGCCATCGCAAAGGCCTCCGCCAGCATCATTTTTCCGGAGTACTCCGGACCGTTTAAGATGTAGACATGGGACACCTTTCCCGTCTCGATCGCACTCTGCAAATGTCCGATGATCTGCTCATGTCCGATAATATCGCGAAATCCCGCCATATCTCATGCCCCCTTCCCGATGTGTGCAGTACCGCAAGATTTTTTCTATGTTAAAATATCCAACAACAATCCCTGTATCTCCCCGATTTTTGCGAGTATTAACAGATGATCCTTCTCGTCCGCCACCAGTTCGCTCGCGAGATCGTCCAGATTCTTGTCGATGAGCCTGATGATGCCGTACACCCGGTGCCGTCCCCTCCGATCCAGAAAGTTCTCGCGGGAAAACTTGTGCGACCGATAGACTACCTCATTCAGAAACTCCTTCACCAGCCCGCGGTAACGCTTCATGTCGAGAATGTCCATGTGCTCCGCGATGCGGTTGCCCTGAAACGTGATATCGTTTAAAAGCGCATCGACCTTTGCCTGCAGCTCGGCGTCCGTAATGGCGCTCGCCAGCGTAAATTTGAAGGAGCC
>CAZWRT010000081.1:0-9574 GCA_964636375.1 uncultured Lachnobacterium sp. | reverse complement strand
AGCTGACTGTCACTAATCGGTCGAGGGCTAGATCTAGGAAAGAAGATGGATGGAATCTGTATGAAGTTTTGAAGGTACAAAAAACAGTTTTTCGATGATAATATCAAGAGTTATAAGTGCTAATATATTACTGCTTATAGCTCTTATTTTTTTGTTCTTTGGCTGAAACACCTTTGTCAGACAAAAACTCATGGGATATAGGGTAATCCGAAATAAAGGCTTTGTGAAAGGAGCCTGATAATTGGTAGATATGGCTTGAATTTGTCGTAAAATCAGCTATAATTAGTCTATAAGCTGGGAAAAAGATTTTGGGGGTATGGCATTGCATGAAGATGAATTATTTGAGGCGTGGAATAATGCGGTAAGAGAAAAACCATTTTCTAAAATAGAACCGTTGAAATAAGGAGGCATGAAAAATGTATATTATGAATGGCATTGTATATGGCGGAGAACCTCTTGCAAGTATAAAAATTTCCAGCGTAAAAGCATTAGATGATATGATTATGCTAGTATCCTTTTCAACAGGTGAAACACGACTGTTTGATGCAACAATTTTACAAGGAGAAGTATTTGAGCCATTAAGGAGAGAAGAAGTGTTTAAGAATCCTATTATAGATCATGGGGTTGTCACATGGAATGATGGGAGTATTGATTGTGCGCCAGAATTTCTGTATAATAATAGTTACGAATATTCAATGGCGATATAGATTCGATGGAAAATTATAAAACTGTTGACAAATACTTTAAATGATGTATAATGTTATTTGTGCTTAAAACTTGTGTAAACTACACAAGTTCAAGAAAAATAAATTTCTTGAAAGTCTTGAAAATAGGGGATTGGTCAAATGGTATGATAGGGGTCTCCAAAACCTTTGGCGGGAGTTCGATTCTCTCATCCCCTGCTAAAAAGCCTGAAACTTGAGTATGATGAGTTTCAGGCTTTTTCCTGTAAAATGGCTCTTGACTGTTGGAGAATTTTCTGATATATTGCACATTAACAGAGAAAAACGATTGTTTGATACAAAAGCATAAGCAGGAGGTGATGAATGATGTACGATAAAGTGACAGTAATTCAGTTTACAAACCTGAGAGAACTTGAAGCTTTCGTGAAAGCAGCCGGAGATTGCGAATTTGAGATTGACGCTAAGTATAACCGCATCATCATTGACGCAAAGTCTCTGCTGGGCATGATTGGACTTGGCTTGAGGAAAAACATCGAGGTGTGCTACGACGGTACCAATGAGAGATTTGAAAAACTGGTTGCCAAATTTGCCGTAGCGTAATACAATTAATTAGCTCTTTTATGGACTGTCCCGCTCCGTATTTCGGAGCGGGTTTTTTCATAAATATCAGTTGGGGATAAATTGCTTATGCTGGACAGGGAGACTACAACCGAACTACATATTTCTGTGCGAAATCTGGTCGAATTTATCTTCCGGGAGGGAGATATTGACAACCGGGTTGACCGTTTGAATGCAAATGCCATGCAGGAGGGCAGCCGCCTTCACCGGAAAATTCAAAAGAGCATGGAAGGCGGTTATCAGGCAGAGGTTCCGCTTGCCATTACCGTAGAGGCGGGAGATTATCTGATGACCGTGGAGGGCAGGGCGGACGGCATCTTTTATGTCGGGGAGCCGGAGGCATCGGAGACCTATGAGCAGATCAGGCTCGAGCTTGCGGAGGCTGAGGAGAAAGAGATCGGAACGCGCGCACTGCGGGGAAACGTCTGGTACATCGACGAGATCAAGGGTGTCAGCCGCAGACTGGAGACGATGGACGGTCCGGTCTATGTGCATCAGGCGCAGGCCATGTGCTACGCGTATATCTATGCAAAGCAGAACGGACTCGACCGCATGGGCGTACAGATGACATACTGCAGTCTGGACAGCGAATCCCTGAGCGAGCCGCGGCGGTTTCGCATCGAGTACGAATTCGCGGAGCTTGCGGACTGGTTTGAAATGCTGATGGGCAGCTATCAGAAATGGGCAGATTTTCAGGTACAGTGGAAGAAAAAGCGGCAGGAGAGCATCCGCGGCCTCGCGTTCCCCTATGCCTACAGGGAAGGGCAAAAGCAGCTCATCGAGGATGTGTACCGCTCCATTTTGCGCGGGAAGACATTATTTTTGCAGGCGCCGACCGGCGTTGGAAAGACAATTTCCACCATATTTCCGGCGGTCAAGGCGGTGGGCGAGGGGCTTGCGGACCGAATTTTTTACCTGACCGCCAAGACCATTACCGCGACGGTGGCAAAGGAGACCTTTGGCCTTTTGCGAGAGAAGGGATACATCGCCAAGACCATTCAGCTTACCGCAAAGGAGAAACTGTGTATCTGCGAGGAGATGAACTGCAATCCCGTGGACTGCCCCTATGCGAAGGGACATTATGACCGGGTCAACGATGCCGTTTTTGACCTGCTGCAGAAATCCGACACCTTCACAAGGGAGGAAATATTGGCGCAGGCGGATGAGTGGCAGGTCTGTCCCTTTGAATTCAGTCTTGATGTGGCGTCGTGGGCAGACAATATCCTCTGCGACTACAACTACGTGTTCGACCCGAACGTGTATTTAAAACGGTTTTTTGCGGAGGGGATAAAGGGCGATTACATATTTCTTGTGGATGAGGCCCACAATCTGGTGGAGCGGAGCCGTGAGATGTACAGTGCCGAGATTGTAAAGGAGGATGTGCTTGCGGTCAAGCGTGTTATGAAGGAGCACGACAAGGAGACGGAGGGGCTTTTGGAAAAATGTAACCGCGAGCTTTTAGCCATGCGGCGTGAGTGCGAGACTTGCCGGGTGTATGAAAATATCAGTGCCCTGGTGTTTCACCTGCTGCGGCTGGCATCGAGGATGGAGGAATTTCTGGAAAAACCGATGGATTTTCCAGAGCGGCGCAGTGTGCTGGAGCTGTATTTCGCCGTGCGGAATTTCCTGCGCATCTATGATCTTGTCGATGATCATTACGTCATTTACGCGCAGGCTGAGGAAGGGCGGTTTGCCGTGAAGCTGTTCTGCGTAGATCCCTCGTCCAATCTGCAGGCGTGTGTGGACAAGGCGAGGGCTGCCGTGTTCTTCTCCGCAACCCTGCTCCCGGTCAGCTATTATAAGAAATTGCTCTCCACGCGGACGGACGATTACGCGATTTATGCAGAGAGCACATTTTTGCCTTCACAGCGGCTGCTTTTGTTCGGAAAAGACGTGAGCACGAAATATACGCGCAGAAATCCGGCGGAGTACAAAAAGATTGCGCGCTATATCCTCGCGCTCGTGCAGGGAAAAACCGGTAATTACATGGCCTTTTTCCCATCCTACCGGCTGATGCAGGAGGTGTGTGATTGTCTGCGGGAGGAGCTGGAGGAGAGCGAAACGAGCCTCACCATCCTCTGCCAGACGGCGAACATGAAGGAGGACGAGCGGGAGGAGTTCCTTGCAGCCTTTGAGGAGGAGCGCGGGGAGACATTGGTGGCATTCTGCGTGATGGGAGGAATCTTCGGCGAGGGGATTGACCTGAAAAACGACCGACTGATCGGCGCGGTCATTGTGGGAACCGGCTTGCCGCAGGTCAGCTGCGAGCGGGAGATTTTGAGGGATTACTATGATAATCGGGGAGGGCAGGGGTTTGACTACGCCTTCCGCTACCCCGGGATGAACAAGGTGCTGCAGGCGGCAGGGCGCGTGATCCGCACGGCGGAGGACAGGGGCGTGATCCTGTTGTTGGACGAGCGCTTTTTACACAGCGATTACGTGCCCCTTTTTCCGCGGGAGTGGAGCGAGCGGATGATTGGAGGGCTGCCGGAGGTCGCGGAGCGGATAAGGTGTTTTTGGCAGGAGGAAGACAGGAAAATAAAGGACAGAGAGGTTGCAACAAAGTAAAAAAAACTGTATAATTCATTATTGATATTATAAGAGGGAATTTTTATGAGAGATGTGAGGAGGAATATCTCGCTTTTGATTGCGGTTATACTTCTGGTCAATCTGTTATTGCCGCAGACATGCTATGCGGCGGGCGAGACGAGCTATTATATCAAGATTAACCGTCAGCAGAACTGCGTGACCATCTATACACAGGACGCAGACGGCAAGTATACCGTTCCGGTTAAGGCTATGGTGTGCTCCACCGGAGTACGCAATGCGACGCCGCTTGGCAAATTTTCACTTGGCACTAAATATCGCTGGCATGAGCTTATGGGACCGGTATACGGACAGTACTGTTGCCGGATTACAGGGGCTATATTGTTTCACTCGGTGTTCTACAGCACGACCGATCCGAGCACGCTCAACTATAATGCGTACAATCGGCTGGGAACAGCGGCGTCTCACGGCTGTGTGCGCTTAACCGTGGCGGATGCGAAATGGATCTATGATAACTGCAGCTCCGGAACTACGGTTGAAATCTATGACAGCAGCAATCCGGGACCGCTCGGGAAGCCGACTCCGATCAGGATTGACACCTCAAGCAGGTACCGCGGCTGGGACCCGACCGACCCGGATGCGAGGAATCCGTGGCCGAAGCCCAAGGTGCCGCCGACGATCAAGGGGGCAAAGAGTATGACCGTTGAGAGAGGTTCGGCAAAGAAGGTGCTGACTTCAGGCGTGAGCGCCTGCGATGATTCCGGTAAAAAGCTAAAGGTAGAAATATCGGGTAAGTACAATCTGAACAAGATCGGAAAATACGAGATTACTTACAAGGCGACGGACGCTGATGGGAATACAGCTAAGAAAACAGTCACGATTACTGTGAAGGATACGAAGAAGCCGACCCTCACGATTGATGTATCTAAGATTACTTTTACGGACGGCATTGATGAGTTCCTTTCCCCGAAAGCGATGAAAAAATATCTCAAGCAGTTTGTCACGGCCAGGGACTGCGGAGAGAAACTGGCGGATAAGTATATTACGGTCACTCTTGGAACACTTTGGGATGCGTTTTGCAATGGAGACTATGGAACTTATAAGGTAAAGGTGTATGCGGAGGATCGGGCGGGGAATAAGTCGAAGGTAAAAACAATCAGAGTTCATTATATGGAACCGGACGAACCGGAGGAGCCCGAGACAACAGAACCGGAGGAGCCTGAGACAACAGAGCCGGAGGAATCCGAGACAACAGAGCCGGATGAGACCGTGACTTTGGAATATTTATAAAAAACAGCAATAAAAAAGAGGAGGATATAAAAAGTGGGCAATGTACGACGCGTGTATGTGGAAAAAAAGCCGGATTTTGCGGTCCGGGCGAAAGAGCTGGGGCATGAGATCCGGCATTACCTGGGCATCGGAGTTGAGCAGGTGCGAATTCTGATTCGTTACGATGTGGAGAATGTGTCCGACGAGACTTACCGTAGGGCATTACAGACCGTATTCTCCGAGCCGCCGGTGGACAACGTGTACGAGGAGAGTTTCCCGACGGGGGAGGAGAGCGGAAAAACCGACATCCGGATTTTTTCCGTGGAATTTCTGCCGGGGCAGTTTGATCAGCGGGCGGACTCCGCGGAGCAGTGCGTGAAGCTCTTAAACGAAGAGGAGAACCCCATCATCCGAAGTGCCGTCACCTATGTGGTGTACGGAAAAATGACGGAGGATGAATTTTCCGCAATCAAAAACCATTGCATCAATCCGGTCGATTCACGGGAGACAAGCCTGGAAAAACCACAAACTCTAGTTCAAAATTTTGAAAATCCTGCAGATGTTGTGGTTTTTGAAGGATTTCCTTCATTTTCCAATGAGGAGCTGCGAAGCCTTTATGACTCCTTAAACCTCGCAATGACCTTTAAGGACTTCATCCATATTCAGAACTACTTCAGAAATGACGAGAAGCGCGATCCGTCCATGACGGAGATCCGCGTGCTGGATACATACTGGAGCGATCATTGCCGCCACACGACATTTTCCACGGAGCTCAAAAACGTGACATTCGACGAGGGCTTTTACCGGGAACCGATCAAAAAATCCTATGAGGACTATCTGGCAACACGCGAAAAGCTCTATTCAGGCAGGCAGGATAAATTTGTCTGTCTGATGGATCTGGCGCTGGTTGCGATGAAACGGTTAAAAGCGGAGGGGAAGCTGAACGATCAGGAAGAATCCGACGAGATCAATGCCTGTTCCATCGTGGTGCCGGTGGATGTCGAGTACACGGAGGAGGACGGCACCAAAACCATTGTTCAGGAAGAATGGCTTGTGAACTTTAAAAATGAGACGCACAACCATCCGACGGAGATCGAGCCCTTCGGAGGGGCGGCGACCTGTCTGGGCGGCGCGATCCGTGATCCGCTTTCCGGACGGACCTATGTCTATCAGGCGATGCGCGTCACCGGAGCGGCAGACCCAACCGTTTATGTACAGGAGACGATGGCGGGCAAGCTGCCGCAGAAGAAGCTGGTGCGTGAAGCCGCGAAAGGCTACAGCTCATACGGCAACCAGATTGGATTGTCAACCGGATATGTAAAAGAGGTTTACCATCCGAATTACGTCGCAAAACGCATGGAAATCGGCGCTGTTATGGGAGCTGCTCCCCGGCGCGCCGTTCAGAGGCTCACCTCCGACCCCGGCGACAGGATCATTCTCCTCGGAGGACGGACCGGCCGTGACGGAATCGGCGGAGCAACAGGCTCCTCTAAGGCGCACAACACCGAATCCACCGCGGTCTGCGGGGCGGAAGTGCAGAAAGGAAATGCACCCACCGAGCGTAAGCTGCAGCGCCTGTTCCGCCGCGAGGAGGTCAGCCATATCATCAAAAAATGCAATGATTTCGGTGCGGGCGGAGTGTCCGTGGCGATCGGAGAGCTGGCGGACGGCCTGCGCGTGGAATTGGATAAGGTCCCCAAAAAATATGCGGGACTCGACGGCACGGAGATCGCGATTTCCGAGTCGCAGGAGCGCATGGCGGTGGTTGTAGCCCCGCAGGATGTCGAGCAATTCTTAAAATACGCCGGCGAGGAGAATCTCGAGGCGACCGAGGTTGCAGTGGTCACCGAGGAGCCCAGGCTGGTGCTGGTATGGCGCGGCAAGGAGATCGTGAACCTCTCCCGCGCGTTTCTGGACACGAACGGCGCGCATCAGGAGGCGGAAGTCACGGTGGAAATGCCGGACGAGAAAACCAATTTCTTCCATAAAATAGAGATTCCGAAAGTGGCAGAGGCGGTAGAGCGAAAAGATTACCGCGGTGCGTGGCTTGCGATGCTGGCAGATCTGAATGTCTGCTCCCAGAAGGGACTGGTGGAGATGTTCGACGGCTCGATCGGTGCGGGCAGTGTGTTTATGCCATACGGCGGGCGCTACCAGCTCACTGAGACGCAGAGCATGGTTGCAAAGCTCCCGGTCATGAACGGAAAATCGGACACAGTAACAATGATGTCCTATGGATTTGATCCGAATTTATCCTCGTGGAGCCCTTATCACGGTGCGGTCTATGCAGTCCTTGAGTCCTTGTCGCGCATTGTCACGGCGGGCGGCGACTACAGGAAGGTGAGGTTTACCTTTCAGGAATATTTCCGCAGGATGGACGAAGAGCCGAGACGATGGAGCCAGCCCTTTGCGGCGTTACTCGGTGCATACGACGCGCAGATCGGTTTTGGGCTGCCCTCGATCGGCGGAAAAGATTCCATGTCCGGCACGTTCAATGAGATCGATGTGCCGCCTACGCTGGTATCCTTCGCCGTGGATGTGGCGAGAGCTTGCGACGTCATCACGCCGGAGCTGAAAAAAGCGGGCAGTAAGCTGGTGCTTTTTACCATAGAAAAAAATCAGTACGATCTGCCGGTCTATGAACAGGTTATGAAGCTCTATGAAGCCGTTCACCTCGCGATTCAGAAGCGGGCAATTATCTCCGCATATGCACTCGACGGCAAGGGTCTGGCGGCTGCAATCAGCAAAATGGGATTTGGCAACCATTTTGGTGTAACGGTTGACAATACAGTAACAGAGGCAGTTTTGTTCGGTTCGGGCTTTGGAAACATCGTCGCGGAGGTGCCGGAGGAATGTTTACCTATTATATGCGAAATTATGGATCGGGCAGGGCTGTCAGGCGCGTATCAGACAGTCGGCACGGTTAATGAAACGAGCTGCTTCCAATTTATGGGCGCAAGCCTTTCGATGTCGGATGCGCTCGAAGCGTGGACCGGAACTTTAGAGAGAGTCTTTGCGACGCGCAGCGCGGGCGCAAAGGGAACGGACGGCGGAAAGCTCGAAAAATGCGGAATTTACGAAGCGAAAACAATCTATATATGTAAAAACCGTGTCGCGAAACCCACTGTTTTCATTCCGGTATTTCCGGGAACAAACTGCGAGTACGACAGCGCGAAAGCCTTTGAGCAGGCGGGCGCGGACGTAATTGTCAAGGTGTTTAGAAACCTGAGCGCCGCAGAAATCCGCGATTCCGTAGAGGTGTTCTCAAAAGCGATCGATCAGTCCCAGATCATCATGTTTCCGGGCGGATTTTCCGCCGGAGATGAGCCGGAGGGGTCGGCGAAATTCTTCGCAACCGCCTTCCGCAACGCGAAGATGACCGAGGCGGTGCAGCGGCTTTTGAACGAGCGGGACGGCCTTGCGCTGGGCATCTGCAACGGTTTCCAGGCACTGATTAAGCTGGGGCTCGTGCCCTGCGGCGAAATCCGGATGCAGGACGAAAATTCGCCTACTTTAACCTACAACACAATCGGCCGCCACATCAGCCGGATGGTCTACACAAAAGTGGTCTCAAACAAGTCGCCGTGGCTGCAAAAGGCGAAAATTGGCGAAATTTACTGCAATCCGGCATCCCACGGAGAGGGCCGCTTTGTGGCGCCGAAATCGTGGCTGGATGAGCTTTTTGCGAACGGCCAGGTTGCGACACAGTACGTCAACGAGGCGGGTGAGCCTACCATGGATGAGGAGTGGAATATCAACGGTTCCTATATGGCAATCGAGGGAATTACCAGCCCCGACGGCAGGATTTTCGGGAAAATGGCGCACAGCGAGCGGCGCGGAGATTCGGTTGCCGTGAACATATACGGAGAGCAAAACCTGCGATTATTCGAGTCCGGTGTGGCGTATTTTGTATAAATTGTCTAAAGTATTGAGAAAAAAATTTGTTTTTTTTACAAAAAAATGTGATTTAGCTCTTGCAAAAGCACTTTATATGGTGTAACATGGATTCCGTAGAGTAGTTAAACTAGTTCTGCTAGATCCAAAGTACGAAGGATAGTAACCACAGATTCATGGATACCGGGGTTGAAAAGATAGACTTCGGCGGCCAGACAATTGCATGTGCAGCAGAAGCTGAGATCAATTGAGTCTAAGCTTGCTGATTTTGATGCCGAGCAATCGATGTCGATTTCACACTCTACACGACGGAGATGATCGAGGCTTCGAATCAATCTTGATTTAAGCGCATGCAGACAAAGCCGGATGGCATATGTTATGTGTCTATGATGCATGACCTCTGGCTAGAGGAACCGGCGGCGGCACGCAGGAACCGATCCTGAAAGCGAAGAATTGTCCGCAGCAATTCAGAACAGAGGGGGCGGGAGAATGGAACGTGTTTGGTTAACGAGTGGATAGCTTGTGGGAACCATCCGAACAAGAAAGAGAGGAAACGACATGAA
>CAZWRT010000080.1:0-9703 GCA_964636375.1 uncultured Lachnobacterium sp. | reverse complement strand
TGACCGCCGGAGAGCTGCGATGGCATGGAATACCGCTTTTCGTAAATGCCCAGCGCCCTAAGAAGATGTTCTATTTCCCCACGGTCAGCTTTCAGCTTGTCAAGTCCCAGAGGCAGAGTGATGTTTTCCCAGACGTTCAGCCCGGGAATAAGGTTATAGCTTTGGAATACAAACCCGATATAGCGACGCCGAAAAACCGTGAGCGGGTCGGGTGCTAATGAATAGAGATTCGTGCCGTCAATCATCACAGTTCCTTCAGTCGGCCTGTCAATGCCGCCCAATAGATGCAGCAGCGTACTCTTGCCGCTGCCGCTGGAACCGACCACAGAAACAAATGCGCCGCGTTCCACGGACAGAGCTACCCCATCCAGTGCGCACAGCGCATTTTCTCCTTTTCCGTACACCTTTGTCAGTTGGTTCGCTTGTATGAGCATGATTGGTACTCCTCCTGTCTGCTGCAAAATTGATTTCTTATGTTTGCTATATCATATCAAACGAATCTTTCTGAACCGTAACGAAATCTTTCAGTTTTGAAATGTTCTTTACTCCATGGGCAGGAAAATGCTGAACCTGCAGCCCGTTCCCTCGCGGTTCTGACAGAGCACCCGTCCTCCCTGCGCCTGCACGATCATGCGGCAAAGTGTGAGCCCGATTCCGACGCCGGAGGCATTCCGATTGTTTTTTCCACGGTAAAAGCGTTTCCAGATTTCCGACAGTTCTTCCTCCGGTATGCCGGGGCCTTCGTCAAGAATATCCAGCCGGGCATATGTCTCATACCGCTGCGCCTCAACCGTGATTTTCGAGTTTTCCGGCGCGTATTTCACGCCGTTGTCAAGAATTGTTCCCACCGCCTCAGCAGTCCAGCGCAGATCAAACAAAGCAGTCAGTCCCTCGGGGATTTCCACGGAAAACATAATGCTTTTCCTCTCCGCTGCGGGTACGACGGCTGACAGCGCTTGTGCTGTCAACGTCTCCACCGATTCAATAACCGGATGCACGTTCTCCTCAATCAGCCCTCCCTCACACCGGGAGAGCTTCACTAATGCGTCGAGAAGAAACTGCAGTTTCCCCGTCTGTTTGCCTATCGCCTCAGCTTCCGCAGACGGCGGCAGCATTTCGGCATACATCGCAGCAGCCGTCAACGGTGTCTTGCATTGGTGAGCAATATCCGAAACCAGCGCGGCCAGATTACGGTAGCTCTCCGTTACACGCCTGTCCCGCGTTTCCTCCTCACTGCGCTTAAGCTTAAGCTGCCGTGCAAGCGGTGCGATTTCGCTCTCCTCAACCGCAAAATTATCTCTGTCCTCAAGTGCCCTCTGCATATCGTTCAGCAGCTTTCGTCTCCGCATTCTCTCATACAGCGCAAAGCACACGGCGAGAATGCCTGTAAGCACCGCATAACAAACAGTCGGCCAGACACTGCCCACATAAAGGCTGTTCACAAGGCAGAATGCCGCTGTTAGAAAGAGCCATATCACAGTAAAAATCAAAGTCATTCCCTGTCACCTGCCCACATATATCCGAGTCCGTAAATGGTACTGATACTTTTCTCGCCCAACCGCCCGCGCAGACGGCTGACCGTAACGGACAGCGCGTTTTCATTCAGTTCCTCTCCGCCCTCCCAAAGGGCGTCTGTCAGTGCCGCACGCGAGAGCACTTTGCCCGAATTTTTCACAAGCACCGCGAGCAGTTTACATTCCGTAGAGCCGAGATACACCCTCATACCGTCTACAAAAAAATCCAGCGACGCGAAATCGAACCGATACCGTCGGTCAACATACAGATCGCTTCGCTTTTCCGCGCGTTCCAGCAAAGCAGCGATACGCTCCTTAAGTACCATCAGAGAAAACGGCTTTTTCACATAATCGCAGGCCCCGGCACGAAACGCCGCCACCTCGTCAATCTCTGAATCGCGCACTGTAAGAAAGATCACGGGCATCGTCATTCTTTTCATGAGCTCCCGACAAAAATCGATACCGTTCCCGTCCGGCAGATTGCAGTCGAGCAGCAGCAGATCGTACCGTTCTGCATCCAAACACTGCCCGGCAGACTTGAGATCTCCCACACCCACCGTATCCAGCGTATCCGAAGAAAGCGATTGGCACAAACCTGTACGGATCGCGTCATCGTCTTCAACGATAAGAATTCTTTTCATACACAATCTCTCCTTGCCTCCCACAAAATAATCCATGATATATTATAATCGTTCAAATGATTAAATCAATAAAAGATGCTCGCAATAAAAAGAGAGAGCCGCAAAAAGGTCAGCGACGAGACAGCAATCCAGCCTTAATTGACATTTCGGGAATTATCGGTTAAGATAGGTCTTGGCCTAATATGAGATGTTAGGATTTTCAGACAATTACAGAAAAAGGGAGCATTCATATGAGCTTTACATTTTTACATCAACTGCCGACGCCGGAGCAAATCAAGAAAGAATATCCTCTCCCGCCGGAATATGCAGCCATAAAAAAACAGCGCGACGCCATGATCTCCGACGTGATCACCGGGAAGGACCACCGCTTTCTTCTGATCATCGGTCCGTGCTCTGCGGACAACGAGGACTCCGTGTGCGACTATGTCAGCCGCCTGACCGATATTCAGGAGGATGTCAAAGACAGCTTGATCCTCATTCCGCGCGTCTACACGAACAAGCCGCGCACGACCGGCGAGGGCTATAAGGGCATCGCCTCCCAGCCGGACCCGGAGAAAGCGCCGAATATGGTCGAGGGGCTGATCGCCATGCGCAAAATGCACATCCGCGCGATCGCGGAAAGTGGTCTCACCTGTGCGGATGAGATGCTGTACCCGGAAAACTGGGGATATGTCGAGGATCTCTTATCCTACGTCGCCATCGGTGCGCGCTCCGTGGAGGATCAGCAGCACCGGCTGACCGTCAGCGGTTTCGATGTCGCATCCGGCATGAAAAACCCGACAAGCGGCGATTTTTCCGTTATGCTCAACTCCGTATACGCCGCCCAGCACCCGCACCACTTTGTCTATCGCGGATATGAGGTCGCAACCAGCGGCAATCCGCTGACCCACGTGGTTCTGCGCGGAGCCGTCAGCAAACACGGCAACACGACCACGAACTACCACTACGAGGATCTGATCCGGCTGCACGAGATGTACGAAAAGATGGACATCAAGAATCCGGCCGCGATCATCGACACGAACCACTCCAACTCCGGCAAGAAGTTCAGGGAACAAATCCGTATTGCAAAGGAGGTTCTGCACAGCCGCATGCTGTCGCCGGAGATCCGCACGCTGGTCAAAGGCCTGATGATCGAGAGTTACATCGAGGAGGGTTCACAGTCCATCGGCGATCACATCTACGGCAAGTCCATCACCGACCCGTGTCTGGGCTGGGAGGACTCCAAAAAACTGATCTACGAAATAGCTGAGATGGCAGACAGGGGGTAATGGCCGAACACTGCCTGCAAAATGCGGGTTCCGACCGTCGCCTCCGCCACGCATCCGATCAGAATCAGCGTAAATATGCTCGTCATATAGGCGATCTTTTTGCCCAGCCGCCGCTCCGTCCCATAGGCCTCGGGGTTACTGCCATAGAACATCAGCATCAGTGCCGGCAGATAGAGCAGCCCGTGCGGAATCCATGAGCACACAAACACGGCGAGCCCGAAAAATCCCATATTGATCATACACGCGCCGGCAAACATTCCGGCCGCAAAAAAAAATGCGCACCGCAGGAAAAGCGGTGCTATTTTTCGCACCGGCGTATAGCCTAAGATCCAGATCAGCAGAAACAGCTTTCCCCGTTTCCACACAATATTTGCCAACAGCGCCGGCAGATCAATCTCCGCCTTCGCAAACGCGCGGATGTGATACTCGTTCAAAAAACCGTAGGTTGAAAAATACTCATATCCGAACAGGCTGGCACAGATCACCCCTGCCGCAACAAAACAGATGCCGATAACAAATTCTCTCCGCATGTAAAAATCCATTTCGTTTTTTCTCTATTCAGAATATGTCCCAGCTATCTCATTTATGTGTAAAACAGATGCGGGTTCCGCATAACCCTAAACTTGCAATCCGATTTTCACCGCGTAGGCAAGCACCGCTGCGACGGTCTTGGCGTCCTGCAGCTTTCCGGCATAGATCATGTCGCACAGTTCCTTAAGCGTGTAAACTTCCACATCAATCGACTCCGCCTCGTCCAAATGCTGTGTGCCCTTTACAAGGTCCGTGGCGAGATACACATCTACGAATTCGTTGCAGAAGGCGACGGTTGTTCGCAGCGACAGCAGAAATTCGATGTGCCCGCTCCGGTAACCGGTCTCCTCCTCCAACTCCCGCGCCGCGCACACAGAGGTGTCCTCGTTTTTGCTGTCCCTGGCGCCAGCCGGAATCTCGATCGTCTCACGCTCTAAGGCGTTTCGATACTGGCGCACCGTGACAATCCGTCCGTCCGGCAGCACCGGGATCACCGCGGCGGCTCCCATGCGGTGCTCCACATAGTCCCACTCTTCCGTCCTTCCGTTCCCGAACTCCATCGTATCCCTGTAAATATCCAGAATTGTACCTTTATAGGCCAGTTCCCTCTTGACCCGCCTCATCTCTTCTGGCATAAGCTCACTCTCCTTCCTGTAAACAAACCTGGAAATAAAAAATGGGACTGCCGTCCTCTCGGATCGCAATCCCACATTTTTAGTTGTTATTATTATTTTGCATAATCAACGACTCGTGACTCACGAATAACGTTGACTTTGATCATGCCTGGATACTCTAAGTCAGACTCAATCTGCTTTGACACATCCCTCGCCATCAAAATCATATCTGCATCGCTGATCTGTTCAGGAACAACCATGACACGAACCTCCCGGCCAGCCTGAATAGCAAAAGATTTTTCGACACCCTTGAACCCATTGGCAATATCTTCTAACTGTTTCAAACGGTTAGAATATGTCTCCAGCGTTTCTCTTCTCGCCCCCGGCCTCGCAGCGCTGATTGTATCAGCCGCCTGCACCAGACACGCGATCAGAGATTCCGGCTCCACATCTCCGTGGTGTGCTTCCACCGCATTGATCACCAGCGGCGACTCCTTGTACTTTCTGCAGAGTTCAACACCAAGCTGAATGTGAGACCCTTCCATATCGTGATCTACAGCTTTACCGATATCATGTAACAGACCTGCCCTCTTTGCGAGGCGCACATCTTCGCCGATCTCAGCGGCCAGCAGCCCGGTCAGCTGAGCGACTTCAATTGAATGCTTGAGCGCATTCTGTCCATAGCTTGTCCGGAATTTCATCTTGCCCAAAAGCCGGAGCAATTCCGGGTGAATTCCGTGAATTCCCACCTCGAGTGCGGCAGCCTCGCCTTCCTCGCGGATCATCGTATCCACTTCTTTCTGTGCTTTCTCCACCATCTCCTCAATACGGGCCGGGTGGATACGTCCATCGACAATCAGTTTTTCCAGAGCGATCCTTGCGACTTCCCTTCGGACCATGTCAAAGCTGGACAAAATTACGGCTTCCGGCGTATCATCAATAATCAGATCTACGCCTGTCATCGTCTCGAGTGTTCGGATATTCCGCCCTTCTCGTCCGATAATCCGTCCTTTCATCTCATCATTGGGAAGCTGCACGACGGAAATTGTGGACTCCGCAACGTGGTCGGCCGCACACTTTTGAATTGCAGTCACCACATAGTCCTTCGCCTTCTTCGCGACTTCTTCCTTCGCCTGATTCTCCATTTCCTTGATCATCTTGGCAGTGTCAAGCTTTACATCTTCTTCAATGGTTTTCAAGAGGTATTCTTTTGCTTGTTCAGAGGTTAGTCCGGAGATTCTCTCCAGTTCCTGCAGGCGTTGCTCGTTTAACTTTGCTATCTCAGCCTTCTGCTTGTTCAGCGCTTCTTCCCGCGCATTAAAACTCACTTCCCGCTTTTCGATTGCCTCCAGCTTCTTATCCAGATTCTCTTCTTTCTGGACAATTCTGCGTTCATTGCGTTGAATTTCATTCCTGCGTTCCTTGATTTCCTTGTCAAGTTCGTTCTTTGACCGGATGGTCTCTTCCTTGATCTCAATCATGGATTCCCGTTTCTTCTCCTCGGCAGTCTTCACGGCCTCGTCGATGATACTGCGCGCCTTCTCCTCGGCACTGCCAATCTTTGAATTGGCGACCTTTTTATGGTACGCATCAGAAATGAACCACATCGCAACTGCGGTCACAATCAGAGTGATAGCAACAGCAATAGCGATATCCATTACAGGAGCACCTCCTTTATTTAATTTTCATTGTACATATAACAAAAAGAAAACCTTTTCATGTCATAATTAACAACAAATTAATTTTATCCTTTTTGCTCCCTTATGTCAAGCAATCAAAATGATTATTCTGAAAATATTGCGCATGATGTGTGGAGTGACTGTGAATAGTAATAACTCCGCCTAATCCGATACCCCAAATTCCCGCAAATTCCGCCGGATTGCACTGCATTCAAATCCTTTGCCCGCCAGATAGCGGAAGGCTTTCGCGTACTCCTTCCTGTCCTCACCTGGCACAAAATGGCGTTTTTTGAGTATCGCGAGAATCTGCGCATCCTCGTTTTCGCCGTACTCCTCGAGAAGCGCCTGATCGATCAGCTCAGGCGCCACTCCCTTTGCCGTCAGCTTGAATACCATCTGACGTCTGGAATATTTATCCTTCCTGCAGCGGATAAAGGAGCAGGCATAACGGTAATCATCCAGATAGTGAAAGCGGGCTACATACTCGACCGCAGCGTCCACACACTCCGTGGGAAATGCATCCTCCAGCTTTCCGCGCAGCTCGTGCTCCGTCCGGTCCATGCGCTCCAGCAGATGCATGGCGCGCTTTGTGGCACGTTTTGTGAGCACATGATCCACAAGCCTGCGGTAATCCTCCTCGGAGATACTCCCTCCGGCCTCCAGATGAATCTGGGCGGCCTCCCTCCTGTACAGGGTCAGATCCTCCCCGTTATCCAGACATACCTTAAGCCTTCCCTTCTCCAACGGCGTGTACTCCGTAACCCGAATCATGGCTTACGTTACTCCTCGGGACGGTCTGCGGGATCATCCACGGAGGGCTTTGCTCCGTTTGCGATCTCCTCCTCCGCCTGTTCAAAGTAGTGCGCGCGCACCTTCTCCTCGATCATCTTCGCAAAAGCGGGATTCTCCTTGAGATAGGTTTTCGCGTTCTCGCGCCCCTGACCGATCTTATCCCCCTCATAGGCAAACCACGCGCCGGACTTGTTAATAATTCCGACATTGGCAGCGAGATCCAGAATATCGCCCTCACGGGAAATTCCCTGTCCGAACATAATATCAAACTCCGCCTCTTTAAAGGGCGGTGCAACCTTATTTTTGACCACCTTCACCCGCGTGTGGTTGCCGACCACCTCTCCGGCCTGCTTCAACGCCTCCACACGCCGCACATCCAGTCGGACGGACGCATAAAACTTCAGTGCACGGCCGCCGGTCGTGGTCTCGGGGTTGCCGAACATCACACCCACCTTCTCGCGCAGCTGGTTGATAAAGATCACGATGCAGTTGGTCTTGCTGATCACGCCGGTCAGCTTGCGCAGCGCCTGACTCATCAGCCGCGCCTGCAGACCGACATGGGAATCCCCCATGTCTCCGTCAATCTCCGCCTTCGGAACCAGCGCGGCAACGGAGTCCACGATCACAATGTCCACCGCGCCCGAGCGCACCATCGTCTCCGTAATTTCAAGCGCCTGCTCGCCGCAGTCCGGCTGGGATATGTAGAGATTGTCGATATCCACGCCGATATTTTTCGCATAAACCGGGTCCAGTGCGTGCTCCGCGTCAATAAATCCGGCGATGCCGCCCCGCTTCTGTACCTCCGCCACACAGTGCAGCGCGACGGTCGTCTTACCGCTGGATTCCGGTCCGTAGATCTCAATGACCCTGCCCTTCGGCAGTCCGCCCAGCCCCAGCGCAAGATCCAGGCTCAGAGAGCCCGTAGGAATCGTCTCCACGCTCATGTTTGCGGAGTTGTCACCCAGCTTCATCACGGAACCCTTGCCGTACTGACGCTCAATCTGAGAGATTGCCGCATCCAATGCCCGCAGTTTTTCTTCTTTTCTATCATCCTTAGCCATATTCTTCTCCTTTATTCGAACTTATGTTCGTCTCTTTGTTATTATAGTAGCTTATGTTTCGTCGCTTGTCAATCCTTTAATTATAAAATGGGGAATTTTTTTAGAATCCTGTCACTGTATTCCAGATTATACACAATTGTGCGGGCCGCGTCAAGCCTTCACTTGAAAGCATACGCGCAGCCCGCACAAAAAACCATAAGATCCGCCTGATCCCGTTATGCCAGTCTGACTTTAACCTCCGTGCCGCAGCCGCTGAGCAGCGTGTCCCGCCCGTCGGCGGCAAAATCCGCGCCGTCTGCAGAAGCTGCCAAGACATTCACCAGGCGAATGGTGTACGGTTTGGACGCCTCTGTCTTGATTGTGATCTCGTCTCCGCACCGCCTGGCACAGACCGTAAGGTCTGCCCGCCGGTGCATATCGTAGATCACACTCTCCGCCTGCGCACCGTCCTGCAGGGCATAGATGCGGATTTGGGCGTCCTCAGCGTAATCGTAATCCGGCCTTTCATCGGTTGCGCCCATCGCAACCACACTGTTTTCTTTTACCATCAGGGGCAGGTGCAGATAATCGTACTCCCTCTCAACCCATGTACCGCCGGACATCTCCTCTCCGGTAAAGAAATCCGTCCAGACTCCGGCCGGCAGATAGAAAATACCCTTATGCTCCGCATTGAAAATCGGCGCCACGAGCAGCGCATCGCCCAGCATATACTGTTTGTCCAGATAAGAGCAGTTCCGATCCTCAGTAAACTCCAGCACCATACTCCTCATGGTGGGAATGCCGGTGCGCGAGGTCTCGACGGCCGTCTTGTACAGATAAGGCATCAGGGACGCCTTCAGACGGGTAAATCTGCGCACTACATCCACCGCCTCCTCATCGTAAAGCCACGGAACGCGGTACGAGGAGCTGCCGTGCAGACGGCTGTGGGAGGAAAGCAGGCCAAAGGCCACCCAGCGCTTATAGACATCGGCAGTCGATGTCTGTTCAAACCCTCCGATATCATGCGCCCAGAAACCAAACCCGGACATCAGCAGGGAGAGACCTCCGCGAAGGCTCTCCTCCATGGACGGATAATTGGAATTGCAGTCCCCGCCCCAGTGAACCGGGAATTTCTGGCCGCCGACCGTGGCCGAACGCGCAAACAGCACCGCCTCGCCCTTGCCGCGTTTTCGCTCCAGCAGGTCATATACGGTCCTATTGTACAAATAAGTATAGTAATTGTGCATTTTTCCAGGATCGGAGCCGTCAAAATAGACGCAGTTCATGGGAATGCGCTCGCCGAAGTCCGTCTTAAAACAGTCCACGCCCATGTCAACCAGCGTTTCCAGTTTGTCCTGATACCACCTGCAGGCGGCGGGGTTCGTAAAATCCACGAGAGCCATGCCCGGCTGCCACATATCCCACTGCCACACATCGCCGTTTGGACGCCGGAGAAAATATCCCCGCTCCATCCCTTCGGTAAAGAGCGCCGACTCCTGTCCGATGTAGGGGTTGATCCAGACGCAGATATTCAGTCCCTTCGCCTTGATCCGCCCGAGCATCCCCTTCGGGTCCGGAAATACGTCCGCATCCCAGAGAAAATCCGTCCAGTGGAATGCCTTCA
>CAZWRT010000079.1:0-9816 GCA_964636375.1 uncultured Lachnobacterium sp. | reverse complement strand
CCCCACCCGCACGTATGCTCCAGTCGTAAAGAAGTTGTTGGACGAAATGCGCCAACCCACCTGCCCCTGCTGAGGATTCAACAGAGAGTTGTACAGCTCACGGAACAGCTCACGGTCATTGTGCGAATATGTGCCGTCCACCAGCTGATTTACTACCTGCCGCAGCCCGGGATCGTTGTTGTAAACCTCGATCGGGCGATAGTCCTTGTAATTCTCGTGCGTGATCACCTCATCGGCGCTCATGCCAAAGATAAAGATGTTGTCCGCGCCGACCTCCTCATACATTTCCACATTGGCTCCGTCCATCGTGCCGACTGTAATTGCACCGTTTAACATGAACTTCATGTTGCCGGTTCCGGATGCCTCCTTGCTGGCGGTGGAGATCTGCTCACTGACATCCGCAGCTGCAAAAATCATCTCCGCCACAGAGACGCGGTAATCCTCGATAAAGACCACCTTGATCTTGCCGTTGATCGACGTATCCCGGTTGATGACATCTGCCACCGTATTGATGAGCTTGATGGTGTTCTTGGCCGTGCGGTAGCCTGCGGCCGCCTTCGCTCCAAAGATAAAGGTCGTCGGGTAGAAATCCATATCCGGATTCTGCTTGAGCTGGTTGTACAGATCCATCACATGCAGAATGTTCATAAACTGGCGCTTGTACTCGTGCAGACGCTTCACCTGTACATCAAAAATGGAGTTTGCATCCACATCGATGCCATTGTGCTGCCTGATATACTGGGCAAGACGCGCCTTGTTCTCATACTTAATCTTCCGAAACTCTTCCTGCACCTTAGGATCGTTCGCTACCTTTGTCAGCTTCTCCACCTTGGAGAGGTCAGTCTCCCAGCCCGCGCCCGCATACTTCGTCACAAAGTCCGCCAGCAGCGGATTCCCGTGCGCAAGGAAACGCCTCTGGGTGATGCCGTTCGTCTTATTGTTAAACTTCTCCGGGAACAGCTCATAGAAGTCCCGAAGCTCCTGATTTTTCAAAATCTCGGTGTGCAGTCTCGCCACGCCGTTGACAGAAAAGCCTGCCACGATCGCGAGATGCGCCATCCTCACCTGTCCATCATAGAGAATCGCCATTTTCCGGATCTTCTCCTGGTTGCCCGGATAGCGCTCCTCAATCATCATCTGGAACCTGCGGTTGATCTCCTCCACGATCTGATACACTCTCGGAAGCAGTCTCTGGAAAATCTCAATCGGCCACTTTTCCAGCGCCTCCGCCATGATCGTGTGGTTCGTGTACGCCACGCAGCGGGTTGTGATATCCCACGCATCATCCCACTCCAGATGCTCCTCATCCAAAAGAACGCGCATCAGCTCTGCAACCGCAACCGTCGGATGCGTATCATTCATCTGGAATACTACCTTATCGGGCAGCTCCTTCAGGTCGCTGTGATGCTTCTTAAACCGCGCCAGCGCGCGCTGGATGCTGGCAGAAACAAAGAAATACTGCTGCTTTAAGCGCAGCTCCTTGCCCTTGACATGGTTGTCGTTCGGATAGAGCACCTCAACCAGATTTCTGGCAAGATTCTCCTGCTGCACCGCCTTCTCGTAATCTCCCTGATCGAAGGAATCCAGACGGAACTCCTCCTTCGGCTGTGCATCCCAGATCATCAGAGAATCCACCACATGGTTGCCGTAACCCACGATGGGCATATCGTAGGGAACCGCGAGCACGGACTGGTAATCAACATGCTTAAAGGACATCTTCCCATCCTCGTCCACCTGTGCCTCTACACGGCCGCCAAATTTGATCTCATAACAGTACTCGGGTCTGCGAAGCTCGAAGGGATAGCCGTCCTTCAGCCAGTTGTCCGGCACCTCCACCTGAAATCCGTCGATAATCTGCTGCTTGAACATACCGTAGCGGTAACGGATTCCGCAGCCGTATGCGGAGTATCCCAGTGTCGCGAGGGAGTCCATAAAGCACGCCGCAAGGCGCCCCAGACCACCGTTGCCAAGCGCCGGGTCCGGCTCCTGATCCTCAATCACATTGAGATCCAGCCCAAGCTCCTCTAAGGCATCCTGAACATCCTTGTACGCGCCGAGACTGATCAGGTTGTTGCCCAAAGCCCGCCCCATCAAAAATTCCATGGACATATAGTAGACCGTCTTGGGGTCCTGCTTTTCGATGGCCTGCTGCGTTGCCATCCACTCGTCCATAATCACATCCTTGACCGCCAGGGAAACCGCCTGGTAAATTTCCAGCTGGCTTGCCTCCTTTAAGGTCTTCCGGTACATCGTTTTCACATTTTCCGTAACGTTACGAATGAACTCTTTCTTGCTGAATACTTTGTCTCTCACTGCTACGCCTCCTCTGATTGTCTTACATGATTTGTCTGTCGGAACATGACAGGGGGGAGCCGCATTGGAACTCCCCCCTATATGTTACTGTCTTTCCACCGCGAGTGTGACACCTTCTCCGTTGATATCCCACTCCTTCTGATATCCCGCAAGCTTTCCTGCCTCAAGCCGCTCGGCAAGAACCTCCTGCATGATATCCGCTCCGTACTTTGCGAAAATGCCGGCCACCTTCTCGCCTGCGGTATAACCCACCGCGATATGGTCCATTACCTCAAATCCTGCCTCCTTCCGCATCGTCTGGATTTTGCTGATTAGCTCGCGCACAAAACCCTCCTCGATGAGCTCCGCGGTCAGCGTCGTGTCCATCACAACGGTCACGACATTATCACCCTCTGTCACAAACCCCTCCGCCTGCGTCATGGTGATCAACAAATCCTCTTCTAATAATACAACTTCCGCACTGACACTGTCAAGTTTCAATGAGCCGGAAGATTTTAACTCCGCCATTGCCCGGTTGCCGTCCAGCCCGGCGAGAGCCTCCTGGATCTGCTTTAAGTACTTTCCGTACTTCGGCCCCACCGTGCGCAGCTGCGGCTTGAACTGATAGTCCGTATATGCCGACACATCATCGGTAAAGGTCACCTTTTTTACGTTGAGCTCGTCGGCAATGATATCCACATAGAAATCATCCAAAGTCCGCTCCGCCTTCACATACATCTGCCCGATGGGCTGGCGGTTCTTGATGTTCGCACTGTTGCGGCAGGCGCGGCCCATCACGACAATCTTTAAAACCTCATCCATCGCCTGCTCCAGCTCCCTGTCGATCATCGCCTGATCAACCGTCGGGAAATCGCACAGGTGCACGCTCTCCGGCGCACCCGCATCCACGGAGCACACCAGATTTCGGTAAATATCCTCTGTCATAAACGGGATCATGGGCGCCGCCGCCTTGCTGATTGTCACCAGCGCTGTGTACAAGGTCATGTAGGCGTTGATTTTGTCCTGCTCCATGCCCTTCGCCCAGAAACGCTCGCGCGAACGGCGCACGTACCAGTTGCTCATGTCATCTACAAACTCATCCAGAAATCTTGCCGCTTCCGGAATCCGATGATTTGTCAGATTCTCATCCACGCCCTGCACCGCTGAGTTTAGCTTGGACAAAAGCCAGCGATCCATGACTGACAGTTTCTGGTAATCAAGTTTGTATTTTGTCGCGTCAAAACCGTCGATATTGGCGTACAGCACAAAGAACGCATAGGTATTCCAGAGCGTCCCCATGAGCTTTCTCTGCCCCTCCTGTACCAGCTTTCCGGAGAAGCGCTTGGGAATCCACGGCGCACTCGCCGTGTAGAAATACCAGCGGATTGCATCCGCACCGTAGGTTTCAAGGGCCTCAAACGGATCAACCGCGTTGCCCTTTGACTTGCTCATTTTCTGACCGTTCTCGTCCTGCACATGCCCCAGCACAATCACATTCTCGTAGGGCGCCTTGTTGAACAAGAGCGTGGACTCCGCCATCAGGGAATGGAACCACCCGCGGGTCTGATCCACCGCCTCAGAGATGAACTTCGCCGGGAACTGCTGCTCGAACAGATCTTTATTTTCAAACGGATAGTGGTGCTGCGCAAAGGGCATCGCACCGGAGTCAAACCAGCAGTCGATCACCTCCGGAACGCGGTTCATCTGACCGCCGCACTTGGGACATACCAGTTTCACTTCGTCGATGTAGGGGCGGTGCAGCTCCACCTTCGCCGCCTCCGGGTCCTGCGCAAGCTCGGCAAGCTCGGCGCGGCTGCCCACACACTCCTTATGTCCGCACGCACACTCCCAGATATTTAACGGAGTGCCCCAGTAGCGGTTTCTCGAAATCGCCCAGTCCTGAATATTCTCCAGCCAGTTGCCGAAACGTCCGCTGCCGATGGACTCCGGAATCCAGTTAACCGTATTGTTGTTGCGGATCAGGTCGTCCCTCACCGCGGTCTCCCTGATATACCAGGACTCCCTCGCATAGTAGATGAGCGGCGTGTCGCATCTCCAGCAGTGGGGATACTCATGCTCAAATTTCGGCGCATCAAAGAGCTGCCCGCGGGCATCCAGATCTTTGAGCACCTCCGGGTCCGCCTTTTTCACGAAAAGCCCTGCAAACGGAGTCTCCTCCGTCATCTCTCCCTTGCCGTTGACGAACTGGACAAAGGGCAGATCGTATTTCCTTCCCACATTGGCATCATCCTCACCGAACGCCGGTGCAATGTGGACAATACCGGTACCGTCAGTCATGGTGACATAACTGTCGCAGGTAACGAAAAAGCCTTTTTTCTGCTGACTGTCCGAGGCTGCCTTCGCGCAGTCAAACAGCGGCTCGTACTCCTTGTATTCCAGATCCTTTCCTTTGAAGGTCTCGATCACTTCATAGGCAGGTCTGCCCTCCTCGGCGCTGCCGAGAGATCCCAAAACCTTCTCAGCCAGAGCCTCCGCCAGATAGTAGGTGTTGCCGTCCGCCGCTTTCACTTTGAGATAAGCGTCCTCCGGGTTCACGCAGAGCGCTACGTTGCTGGGCAGAGTCCAGGGCGTGGTGGTCCATGCCAGAATGTACGCGTCCTCTCCCGCCGCCTTAAACCTTACGATCGCGGAGCGCTCCTTCACCGTCTTGTAGCCCTGCGCCACCTCCTGCGCAGAAAGCGGGGTGCCGCAGCGCGGGCAGTAAGGCACAATCTTAAAGCCCTTGTACAGAAGATCCTTCTTCCAGATCTCCTTTAAGGCCCACCACTCGGACTCGATAAAATTGTCGTCGTATGTCACATAGGGATCATCCATATCCGCCCAGAATCCGACTGTGTTCGAGAAATCCTCCCACATGCCCTTGTACTTCCAAACGGACTCCTTGCACTGCTTGATGAAGGGCTCCAGGCCGTACTCCTCGATCTGATCCTTGCCGTCCAGTCCCAGAAGCTTTTCCACCTCGATCTCCACCGGGAGTCCGTGCGTATCCCATCCTGCCTTTCTCGGCACAAACTTCCCCTTCATCGTTTGAAACCGCGGGATCATATCCTTGATGGTCCGGGTCTCCACATGGCCGATATGGGGCTTGCCGTTGGCCGTGGGCGGTCCGTCGTAAAAGGTGTAGGTCTCGCATCCCTCGCGGATCTTCATGGATTTTCTGAATATGTCATTGTCGCGCCAGAACTGCTCCACCGCCTTCTCGCGCTCGACAAAGTTCATGTTGGTGTCAACCTTGTTGTACATAGCTTCCTCCTGACATTGCCAAATGGTTTTCGATCCTTTTTCACTTGTGGATAAGTATAGTAAAACGCGGGTGAAATGTCAAGAAAGAAGATTCTATACCCCACACTATTATCTGCTGCGGAAGACACAGTATACTCATAGATAAGAGCAAAGGATTGAAAGTTCAATAGAAATTTTATAATATGAAGTGGCAGGAATCGCAGCAGGACAAAATTAAGCAATTAAGGACAGGAATTCCAGTGACATAAAGCTTATATTTAATTGCGAACGGAGGGATACGGATGGATTGGGTAAAGACAATTAACAAGGCCATTGCATATATGGAAAATCATTTGACAGATGATATTACGCTTGCTGACATTGCAAAAAGTGTGGATATTTCAGCTTTTCATTTTCAACGTGCGTTTTCTCTGCTGACGGGAATGACACCGACGGAATATATGCGAAAAAGGCGCCTTTCGCAGGCTGGGGCAGAGATCACAAACGGAAGCGAACGGATTATTGATATAGCTATGAAGTACGGATATGATTCGCCAGAAAGTTTTACGAAAGCATTCATGAGGTTTCATGGTTCTTCTCCGATGCAAGTCAGAAAAGGCAGTTCCATTCAGTTCATGAACCGGTATACCGTCCGAATCACGATTGAAGGAGGTTGTATTATGGAATACAAAATTGAAACATGGGAAGCGATGGATCTGCTCGTGCATGCCAATGACTTCCACGCAGAAACAAGTGATCAGGATATCCCGGCGTTCTGGGATGAATACTATGCAAATGAGGAATATAGGAAGATTCCCGGGTATTTGGGGGTATGTGCCCAGAAAAAGACAGATGGGGATGTGTTTCGATATGGGATTGGTTGTAAGGCTTCTGATGTAGAAGGTGTTCCTGAAGGTTTTGAAATCATTCATATTCCGGAATACTCATGGGCTGTCTTTAAGTGTGTCGGTCCATCGCCTGCGGCTATTCAGGCAATGTGGGAGAGGATCTATAAGGAGTGGCTGCCTGTAGCAGAATATGAACTTATTCTCGATTATGATATTGAGAATTATTTGCCGGGAGATCCAACATCTCAGGATTATGTAAGCGAGATCTGTATTCCGGTCAAAAGCAATAAAACCGTATAATTTTTTACACGCTCCCGTCATTTTGGGGCAAAATGACGGGGATGTGTTGGTCATTTCCCGGATCTTTCGCTTTCCTTATCTAATTCCGCTATTCGGTCATATCCATTTTGGATAATGCCCTCTATCCGTTCAAACAAAATTGCATCCTTATCAAAGGACTCCGTACCGTCATCCTTATAATCTCCCTGGTCGGCAGCGTAAGCGATCAGCTCCGCTTTCATATTTTCCGCCGCTTTTCGGTAAGTATTCTGTTTATCGGTACATTTTAAATAAGCAAATATCCCCGATGCAACAGTTGCAGTTGACGTAACGAAAACAATCCAAGCCTTATTTGCGTCGCATGCCGTAAGGATTGTAGCCAGCGCCGGTAATACAATTCCCAGAATTGATAATACCATTCCCACATGTTTATATAAATTTGCATTTTTAATATAATACTCAAAACTGTTTCTTACTCTTTTTTGAAAATCCTTGTTCTCAATATTTTCACAAAGATATATGTAGTTTTCCACTTCTTTTGTCACAATAATAACCATATCTTTCTCTATACCCTCCGATATCACTAATTGAAATGCCGCCAACAAATGATTCCGCAAAAACTATTAAATCATCCAAACCGGCACAATATAATTATCTCTGTATAACAGTCTCCTCAAATATTTTCTTCAAATACTTCTTACAGATAATCTTGTGATGCTTTAATGTATTCACCAAGAGTTGTCGGTAGTCCATGTCTTTTGATAACATCTGCACAATACTTCTTGTAAAGCGACTTCAATCCTTTGCTATTTGTATTATCATTCTGCTGAGCGTAGTATACATATGCTTGAAGCAAAATGATATCAAAGGTCACAATATCGACCTCCTTCAGATCCTCCAACTCCCTGGTCACAATATCGACCATGATTTCCTTTGAGCAGAAATAGTTCATATTATGATAAGCCGCATAAGCAAGGCTGTATACCTCACCGCGATCCTTTGAACTGCCACGCTCATACTTTATCAGCTCATGTCTGGCAATATTATTAAATATCGTAGTATACCGCGGATCGGTGCCATACAAACCGCCTTCATCAACGATAGACACATTCTTGCCTTTATAAGTATCCACAAAGGCTCTGGCATCTTCATCCAGTTCCTTATATACCTCTTCATGAATATAGATATCCGTAAAACTTTCAAATAAAGGCTTGATGAACAACTGTTTCATATTCTCAAAGGAACAGTTCTTATCAGACACACGTTCCGATATGCCTACCATGAAAATATTTGCATCAAACAAAATCGGTTTATTAAGCAGATTATGTAAAGCGGTTTTCTTAAGTGGTGTTATCATAAGCAATCACTCCCGCTTTGTATTTATGATTGAGAACAACTCATCATCGTCGTCAATATCATCTGCTTCCGTATCATCCGCAAGGAAATCATTGACGAGACTCATATCCAAATTAAGCTTTAAAGCATCCTCCAGTATACTCTCTCTGGATGCATTACCTGTTGAAAACGCTTTCTCCATATCCTGATACGTTGAACTGTATAGAAGAACATAATTATTTTCTGTACTGTACAACTCATCAACTCTCTTTCCAAAGATTTTTATCTCTTGGAGCACCTTTTTGATAAAGTCATAATTCTTGATATATGTTTCAATGCTGTCAATATAACGTTCTTCCGCAAGTCTGTAGATTACCGCTTTCAGAGGCATCTGATATTTCACTGTGAGACAAATAATCAGCGAAGCAAATCGATTAAAATCCATTGCTTTCATATCAGTAATCTCCATAGCACGACAAAAGTCCTGCACCTCATGCTGTAATGCTTCTTCCGGCAATAAGATTTCTGCCGCAAACCTGCAGGCTTTCTTTTCATTAACATCCTTCAGCATGCTGAAATTACAGATGTATGGCGTCTCTTTGAATTTCTGATAGTCCTTCACATAGTGATAGAATTCATGCGCCGCTGTAAAAATCTGATTGGCTAATGGTTTGTTTGCATTAAGAATGATATATGCGCGTTCTTTTCCTGTTGTAGGAATATAAAGCATACCATCAATTTTATCTGACTCAAACGCCACCAGTTCAAATCGGATGTCGGTGCTCTGCTTAAGAATCCAGCTAAATACCCCAGTTCCCATTGGAGCCTGAGCATAGTCCACCCTTTTTTCTCTGACAAGCTTTTTTATATCGGCGATTTCATCCAGCGAAAGAGAATCTGTATTAAAATCATATTCCTTTTGATAATACTGTTCAAACAGTTCATTGTAATCAATCGACGACATAACTACCCCGCTTGGCTAACAATTCATATTTCTCTTTAATACGAATGCGCTCAGCCATTTCCCCGATTTTTACCTTATCAGATTCATTCAGGCTTCCCATCAGATAAACCAAAGCATCCGTTGTAGAATCAGCAAAATACTCATCTATATTCTTTCCTGACAAACTGCAAATACGGCTAAGGATATCAATAGTAGGTATCTGCTTACTATTTTCTAATAATGATAATGTAGGTCTCTTAATTCCAAGTTTTTCTGCAAATGAGGTCTGGGATTCTTTCCCTCGTAAAGCAATTAAATCTTCACAAAATTTCTTTGCATTGAACTCCTTCATGACGCCCCTCCTAAAATATGCACGTTAATTATACTAACAAAACAATGCATCAATGTCAATGAATTTGCCAAATCTTATAACAAGATTATACTATTAATATGCCCAGTTTGACAAGAATATTAACAACAATTTGATTAAAAACAGCCGAAACCCTCTATCCCGGGTTTCGGCTGACTAATATCCTTATTTGATTCTCAGGGAAGCGCTGATTGAATCAGCACTTTCTTAGAACGGATTCTCTGTCTTGTAGGGCAGGCTTGCCGGCTGGTTGTAGTTGATGTCCTCCATCGGAACTCCGATGTACTTGAACACCTCGAACAGAGCCTTGCCGTAATGTCCGAACGCTACCGCGCCGTGATGCGGATAGTTCTTCTCGATCAGGACATGACGATAGAATCTGCCCATCTCCTTAATCGCGAACACACCGATGCCGCCGAAGGAGCGTGTTGCAACCGGAAGAATCTCACCGAGTGATTTTAACAGGCTTACAGCATACCGCGCGATGCCCTTTGCGCTGAAAAGAT
>CAZWRT010000078.1:0-9847 GCA_964636375.1 uncultured Lachnobacterium sp. | reverse complement strand
CAGGGGAAGTTAGGCAGTGTGTTTACATGAAGTAATAAACTGCCCGGACTTATTATGAGAGAGCAGGGGTGGCTCTGATCTACAGTGGAGCCACAGAAAGGAGATTTTAGAATGAACATTGGAGCTATTGGAACGTCAAATTACTATTCGGGGTATCGGAATAGCAGAGTTGCCTCAAAGGCGGAAACAAAAAGTTTTGGGGACACTGTAGTAAACAATACCACGAACATAGTGATACATGGTTTTATGGGTGAAAAGACCGAAGCGGGAGATACTGTTGTAGGTGCATGGGGAAATGCGGTAACAGGCACATCAACAACAGTATATAAACCGCAAAATTTTGATGAAAATAATCCTGTTTACTATATGAAGATTTGGGATAAGGACGGGAATGTGACAGAGAGAACAGTAAATCTCAATGAAATTGACCCGAAAAATTGTAATTCTTTTGATATGTATGCTTATTGTTGCTATGCCAATGATAGCGGGAAAAGTTCGTCTGCTATGACGAATTTCATGAGTTCTCATGCTCACTATCAAGGGGAGCAGGGAGGCGGTTCTGATTATGAAGATTTATTTAAACCGACAGATTGGTTGGCAGTGGTAAAAAATATTATGGATATGCAGTATAAGTTAGGTAATATGAAAGGATATATGGATTATAAGCAGTTCTGGGATTTTTTACATAAGTAAACTGCTCGGACTTATTATGAGGGAGCAGAGGCGGCTCCGACTGACAGAGGAGCCGCAGAGAGGGAGAAAAGGATGGAAATTTCAAATAATCAATAATGATCCCCCTTAGGCAGATAAGGTGAATAACCAAAATCTACTTAAGGGGGATTTTTTATAACCCTCTGCAATGCTGCATATTCTGCAGAATTCAGGCGATTTCCCGAATTGTTTTTTATTTGATTGCATCAAACGGCTGCGGTACAATATGGTTATCCCCCGTTTTCAACACTTGAAATGATAAAAAAGCCGGAATATCTCTTGTAGCGTCCGGCAGTTTCTGATAAAATACTTTTATAGGGTACTGCCATAACGGGTAGGCGGTCAGTCTTTCTCAGCAGAGGGGACTGCCCCTCTGACTACGGGTAAAACCGGGAAAGGGGGGATTGCTTATGAGTGACTATGAACTGCTGACAATCGTTCTGATGATCCTTGGGATTATTGTGTCGATTCTGATAGCGTACATAAACCACACAAAAAAGTAACCGCCCTGGCCAGAGGTTGCGGTTACTTTTTTAGTAATTAATTCTTAGGGCTGACCGTCTATCGGCAGTATTCCCTTTTGTGCTTTTATTGTAGCAGATTCCACCGCTCCTGTCAAATGTTGCGGAGTGTTTCGCTGAAAATCATTCTATACCGGATTCTGCATAAAAGCAAGGGGTTTTAACGAAAAGGGCAATTTGTGGTATCATAGGGGGTAAATATGAAGCGAGTAGTACTTATTGTATTAGACAGTTTTGGCATAGGCGAAATGGAAGACGCGGCGGAATACGGTGACAAAGGAACCAATACGATAAGATCCGTAGCTTCCAGTTCTTATTTCCATATGCCCAATATGGCTCAAATGGGTCTTTTCAATATAGAGGGCGTAGACTGTGGCAAAAGGACGGAGAATCCTTCTGCGAGGATAGCGCGCATGAAGGAGGCTTCAAAAGGCAAGGATACGACCATAGGGCATTGGGAGATTGCAGGAATCACTTCCGAGAAACCGCTGCCGGTTTATCCGGACGGCTTCCCAAAGGAGATTCTCGATGAATTCAGCAGGAAGACTGGCAGGGGAGTGCTTTGTAATAAACCTTATTCGGGAACTGCGGTTATTCAGGAGTACGGGGATGCTCATATGAATACCGGAGATTTAATTGTATACACTTCCGCTGACAGCGTATTTCAGATAGCGGCGCATGAAGAGATCGTTCCCGTGGAACAGCTTTATGAGTACTGCCGCATAGCCCGCAGCATCCTGCAGGGGGAACACGGTGTCGGAAGAGTCATTGCCCGTCCTTTTATCGGCCCATGCGGAGGGTATTTCACAAGAACGCCGCACAGGCACGATTTTTCGATTCTGCCACCGTCCGTTACGATGCTTGACCAGCTTTCAGAGAGCGGTAAGGATGTGATTGCGGTAGGAAAGATTACGGATATTTTTGCGGGAAAAGGAGTCACTGAGTCGGTATATACAAGCGGGAATGAAGAAGGAATCGAAAGAACGCTGGAATATCTTGATAAGGATTTTGAGGGATTGCTGTTTGTCAACCTGGTGGATTTTGATATGCTTTACGGGCATCGCAACGATATAGACGGATATGCCAGGGCGCTCGCTTATTTTGATGAGAAGCTTCCGGAAATCTGCGGAAAGATGAAGGAGGATGACATCCTGATGATAACGGCTGATCATGGCTGCGATCCCGGTTACACGGTCTCTACCGACCATTCCAGAGAGCATACTCCGTTTTTGGTGTACGGAACGAAGGTGGTTTCCGGGAATCTTGGCACCAGAGTCACGTTTGCGGATATAGGTGCAACCGTACTTGATTATTTTAATATCAAGCCGGAATTCTCCGGAACATCAATGTTATGATACAAGGGTCAAAAGTCAGAAATCGTTCCTGCTAGCAGGATAAGAGTTCTGACTTACTGACCCGCCCACACATATCATGTTATAAGCGGAGGATAAGAAGGATGAAGGAAATAAAATGGAACGAGAGATTTAACATTGGAGTAGAGCGTGTGGACAAGGCACACGAGAAAATGTTTTCCATCGTACAAAAGCTGATGGAGTTAGCTGAGGACGAAAAACGTAGTCAATGGGCCTGCTCCGAAGGCGTCAAATATTTTAAAAGCTATGCGCTCAAGCATTTTGCTGAGGAAGAGGAATATATGCAGTCCATTAATTACAGTGGATATGCTGTACATAAACGCCTTCATGACCATATGAGGGACAAGACACTGGCGGCTCTGGAAAAGGATCTCGAGGAATCAAAGTATTCGGCGGAGTCCATTCAGCACTTCCTTGGTATCTGCATCGGCTGGCTGACCGGACATATCATGATTGAAGATCGCGCGATTACGGGAAAAATTGATACCAAATGGAAAGAGGAGCAGATGGGAGACGAGATCACCCGTCTGGAAAAGGGTATTTCCATAGTAATGAAGGAAGTTTTTAAGCTGAAAACGGAGATTGTCAGTGAGCATTATATTGGAGAGTATATTGGACGGGCGCTTTTCCAGCGGCTTACTTATATTTCCGGAGCAGGGGAGCGGTGGCAGGTTTTCATTGAGCTTGAGGAACAATTAATCTTGTCTACCGTTGGCGAAATGATGGATATGAAATTCAAAAAAGTGGATAAAATAGTGCTTGATGCGGCCAGACAGTTATCGCTGCAGCTGTTGAGGTATCTCGGTATGTATTTTCGGATGAAGGATCAGTATAAGCTTGAGAAGGATGACTTGATGACCAGAGAGCAGCTTTTGAAGGAATTTGATGCCGGATATCCTAAGTATAGTCTGTTGTTTGATACGGGAATCGGATATTTTGCATTTTGTGTAAAGAAGAAAACAAGGTAACGCTGCTTTTTTGTCCCATGGACATTTTTTCCTGTCTTTATAGTATGGAGGGGCACCAAGGAACCGGGTGCTTCCGAAAACTTTAAACATAGGTAAGGAGGAAATGACTATGAAAAAAAGAAGCTATGCGTTGGGGATTTTGGCGGCTGCTGCTGTGCTGTGCGGAATGAACGGGTGCGACTACAGTGCGAAGGAGCTGTCCACGCAGAAGACAGAGCAGGAGGAGCAGGGCACCCTCAGCAGTGCGTCGTCGGGGGAAGACCTTGATGTGGTGACGCCGAGCACTGAGGATGATGACTGGTACACGAGGGGAAACGTATACACTGACGATAAGGGACGCAGGTTAGAAGCGTTTTTTAATGATGAGGGAACGCTGGAATTTGCGATTGACGGTCTGTCCGTGTATATTACTACGACAAGCAATTTTCAGCGGGAAAATAACTGGCTGGTTTATACCTGCGATGACGGGACAGTGATCGCATACTTCCCAGATAATTCGGCACATCCTGCGACTCTGGAAATTGCTGATGGCGAATATGCGGGTCTTTACAGGCAGGTTGGGAATTAGATGATATGACAGATATACTGATTGTGGAGGACAACAAAGAAATAGGGATGCTCCTCTGCGATTTTTTGAGAAAAGAGAACTATACGGTCAGCATCGCGCAGACCGGCGAGAAGGCGTTGGAGCTCTTTGAGCGGTATGGCGCGAAGCTGATCGTGCTGGATATTATGCTGCCCGGCTTGGACGGGTTCGCAGTGTGTTCGAAGATCCGGAAGACTTCCAATACCCACATTCTGATTGTCAGCGCGAGAAATGAGAAGGACGACAAGCTAAAGGGGCTGAATCTCGGCGCGGACGACTACATCGAGAAACCCTACGACATTGACATTCTGCTGGCGAAAATCCGTGGAATTTTCAGGCGCAAGTACGCCTTTGAGGAGATTGTTGAGGGGAATCTGCGGCTGAACACCGTGAACCGCACGCTTTTCGTGGACGGGCAGCAGGTGAGCGTGACGGAGAAGGAGTTTGAGCTGTTGAAGCTTCTCATGGAGAATAAGGGCATGACCCTGAAAAAGGAGTATATTTTCAATACCATCTGGGGCAGCGACAGCGACTCGGAGCTGCAGACGGTCACGGTTCACGTCAAATGGCTCCGGGAAAAGGTGGAGGAAAATGTCAAAAAGCCGCGGCATATTATCACGGAATGGGGAGTAGGATACCGGTTTGAGTAAATATCGCAGAATTGCTTTTTTCATTATAGGAATAGAGCTGTTGGCCGGTGTGCTCTTTAACATCTTGTATCTGACTGCCGTAGGTGACAGAGATATCCGGGAGTACCGGGTGGAGGCGGAGCGCATTGCGCGGCGACTGCAGGATGAGTCCGTGGAGGACATCGACCTGTCAGAGTACCGGACGATCGTGAAGGTCAGTGAGTTTCGGGCGGATGAGGCGTGCGGCCGGGATTATGTGGTGGAGGAAGTGGGCGGCGTATGGTATAGGATGGAATATATTGTTCCGGGAAATGGGTTTCCTCTGTTCTGCATGAACCTCGCAATACTTGTAATGCTCCTTTTGTCCGCCTCGGTTTTGTTCTATGTGGGAGTAAAGATACTAAAGCCTTTTCACAGGATGAACCGGCTGTCGGTGGAGCTGGCAAAGGGAAATCTCTCCGCACCGCTCCAAAAGGAGAAGACCAATTTTTTCGGAGATTTTCTCTGGGGGCTGGACATGCTGCGGGAGGATCTGGAGGAAAAGAAACAGAAGGAGCTGGAACTGCAGAGGGAGAAGAAAACCCTGATCCTGTCTCTGTCCCATGATATCAAGACGCCGCTTTCCGCCATTGAGCTGTACACGAAGGCGCTTTCCGAGCATCTCTATGACACAGAGGAACAGCAGGGAGAGGCTCTGCATGGGATTTTGAAAAATGCGGATGAGATCAAGCGGTACGTGAATGAGATTACGCAGGCATCCAGAGAGGACTTCTTAAATCTGGAGGTAAAGGAGGGGGAATTCTATCTGTCGGAGGTGATGAACCTCATAGAGAGCCATTACCGGGATAAGCTCTCCGCCATCCACACGGAGTTTGCCGTGGAGCCTGTCGATGACAGTATCCTCAAAGGGGATAAGGACCGTGTGGTGGAGGTGCTACAGAATCTTATGGAGAATGCCGTCAAGTACGGAGACGGGAAACGCATTCACATCCTGTTCGACGAGGAGGAGGACTGCAGGCTGATCCGGATAGAAAACACCGGCTCCCGGATAGAGCCGGAGGAGCTGCCGCACCTGTTCGATTCATTTTACCGGGGAAGCAACAGCCGGAATGTAAAGGGCAGCGGTTTGGGTCTGTATATCTGCAGGAATTTGATGAGGAAGATGGGCGGGGAAGTGTTTGCCCGGATGAAAGGGGACGATTTCCAGGCGGTCGTGGTGATCGGGAAGGCATAAAAAGCAGGGCATAAGGCCTGCTTTTTGTAATTTAAGGATTATTTAATAATTGATCTGCTATGATTCACCGGTAGCATACTGGAAGGAGAACGGAAATGTTTCTAAGAATTTTAAACAAAGATCTGAAAAGAAAAAAGACCATTAACATCATTCTCCTGCTCTTTATGATCCTTTCCTCCATGTTTGTGGCGAGCGGTCTGAACAATGTTATCACGGTGATGAACGGCACGGACTACTATCTGGACAAGGCGGGACTCGGTGATTTTATGATCGTCACCTCAGGGGATCAGTCAACAGGTGAGATGGTCAAGGTGCTTGAAAAAGAGCCGGTGGTGAAGGATTACAGGATTGAAAGCGTTGTGTTTGGCGACGAGAATAAACTTTCGCTGGAGGACGGCGGAAACGTAAAAACAAAAAACAGCATATTGCTGTTTCAGGCGTTAGAGGATGCCAGGCTTGCCTTTTTTGACATGGACAATAACCGGATTGAGCAGGTTGCGCCCGGCAAGGTATATGTGACGGGAAGCTTTATGAAGGATAACGGTCTCGAAGCAGGCGATGTCCTTCATATTAAGCACGGAACGGCAGAACTGGATGTGGTTCTGATGGGAAAGGCGAAGGATGCCCTTTTGGGCTCGGATTTCCTGGGCAACACCCGGCTGCTCATGGATGGGGCAGATATGCAGAAGCTGCTGGCGGATGAGGATGTCCGGCTGCATTATCAGGGGGAAATCGGGTATATCGATACGGATGATGTGAGTGCCATGTCTTCCATGCTTGCCGGGGTACCCAATGTAATTTTTTCGGGGGGACGCTCGATGATTAAGCTGGCCTATGTCATGGATATGATTGTGGCGTTCATCATACTGATACTCAGTATCTGCATGATGATTATCTCCTTTGTGGTCTTAAAGTTTTCCATCAGCTTCACGATCGAGGAGGATTTCCGGGAGATCGGCGTGATGAAGGCGATCGGACTGCCGAACAGGAAGATCCGGAGCCTGTATATCGTGAAGTACCTGTGTGCGGCTGTGGCCGGCGCAGCAGTCGGCCTTGCGGCAAGTATTCCCTTCGGAGAGCTGCTCCTGCGGTCGGTCAGTGAAAATATGGTGCTGGGAAACGACATGGGAATTGCAGTGAACGCCGTAGGCGCGGCGCTGGTGGTCTGCATCATTGTTCTGTTTGCCTATCTCTGCACCGGCAGGGTGAAGAAAGCCTCTCCGATCGACGCCATTCATTCCGGTCAGACCGGAGAGCGCTACAGGAAAAAGACGTTTTACCGGCTGGGAAAAAGCCATGTCGGCGCGGGTTTTTACATGGCAGTTAATGATGTGGTCAGCAGTCCGAGGCGGTTTCTTACCGTCATTATCTCCTTTTTTATCTGTACGATGTTCGTCCTGATCCTTGTGAATACTACCGCCACCATGAAGAACTCCAATCTGGTGACATCCTTTGGGACGAAGAGCGATCTGTATCTGGGGGTGGAAACTATAGACCAGATGGGCGTGATCAGCAGGGAGCAGATGGAGGAGATGCTGGCTCAAAAGGGGGAGGAACTGGCTGAGGAGGGAATGCCCGCCGAGCTCAGCGCGGAGATTCATTACAGTTTCATCGTATCCTTTGAGGGGAAAAACTATTCTGTCACTTGCCAGCAGTGGCTGGGAAGGCAGGGAGATGATTTTGAGTACACGGAAGGTTCTGCACCGCAAAATGAGAATGAGATCGCTGTCACGCCGCAGATTTCAAAAATGATGGGGGCAAAGATCGGCGATACAGTGACCGTTGATTTTGGTGGGCAGAAAATGGACTGTGTGGTGTCGGGGTATTTTGAGACCATGAGTCAGCTGGGACAGCTCATCCGGCTGTGCGGTGATGCTCCTGCCGATATGAAGTATGTTTCCGCGATCGTGTGTGAGCAGATCTATTTTACGGATTCCCCCTCTGCGGTGGAAATCGAGGAGCGCAAGGATCGCATTCAAAAGCTGTATGACACGGATGCGGTTATGAATGCGGAGGAGTACTGCGCGAAGAATGTCGTTGTAGCAGACACGATGGAGGCGGTGCAATACCTGCTCTTGGCGATCACCCTATTGGTGGAGCTTTTAGTGACGATTCTGGTGGAGCGCTCCTTCATTGCCGATGAAAAAGGCCAGATTGCAATTTTAAAGGCCATTGGCTTCAACGACCGGAATGTGATCTGCTGGCATGTCTGCCGGTTTGGCCTGGTAGCGTTTATTGCCGTGTTTCTGGCAGCGCTCGCGTCTATCCCAATGACGGATCTGTGCATCACTCCCATCTTCGGGATGATGGGCTGCAGGAATATCAGATACAAGATCGACATCCTGCAGGTATTTATTCTCTATCCGGGGATCGTCTGGGGCATGACCTGTCTGAGCGCCTGGCTCACCGCGCAGTATACGAAGAAGATTACGAGCAGAGATACGTCCAGCATAGAATAGGAGGATATGACAATGGCTGTAATTATAGAGGCAAAGGACCTTTGCAAAACTTATGTGATCAACAAGAGACAAAACCATGTGTTAAGGAATGTGAGTTTTTCGATTGAGGAGGGCGAGATGGTGGCGGTAATGGGGCCGTCCGGCTCCGGCAAGTCCACCCTCTTGTATACCGTGTCCGGTATGGATCGTGCCACTGCCGGTACCGTGTTGTTCGAGGGGAAGGATCTCATGAGCTTAAACGGCAATGAACTGGCGGCGCTCCGGCTGAACGAGATGGGCTTCATTTTCCAGCAGATGTATATGATGAAGAATCTCACCATATTGGACAATATCGTGCTGCCCGCCATCCAGAGCAAAAAGAGCCGGGAGACGCGGCAGGAAAAGATGAAGCGCGGCGAGGCGCTGATGCACAAGCTGGGGATCAGCGAGGTGGCGGACAACGACATCAACGAGGTTTCCGGCGGACAGCTGCAGCGCGCGTGCATCTGCCGCAGCCTGATCAACCGGCCGAAAATCCTGTTCGCGGATGAGCCCACCGGGGCTTTAAACCGGACCTCCTCCAATGAAGTGATGGGGGAGCTGGTAAAAATGAACCGGGAGGGCACCGCCATTATGATGGTCACTCACGACGCGAAGGTGGCGGCGAGGTGCTCCAGAATTCTTTACATCGTGGATGGCGATATTCAGGGCGAGTATGTCAATTCCGACAGGGATACGCGCCCCGAGCGGGAGATTGAGCGGAATCTCAACAACTGGCTGCTGGAACTGGGGTGGTAGTAGGAATCATGGAAAACGGAACTTTTTTTAAAAAATGCTTGCATTTTCCAATTTGAGCATGTATAATGCAAATTGCTGTGACATGATAGCTGTGAAACGCGAGGTTGCTGCCCAATTCGATAACGCTCCCGAAAGGGGGAGTGATTGCTGTGTGGCAGGGAATTCCGTGGAGCGAATGTCAAGTTAGGAAACTGACGACAAGTCACTGTACAGACAGTAACCGTCTACTACAAGTAGATACGACGGGTGATCACCTGAAAGGTGATAAGGAATCCGGCGCGGTGCGCCGCCTTACCACAGGAAACACCCGGCAACGTGTACAGTCACCGCTTGTCGTACTGAACTTTTAAGTGCGAAAAGGAGGCGACTTTTTTTATGGCAAGTCAAGTAATGAGAATCACTCTCAAGGCGTATGATCACGAGCTGGTGGATTCATCTGCGAAGAAGATCATCGAAACTGTCAAGAAGAACGGATCACAGGTGAGCGGGCCCGTGCCACTTCCTACTAAAAAGGAAGTAGTTACGATTCTGCGTGCGGTTCACAAGTATAAGGATTCCCGTGAGCAGTTCGAGCAGAGAACGCACAAGA
>CAZWRT010000077.1:0-9850 GCA_964636375.1 uncultured Lachnobacterium sp. | reverse complement strand
CATGTCCAAAGACTTCCAGTCTTTGCCTATGTAAAAACGCATATTTAAGATTCGAATTGCTCCAATAATTACACTTTGTTCAGAAAAAAAGCTTATGTACTGGAAAATCATCAACACTACACTTAAACCAGCGATACGTAATAAAAACTCACTACTGGATATGGACTTTCCTATGGAATCCAATACAACTTTCGGAAAATAAATACCTAATAACGAAACAACTAAATCAGACAAAATTCGTAAGAGCCATACAAATACTGGTCTTTTTTCAAATGTCCATTGTTCTTTGAGCATAAATCCCAAATTACTTAATATGCCGTGTGTTGTATGCTCCTTTCCTGTTTGTTTATCTTCCATGAGTCTCCTCCTTGTATTTTATTGATCAGCTGATAAATAAAGTTTAGCAGAAAAGGGAAAAAAGGGTAGACTTGTAATTAATTTTGTGATAAACTACATAATGAATTATGCCTAAGGAATTGTAGAAAAATAATTGCTCAATATTAATATATTTTGGTTTTGATATCGCAGTGAGATCGTGGAATATGGAAATTTCCACGATCTCATGCAACAGAAGGGGCGATCACCAGCTCTTGTTCATCAGTTCTTTCGCGCGCTCAATGTATTCTTTGAAGCGCTCCTCATCGCGGACAGGATTGAACCATTCCCAGCCTTGCGGTGCGGTCAACCCGTAATACATTAAGCCGATTCGATCATTAAAGAGGCCCTCGTAGGATATAGACTCGTTTGTGCCGTCAGGAAGTTTGATGAGACCCTTTCCTTTGATGACTTTAATGCCGCCAAAAATATAGGCATTTCCCACATCCAACTCCTCTCCGTCGGCAATGTGATCCCATTTCGGAAAAAGTTCAAACGTGCGTTCAAGATATTCATACCCCTCTTCTTTTCTCTCACATCCAAACAAAGCGCAGGCAGTCCTGAAACATGTGCTGGAATAATGCCCCAGCCATGCCGGTGGGATTTCTCCATTTTCTCCGAGCCCTTCTATCATCTGCATGCGGTATTTGTTCCATGCAACCGCTTTTTCCGGCGCTGCCCAATAACGGGACGGGCGGCCAAGAAAATGCGTCAGAAGATGGAAGTTGTTGATATCATGGCGCAGACGGCTCTCGTCATACTTCTCCTCATTCCAAAGACGTTCTTCGATCGTTTCGCCCTGAATGGAGGAGTACTGTGTGATCGCCGCCGGGATCTCGCGGATGCCGATTCGATCTTCAAAGATCGCGATCTGCCCGTCCTCGTCCTGCACGTACGTGTATTCTGCCGCGCCGACAAAGCCATCCGTTAAATCGAGAGCGTCATAACGGCGCAGCATGCCGTCTGCAAAGGGCATATATCCGTCCCCCGTACCTTGATAAGAGGTCAGCTCATAAACCGCTTTTTTTGCTCCGGAGCAGTATTCGTTTTCCGTTCGGACAATGCCGATGCCCTCTGCAAAGTAGTATTTTTTCTTTCCACCGCGGTAAGACCAGCCTTTATCAAATCCTTCAATGTCCAAGGAGAGTGCCAGACAATGATCGAAGGTTCCCGCTTTTGTGGTGATGCTCCCGCCGTCCTCGCACAGGATCTGCGTTTTGACAGGTTTGTTTTCCCACCACATATATTCCACGAGAGGCGAGGCGCCCACTTTCCACTCGTCCGACCAAATACAGTTGGTGGCATCCTGGAGAATACCGTAGATATCATTGTATAGCAATGGTGTATCGGCACCGCCCACGGAGCCTATGTCTTTCAACTCAAATGACCAGCGGCCGTTGCGGGTAGTCGTCTTAAAGACATCGTTTTTCTTTTGCAGCATACTTCTAACGAAGAAGTTCCAGTGGCCTGTTGCGGTACAGCTCGGATTGAATGCCGCATTCGTTTCCATAATCCGTCTGGCGACCGAACAAGCTGCCCTCGTATGAGCCTTTTCCATGGGTGTTTTGGCAAGGGCCTCGGCTCGCCTGACCGCATCGGATACATCACAGACTTTCCCGTTGCCGTTTTCTGCGTCATATTCATAGTATTCGTTTCGAATCTGTTCAACGGCATCAGACCAGGAATTCTCATCATATTTCAGACGCTCAGTATCTTTGTACGACGAGAGCATCACGGATTTCTCATCCGCATAGGATACATGGAACCTAAGGTGCGTGCGCATGGCATCGGGAGCGTATTCACCGGTATATTCCCATGTGTTGCCGGCTGCCATAGGAAGAAGGCCGTCGCCTCCTGCAATGTGATAATCTTTTAAAAGCCTCACATCCGTAAACCCGTCCACCGTATGTTCATGCTTTACAATGCCGATGCCGCTCTTATAATAGCTCTTATAGGTGGAACCTTCATAATTATCGGAATACCGGGTAATCCAGAGCTGGCAGTCCTCGAAGGTCCCACAGGGCGTTTCTACTGTTTCACAGTCAGAAGCAAATGTCAGCGTTGTTCCGTCCGATCCGGTGTATGTCTCACCTACGACAAGCTTTGGGTCCATGAAGTGTCCGTCGCAGCGGAAGGAATTATAAAAAATATTGCTTACGCCTTGGTCTGAAGAATTCAAATATCCTTTGCAGATATCTTCTTCGCACCAGTAACAAAGTGCCCCGTCGATATATCGGTATTCCATGGCACTGGTCTTGATTCGATACTGGTTTAATTTTTTTCCCTTATAATCTGTGGAAAGCTTTTGTTCCATTTCACGGGCATACGGGATCAGGGCGTAATACGCATCGGAGGGCTTCAGCATATCCCTCACCTTGTCGTAGGCCTCCAGACCCTTTTCCGGCTGGCTATTTCTGAAATACTCATATCCGAGCCAGAACCATTCCCGGGCAAGGGTGCGCACAAAGCCTGATTTCTCAAGCGTCGGGATCTGCTTATCCCGTATAAAATCAATTTTTGCATCGCCGTATACCTGTGAATCCTCTCGGGCAACGATAAATTCCATGACATCATCGTTTTGACCACGCTGTGCAGCATCTTTGATCCGCGCAAAAAGGGCGTCGCTCTTTTCTCCGGGAAGCCACCACCAGCCGCGCATGAGTACATCGGCAAGTGCATGGTATTTGTCCCCGGATTCGGGAAGCTCCTCCACCTCCCGCAGAACGTCCTTGTATACGGATTCAAATCCGCTTTTACTGTTCTTTACCTGCCAGAGTTTCAGTTCCTCAACCTTTTTCATAACTCGCTGTACGAGGGTATCGCTGTATTTTTCGTTCATCGCACAAAGCTCCTTTCTGATTCTCTTTCTGCCATCGTGAAGCTGCCACTTGACTGTTCCCGCAGATATCCGCATTTTATCTGCAATTTCCACGATTGACAGTCCTTCAAAGTAATGCAGATGGATGATCTGCTTTACCTTCGCCGGCAAATTCTCGATGCTTTGGTGCAGTTCGTCTTGTTCTTCGGACAATACGTAAGCTTCCGCAGGATTTTGCCCCGGTTCTTCAGCAATATTCTGATTCTCCACAGTGTCAAGCGGAAGAAAGCGTCGAAAACGCATGACCGTATTCAAGGCACAGTTTTTGGCAATCCTGCAGACCCAGACTGCATACTTTTGCGGTTCCTGCAGCGTATTCAGCTTCATCCACGCCGTGACAAAGGCATCCTGTGCCGCATCTTCTGCCATAAATTGATTATGTGTGACCGATGCGGCCGCTGCGACTACCGTTTTCTGATGCCGCGTGACTAAAACCTCGTATGCACTTTGTTCCCCCGCAAGCGTCAGCATTACAAGGGTTTCATCATTTTGGTTTTGATAACGCAATACGTATCCTCCTCTCGCGTCTAAAAGACTTTCATAATTAAGCGCGCTTGTCATATAGACACAAATCAGCAGAAAAAGGTTGGGGAAATTTTCAAAAAATCACTTTTATTATAATAGTCTGCATCTTTGATCATATTTGTAACAGTAATACCTTATAATACTATATTTAGGTTCTGGCTACCACTGTTTTTATCAATTTAAAACTTTTTGTTATATATTGACATATGCGTATATTAGGCGTATTGTTGTATTTGCAAGGAGGAAACGGAGTGAAGACAAAAGATCTAATCAAGTTATTGGAAAGAAACGGTTGGAAGTTCAAGCGGCACGGCGGAAACCATGATGTCTACGAAAAAGACGGAACGAGGGAGAGCATCGTGAGGCACAGGGAAATGGATGAAGATTTAGCAAAAGCTATCATCAAGAGGAACGGGCTGAAATAAGCTCAGCATTCGCAGGATATAATTATTACATAAAGAGAAATAGAGAGGTTAGTAGAATGAAAAAGGCATATCCAGTTATTTTGTCGAAGGGAGAAAAGTTTATTGTGGCATATGTGCCGGATTTTGAAATTAATACGCAGGGTGTAGATATTGCGGACGCAATAGAGATGGCAAGAGACGCAATAGGCGTTGTTGGCATTGATATGGAAGATGACGGTGAAGTCCTGCCGAATCCAACAGAGGTTTCAGAGGTAAAGACCGATTCGGCGGCAGACATAGTAACGCTTGTTGACGTGGACTTTGGGGAGTACCGTAGGAAAAACGATATGAGGGCGGTGAAAAAGAACTGCACAATACCGTCATGGCTTAATTTTGAAGCGGAAAAGGCGGGAGTGAATTTTTCTGCAATATTGACGGCGGCACTCAAAAGCGAACTGAAGATTCAAAGCAGGTAAAAAGAAAGAGGGCGGCATAACACCGCCCCTATTTTATCACGCATTTTCCACGAAGAAGATCTGCAGGGCGTGGTACAGGTCGAGCTGCCACGCCTTCATGTCGTGCATTCCGCCCGGAATGACGAAAAAGTCATAGTTCTTGCCCAGAACCAGCTGCGGGCATTTCTTGACGGCCGCGTCCATGATCGTGCTGTGCTCCTCATATGCCATATCGTGGTCGCCGTTGCAGCAGAAGAAGTAGTCGAGCGTGAGCCCCTTGCTCTCTGCATTGGCGAGGGTTTCCTGAATGCGCTGTACCTCGGCGTCGCGATTGCCCCAGGGACCGCCGCAGCCGGAGAAGGGACCGTACCACGAGAACAGGTCAAAATTGTTGTAAAAAGCTGCCCGGTAGGTGGTCATTGAGCCGAGTGAGAGCCCTGCAAAAGCGCGGTGCCGGCGGGTTTTGACCAGATTGTCCTCCGACACATCGCCTCCGGCATAGGTCGAGTAGGCTTTTTCCACGGCGGGGATCAGGTCGCGGCGCAGCTCGATGTGAAAATGCTCGGTTATGTACTCCGCCTTTTTGTCCGTCTCCGTACCACGGTAATAGGTGGGGGTCACGATGATGCAGGGAGCGCAGACGTTTTTGGCGATCATGTTGTCCAGTATGCAAACCGTTTCGGGGAACATTTTGAACCACCAGTCCTCGTTGACGCCGCCCCCGTGCATGAGATAGAGAATATTGTATTTCTGTGCGGGGTCATATCCGTGAGGAAGATACACCCACGCGCCCTTCTGCAGCGGCTGGCTGGAATCGGCGTCGTAGGTCTGGCTTTCGTAGGTAAAGCGCTCTACTGTGCCCTTCTGGTCGGTCTCTTCCAGCATTGCGGCCGGAATTTCATATACAAAGTTCATATCATTGTCCTCTCTTTCCGAAAATGCTTTTTTTTAATTATACCGCGATATTTTGATCGTTGTCCAGAGAAAAATCTACGCTACATACAGGTACATGAATATAAAATGGCAGACGCTTCCTCCCATGACCAGAAGGTGGAAGATTTCGTGAGATCCGAAATGTTTGTGTCTGGAATTAAAAAGCGGTAGCTTTAAGGCATAAATGATGCCGCCGACGGTATACATGAACCCGCCGGAGAGGAGCCACAAAATAGCACTGTGAGGCAGACCGGCCCAGAGCTGCCCGAACACGGCAAGGCATACCCAGCCCATAGCAATATAGATGACGGATGAAAACCATTTTGGGCAGGTAATCCAGCACGCCTTGACAGCCATGCCGACAAGCGCAATGCCCCAGACTACTGCCAGCAGGGTAAGTCCGAGCCTGCCGCCCAGAACAAGCAGGCAGACAGGGGTGTAAGAGCCTGCAATCAGGACGAAAATCATCATATGGTCCAGCTTGCGAAAGATCGCCAGGATGCGGCCCTTTACGGCAATGCTGTGATAGATGGCACTGGCGCCGTACAGGGCAATCATGCTGCACATAAAAACGGCCATTGCAATAAATGCAGTATGGTTCGAGGTGACACCTACTTTAACTAAAAGCGGAGTGGAGGCGAAGGTCGCCATCATCATCCCGATAAAATGGGTAATGGCACTTCCGGGTTCACGAATTGTAATCTGCATGGATAAAAAACCTTTCAACACATCTTGAATTGTGGTATCATATTTATCATTCAACAAATCATGAAATTTATACTGTTTATTAAGGAAAGAAGGCATTATGGACAGCGAATACCAGCATATACGACATGAATTTGCACCAGTCTGCGACAAGCGCTCCCGCATTTTGATTCTGGGTACGCTCCCCTCTGTGAAGTCTAGGGAAAACCGGTTTTATTACGGACATCCCCAGAATCGTTTTTGGAAGGTGCTGGCGCGGGTGTGCGGGGAGGAATCGATTCCGGCGACTATTGAGGAGAAGACAGACTTTCTGCTGAGAAATCGGATTGCTGTCTGGGATGTCATCGAGGAGTGCGATATTATCGCATCCAGCGACAGCTCTATCAGAAATGTTGTTCCCGCAGATATCCGACGGATTCTGAATGAGGCGCCTATAGAGCGGATCTGCGCGAATGGGGGGACTGCTTATCAGCTTTACATGAAATACATTTATCCGGATACAAAGCGGGAGATTATCCGGCTTCCCTCCACGAGCCCGGCGAACGCCGCATATAGTGTTGAGCGGCTCGCGGAAATCTGGGGCAGGGAATTTGCATGAATATTTGGGGGCAGTTAAACCTCCTGGTTATGTAGAGATACCGGTATTTTCTTATCGGTATTCAGAATATGGTTGATCAGCCAGCCAAGCAGGAACTCGAGTAATTCCTGTAAGTATTCCTGCGGGTCGCTTTCGATTTGCTCAAGATCAATCGTTTCCAGCTTATCCACAAAAGCTTCGTGCGCGCGTTTCTGCGCGGCAAGGCCCTCGTAGCCGATCCCCTCCATATACTCCTCCTCGTCGCGGAAATGCTCGACGGTATAGCTCTTCAGCTCATGTAAGATTTCCATGATCTTATCATAGCTTGATGAGGAGTCGTAGGATTTTGCCATTTCGTTTGCTTTGCCGACAATACGAAATAGCTCCTCGTGCTCCTTGTCGATCAGGTCGATTCCGGTCAGATATTCTTCTGTAAACTCGCAGGGATTTTCCCTGAGCATCCATTCCTCCAGCGGAGGAAGCTTTCCGATCATCATATCGCTGCTGAGAATATGGCGGTACAGCCATTTGGCCAGAAAGCTTACGAGCTCGGAGAGAACCTGCCTTTGTTCTGCGACTTCGTCGATATTGGCCAGATCAAACATCAGCACCTTCTCACGGAAAAAGGCGTGCTGCGAGCGCTGGAGGATCAGCTCGGGGTCGCGGAGCTGTTCCATATAGGCCTCTTCATGAGCAAAATGCTGTTCTGCGTAGTCGTCAAGCTCCGCAATTATGTCTTTGACCTGCTGATAATAATCGCTGCGATAATCCGTGGCGATAAGATTTTGCGCCTTATTCAGCAATTCAAAAAGATATTTATGCTCGTCATCAATCTGGTCAATGCCTATTTTACAGTCATCCGTAAATTCAAACATATTGAATCGTCCCTTCTGGATAGGATTTGGGAGATGAGCGCATGGTTCATCGCCTACAGAAAAAGTATAGCATATTTTAATTCCTATAATATACTTAATTTTAAAATATACCTTGACAGGCGAGGTATATTGATATAGACTATACATCACAAGAAGAAGGGGAAGGAGGAGCACAGATGTCCATTACGTCAGACATTCTCAGAGGCCATACGGAGGCGATTATCCTGTCGCATCTGCTGGAGCAGGACAGCTATGGCTATCAGATCAATAAGGATATAATGAAGAAAACGGACAACCGGTATGAGCTGAAGGAAGCCACGCTTTACTCCGCGTTTCGCAGGCTGGAGCAGGCGGGCTACATCAGGACCTACTGGGGGGACGAGGCCGTGGGAGCCAGACGGCGCTACTATGCGATAACCGGCGAGGGCAGGGAGGCATATGTGGTATATAAGCGGGAATGGCAGGAAGCCAGGGAAATGATAGACAAATTACTCAAATAAGCGGAGAGGAGACGAAAGTGAATATGGAAGAGAAAATTAAACAGCATTTTAACGGACTTTTTGCGGAAGCGCCCAAGACGCGCCGGACTCTGGAGCTCAAGCAGGAGATGCTTCAGAATGCGCTGGATAAGTATCATGATCTGAGGGCGGACGGATATGCCGAAGAGGACGCGTATCAGAATGTGGTGAATTCCATAGGCGACGTCAGCGGGCTTCTGGCGGAAACGGAAGAGGCGAATTTCCTGAATCTTCCGGAGAAGGACAGAAAAAAGAGAGCAATGCTCAAAGCGGTATCGGTGGGCATGTATATTTTTGCCGGGGTTGTATTCTTTTTCTTCGGAACGATAGACAGTATGTGGGGCAGCCGTTTTGATTTTCAGACATTCGGCTTATGCCTTGCGGCGCTGATCTGCATTCCTCCGACGATTATGAACGTATATGTAGCGAATATGTATCCCAATCATGTAAAGAAAGAAAAGCAGGATATGGTCGAGGAATACAGGCAGCGGCGGTATGTGAACAATAGGGATAAAGAGGTAAGAAAATCTGTCAATGCCATTATCTGGACGGTTGCGGTCATTGCCTATTTTGCAATCAGCTTTTCAACCTATGCCTGGTATATTACATGGATAATTTTTCTGATTGCGCTTTGCTTACAGTTGATTGTGGGGCTGATTTTTAACCTGAAGCATATGGAGTAGGGGAAGAAAGGAGCAAATCAAATGAAGGGTTTCAAAATAGCATTGATTGCGGTACTGAGTGTGATTGCGATCGCTTTGTGCGGTCTGCTTGCATGGGGAATCATGGATCCGGGGGGCTGGAAAAGCTTTGCCGCGGATAAAGCAAACGCAGACAAACGGCTGGTGCTGGACGAGGAGGTATCCCTTGACGGTATTGACAGCATCGACATCTCGTATGATATGAACAGCAACGACGTGTATTTCTATGAGGCGGAGGGCGATGCGCTCAGGGTGAAGGAGTATGTGTACTATGAGGCCAGAGAGGACGAAATCACCACAGTCAATGTAAAGGGAAGCACCCTTGAGATTTCGGGGAAAAGAAGGCGCATACGTTATAGGGGGATATTCAGTTTCGGCTACAACAGCAGCTATACGGAGATCTGGCTTCCGTCTTCCTACAAGAATGCATTGACGGTTAAGACTTCCAGCGGCGAAATCCGGTCGGATGTAGCGATTACACTGGACGCTGGCTTTTCCGGGTCCAGCTCGAGCGGCGATATTGCCTTAAAGGAGGTGTCCGCGGCAGACGTGGCGCTTGCGGCCAGCAGCGGCAGTATCAACGGTACCGCGATTTGCGCGGCGGACGGGGCCGGCAGTATAACCATATCGACTTCCAGCGGCGACATTACGGTCGAACAGGCAGACGGAAACACGAGGGCGTCTGCGAGCAGCGGATATATCAAAATCAAAGGCGGCAGCGGGGCGCGGGAAATTCTCACATCGTCCGGGGATGTCTTAATTGAAGGGCTGCAGGATGACTTTGATGTTCGGACGACGAGCGGTGAGGCCGTAGTGAAGGGCGATAAGGGGACGGGCAGTATCTCAACCTCGAGCGGCGATGTGCGCCTGACCCTGTCGGAGCTTACGGATAGTCTCGCAATTC
>CAZWRT010000076.1:0-9872 GCA_964636375.1 uncultured Lachnobacterium sp. | reverse complement strand
TACTTAGTAACTACGAGCATAGCAAACAACTACGTTGAGCACAAGTCTTGTTCTTGTCAATGAAATATGGTATAATATATATGGAGAGGATATCTGCGGATATTCCCTCTTCTATTGATTGGTAGTAAAGGTGATTGGTCTGATATACAATGCATATGTGGAAAAGCGCTTGCTAATGTCAGGGGGCAATGTTAGAGTATAGAAAATATTTTCTTCCTAAAAATAATGATTAATTATTGGAGGAGCTCAGTTATGAATAAAGCAATAAGGATTTTCATTAAACATGAATTTGAGCAAATGGCGGAGGTACATAATGATTATCAGAAAAGCAAAAAATACAGATGCAAACGATTTAAAAACATTATACTTTGACTATTTGACACATTTTCCACCAAAAGAAGAACAGGATATGTATTTGTGGGAACAGCTTCTTGATAAATTTGAGAAAGACGAAAATATGCATTTGTTAGTCGTAGAAGAAGAGGGGGAAGTAGTTTCATCTGTGCAAATGGCTATTATTGAAAGTTTAACACACAATGTTAGACCGTTTGCAGTTGTTGAAAATGTTGTAACACATAAAGATTATAGAAATAGAGGTTATGCATCAGCGTTATTGAAGCGAGCGTCAGAAATTGCCCAAGAACACAAATGCTATAAAATTTTTCTTGAAACGGGCTCAAATAAGGAAAGTACATTGAATTTTTATAGAAATAATGGGTTTACAATAGATGAAAAACACTCTTGCCTTAAACGTTTATAAAGTCTAATTTGTCAATATTCTACTGTAAGTTGAAATTCAGTCAAGATTCAAAAAGCATTCTATTTTCGTTGTCCATCTGCTGTGGTATACTCATCTTGAAAGGATGGTATATTTATGAGTAACATAATCGGAAAAAACATTCATGCATTGAGAAAAAAGCAGGGACTTACGCAGGAAGAACTGGCAGGACTCGTAAATGTTTCATTCCAAGCTGTCTCAAAGTGGGAAAACGGTAATTCGCTCCCGGATATTTCGGCATTACCGCTGCTGGCAAATGCGTTACACTGTAATATTGATTCACTTCTCGGATATGCTGCGGAACAGAAAAAGATTACAGATTATGAAGAACGCTATAAAGTGAAAGGATATTATTGGGGAATTCAGCCTTCAAATATGTGCTATGAGGTTATGAAACTTTGTCCACCGGTAAAATCGCTTCGTCTGCTTGATGTGGCTTGCGGAGAGGGGAAAAATGCTGTATTTTTTGCAAGAAACGGATACAATGTAACGGCCTTCGACGCAGCAAATTCAGGGCTTGAAAAAGCCAGACAGCTTGCGGATCAGATGCAGGTAGAGGTGAATTTCTTTCAGGCAAATATGCTGGATTTCAGGCTTGAGGGGACATTTGATATAATCTTCTGTTCAGGAGCTTTGCACTACATACCGCCAAAACTCAGAAAAGAAATTTTGGAGAATTACCAGACTCACACTTCTGATGGAGGGCTTCACGCACTTAATGTCTTTGTAAGAAAACCTTTTGTAAAGAATCAGTCCGATGAGAGAGAGTTTCGATACAAATGGGTTTCCGGCGAACTTTTTACTTATTATGCCGACTGGCTCATAATGTCATGTTATGAGACTGTTTTTGATTGTATGAGCGGCGGTATACCACACAAACATTGCATGGATACTATGTATGCTATGAAGCAAACTACTATTCTATAATACAGGGAGATATTACAATCTCGCATCTGAAAGGTGATTTTATGGCGGCGGCTTATTTGATCGTTCCGTAATCGACCTGCTCTATTTGGTAAGAGTCATTCGGAAATAAAGTAATCAACGTTGCCCCTCTTTGCTCTGTTTTATCTGCTATCCCTGGATAAGCATAATAGTCTATGGATTTGGAATAAACCAGATCCACGCCTTTATATTTTACCGCCATATTATTCAGATGGTCATGTCCTACAAATACTGCCCGGGTGCTCTGTTTTTGAATAATTGCTTCGAAAAATCCGGACTCCTGATCCGGACAGCTGACGCCTTCTCTGTTTTCCCCAAAAAGATATACGGCATCCGCGCTGCCGTCCTGCAATGCTTTCTGTGCCTCAGCAAATGCCTGAAAAGGAATATGCATGAACACGAAAGAAGGAATCAGCCTGCCTTCCTCGCCGGATACTTTTTCAATGGTATCCGCATACCACTGTATCTGATCCTCATGAACGGAATCATATTCATTTACCTTTTTAGTATCCTTTACATAGTCATTGGAATCAATTAGAAACAACAGGCTGTTCAGGCTGCCATCGGTATTCTCTACTCTGATATACTGATTATATCTTCCATAAACCTCCGGCTGCCTGTCTGCATAAAGCAATGCGCCGGCTGGCGTCTGGCTGTAATAATGGTATAGTCCCTTAAGCTGCTCTGCCTGATAGGCCGCTGCGGTCTCCGTATCATGGTTTCCATAGACAAAAGCCCATGGGATTCCGATGTGGTCCATCAGTTCGCACAACTGGCCGAATGCTCCGAGATTATCCTTGCTGAATGTCTGAATCGGCATAGGATACACCAAATCCCCTGTAATGATAATCAGATTCGGCTGGGTCTCCTTAATCAGGTCATAGCAGGCTTTCAGAGCCTTACGATCCGTCTGTATGGTGCCGATACTTCCACAGATATGGATATCGGTCAGCTGCAGGATACGGAATTCCTCTGATGACCCTGATATCGTATATACACCTGTGTCACTGTCATATGTATAACTGCTGTTTTTTTCAAATCCTTCATAATCAAGAGATTCGATAAATCTGCCGTTATAGTCCGAGCCATTTTCTATGATATAAAAGCTCAGGCCTGCCAGAACTAACAGGGAAGCAATATTCAGAACCCTTACCGGAATAAGCTTTGACCGGATACCGGAAAACCGCCGGAATGGATTATTGTTCATCATGCGCAATAGGAAGTTGACAGAAATCAGGACGAAATAGAACGCATACATGAACAGGCTGCGGAATATTGCACTGATTGCCAGATACCCTGCCAATGCCACAAGCCAGTACACTGACCACCGGATGATTCCACGCTTTCGTTCCCCATGGAAATCATAATGATCACTCTGATTCGAATCCGGCAAGGTTTTGACCGTTATCTCCTTACATGTTTTCCATTCCTGAATTCGGAAAGTAAAGTGGAAAGTGCTGTATGTAATCATGACAGCACATATGGCAAGCGCAAGCCGCAGGTCGTTAAACCATAAATAGTTCGGAAGGCATATGCTCAGGATATAGCCGAGAACTCCTGCTATAAGGCATAACGCCATTTTGACAGGATATGCTTCTGCACACTGTCTGTAATATGCCGCTGCATTCGGATACACCTCAAGGCAATCTTTCCGGGACTTCTCCAATCTTTTCCTCAACAACAGCCACAGCGCACAGAATAAAAACGCTGCAGCGGCCAAAGCAATAGCCTGGTTATCGCCCATATTAATGATTATACTGTCGTTACCATAAACCAGCCTTAGCATGCAATGCCACAGCACCAAAGCGAAGGAGGCCGCAGACAGGCCGGCTAATCCAGAAATGCAGGAAATCCGGGCCAGTACCTGCTCCATCTGCCGGATGCCCAGCGGACCTTGGGAAATATGGCTGTTCTCCCTTTGGTTCAACCTATGTAAAATCTTCTGTAGTACATTTATTTCCATATTTTAACCCCATTTTCTCATCAGATCTTTTCCAATGGATATTATAGCAAACAGGTGTCCATGTCCGCCACTATTATTTTTTGAGTCAGTGAGATTAAACAGGAGCAGTCCTTCTTTCTGAAAGGGCTGCTCCTTTAAAATATGGCTGGATTTAATACCATTCTAATATTATAAATTCTGGCATTCCTGTGCTCATCTCTGCTTTTATTAAACTATATCTTACTTCTTCAAAGCTGGTTTCGGTATTGTTTGTTAAAATGATAAACGTAACCTGTGATTCTCCTTCAATACCAGTAACTTCGAGTTTATACTTATAAGTGTAACCCCAGCAGGTATATGTCCCATCATCGTTTGTTGTGTAGTCAGCCGACACGGCTTTGTGATCCTGTTCTGCAGAATCATCCTGCTGTGGCTGTGCTTTCGCAGAGGTGGCAAGTGCTGCCACTGTCCCAGCAACAATAAAACACGCCAGAACAAACGAAAATATTGTAGTTTTCCTGTTTTTCATAATTGCAGTTATCCTTTCTTCAATTGCATTTTTACTGAAATTGTTGCACAGAGGGGTCAGGCCGCTCCGTGTTTCTTCCATGCCGATTAATGCCCGCGCATACGCCGCCTTTGCATTTTCGCCGAAAAGGCGCAAAACCGCTTCGTCACATGATAACTCGATATCACGGTTTGCAAGTATATACATAGCCCAGACCAAAGGGTTAAACCAATGTACGCACAGCATCACAATCAGAACTAACTTCATAATGCTGTCAAAACGCCGGATATGCACATATTCGTGAGCCAGAACATATTGTAACGACTTTGTTTTTTCCCATTCTGTAGATATCGGCATCAAAATCACAGGCCGGAATATGCCGTAAGTGAGCGGGGCGGAAAAACGACCGGACTGTCGAATAGAAATCACACGCCTCTGCTGGTGGGCATTTAACCAGTTTCTGATGAAGTCGTTATTCACCGGCAGGGATGTCTGAAACTCTTGTCGGCACTTCCAGTATGCTATGGCAAAAAACATAGCGCAGGCCAGCACGCCAACAGCCCAGATAACCGTCCATACGGAAACGGCATTTGAGATGTTTCCCGGCACAGCCGCTATCTGCTCTGTCGTTCCAATCGGCAGCACCCCGGCGGCTTGTGGGCCTTTTGCAGCATCTATGGCAGACAAATGGCTGCCCAACAGCGAATACACGCTGAACATAGAAGGGATGGAAAAAGGAAACAGCAGTCGTACAACCGTTATTCCCCAAAGTGCCATAAATGTTTTCTTTGGTAACAAATTGATAGTCAGGGTGCGTATAACAATGATTGCTAAAATCATCATGCCCCCGGCAAAGCTCATTTGCAACAGGCTCATTTACATCACCTCACTCCAAGTTACCGACAATCTGTCTCAGTTTTTCGATCTGCGCGGCGCTCAGTTTTTTCCGTCCCAGCAAAGCCGCAAACAGCTTGTCAGCGGAACCGTCATACACTTTGTCAATCAGTTCATTTGTTTCTGCCTCCTGGACTTCCTCTTTGGGAACGAGCGCATGGCACATGAAGCCCGGTTCGGAGCGTTCAATCGCGCCCTTTTTCATACAACGCTTAATCAGGGTATAGGTTGTATTTGCATTCCAGCCCAGTTCTTCCGTAAGCTGTTTGGCGATGTTTTTTGCCGGGATATCGCCATCGCGCCAGAGGACAGACATCACTTTAAGTTCAGAATCGAACAGCTTGATGTCCATTCAGTAACACCTCCTTCTATAAGACTGTAGTAGTGGCCACATATGCATACTACCATAGTCTTATGGCGCTGTCAATACAAAACTGGAAAATTCCCTGCGATTGTGCTATCTTACATAAAGGAGGTGCGGACATGATGGGAGAGAAAGGGATTGGCCTGCAGGCATGGAGGATTCTGTATCCGCTGTTACTGTATTATGTAGTCATGCTGCTGGTGATGGCGACAGCTCAGATGTTTTTCGGTGCGGATCATGAGCATTTTGTGTTGTGCCAGCTGATTTCAACGCTGGTGACTTTGCCCTGTATGCTGCTCGTGTACCGGCAGGATCAGGCACTCAGGGGGATTGCCAAGGGCACGTTTTCCGTGAAAAAGGAGCAGGTTTTGCACGGCTTTTGGGCAGTTATGATTGTGGGGTGTCTGAGCATTGCAGTCAATAATCTGATCCTGATGACGCCGTTAGCTGAGATGTCTGCCGGCTATCAGGAGGCGAATGCGGGATTTTACGGGAGCACGATGGTTCTCGAGCTTGTCAGTTCTGCGGCTGCAACGCCGATTCTGGAGGAACTGGTTTTCCGGGGGATCGTGTTTGCGCGTCTGCGGGAACAACTGCCGAAGCTTGCGGCAGTTGTGGTTTCTGCACTTCTTTTTGCAATCATGCATTTCAATATCGTCCAGTTTCTGTATGCGCTCGTTATCGGGGCGGTGCTGGCACTTCTAATGGATAAAACGGGGCATCTGTATGCGGCAGTGACCGGGCACATCACCGCTAACACGATCGCGGTCATTCGGACGGAGACCGGTTTTTTATCGTGGAGTCTGGATCAGAGTGTGCTTGCGTGGGTGAGCTCTGCGGCGATGCTTCTGGCAGGAACAGGGCTTTTGCTGTGGTATCTGCACGCAAAGGGCAAATCAGAAAACCAATAGATCGATTATTGGAGAAACAATTCAGACACAATTTATGAAATGAGACGATTCAGAGGTCGAAAATTGTATTTTTTTATCTTGAGATACTTGAAAAATTGTTTATTATACATCTGATGGAAATATAAATTAAAACAATATAGAGACAAAATGCAAGCATATTATTAAGTTGTCTGATTGTCAGACAACTTAAAAGAAAAAACTATTTACAGATGATGTGTCAATGGTGTAAAATCATAGCAGTTGAAAACGTTTATTTTTTCAAACATGAAAGAAGGGACAGCAGCTATGAGAGAACAGTGGAACGAGAAAACGGCAGTGCCGAAGGGGTTGTACGATCCCGGATTCGAGCACGATAACTGCGGGATTGGCGCAGTGGTCAATATCAGGGGAAAGAAGACCCATGAGACAGTGGAGAACGCCTTAAAGATTGTTGAGAATTTAAAACACCGGGCGGGAAAGGACGCGGACGGCAAGACCGGCGACGGAGTCGGCATACTCCTCCAGATCTCGCACAAGTTTTTTAAGAAGGCTTTGAGCGCTTCGGGCATTGAACTCGGGGAGGAGCGGGACTACGGAGTCGGTATGTTTTTCTTCCCGCAGGAGGAGTTCAAGACGAATCAGGCGAAGAAGATGTTTGAGGTTATTGTCGAGAAGGAGGGCATGGAATTCTTAGGCTGGCGCAAGGTGCCGACGGATGCAGATAAGCTCTCCGAGAAGGCGAGGGACTGTATGCCCTGCATTATGCAGGCCTTTATCCGCCGGCCGGATGAGGTGGAGCGCGGGCTGGATTTTGACCGCAAGCTCTATGTGGCGCGCCGTGTGTTCGAGCAGTCCAACGATGACAGCTATGTGGTGTCGCTGTCCAGCAGGACAATTGTGTACAAGGGAATGTTCCTGGTGGAGCAGCTCAGGCAGTTCTTTCCGGATCTGCAGGATGAGGATTACGAGTCGGCGGTTGCCATCGTACATTCGCGTTTTTCTACGAACACGAACCCAAGCTGGGAGAGGGCGCATCCGAACCGGTTTATCGTACATAACGGTGAGATCAACACAATCAGGGGCAACGCGGACAAGATGCTGGCGCGCGAGGAGACCATGGCCTCCGGCAAGCTGCGCGGAGAGTTCCAGAAGGTGCTTCCGGTCATCAATACGGAAGGGTCAGACTCGGCTATGTTGGACAATACGCTGGAATTTCTCGTGATGTCCGGCATGGATCTGCCGCTGGCAGTCATGATCATGATTCCGGAGCCCTGGGCAAACAATGCGATCATGAGCCAGAAAAAGAAGGATTTCTACCAGTATTACGCGACGATGATGGAGCCGTGGGACGGGCCGGCATCGATTCTGTTTTCCGATGGAGATATGATGGGAGCGGTTCTGGACCGCAACGGACTGCGCCCTTCGCGCTATTATATCACGGACGATGATTATCTCGTTCTTTCCTCCGAGGTGGGAGTACTGGAGATTGACCCGACGAAGATCGTGACGAAGGACCGCCTGCGCCCCGGCAAAATGCTTCTGGTGGACACGGTGCAGGGGCGGGTCATCGACGATGACGAGCTGAAGGAAAGGTATGCGGGAAAACGCCCTTACGGCGAGTGGCTGGACAGCAATATCGTCATGCTGGGGGATTTAAAGATCCCCAATGAGCGCGTGCAGGAGTATACGAAGGAGGAGCGCCAGAGGATGCAGAGAGCCTTCGGCTATACCTACGAGTCTCTCAGGGATTCCATCCTGCCGATGGCGAAGAACGGCATTGAAGGTACTGCGGCCATGGGTACGGACACTCCGCTGGCAGCTCTTTCCGGCAACCGGGAGCCGCTGTTCAACTATTTCAAGCAATTGTTCGCACAGGTGACGAACCCGCCGATTGACAGTATCCGCGAAGAGGTAGTGACCTCTACGACGGTGTATATTGGCTGTGCCGGGAATCTTCTGGAGGAAAAGCCGGAGAACTGCAAGGTGCTGCGCATCAACAATCCGATCCTGACAAACACGGATCTGATGAAGATCCGCAGCATGAAGGTGGAGGGCTTTCGGGTTGCCACGATTCCTATCGTATACTACAAAAATACGAGTCTGGAAAAGGCAATTGACCGCATGTTCATTGAGGCGGACCGGGCATTCCGTGAGGGTGCAAATATCTTGATCCTCTCGGATCGGGGCGTGGACGACAACCACGTTGCGATTCCGTCCCTTCTCGCCGTGTCTGCGCTGCAGCAGTATCTGGTCAAAACCAAAAAGCGTACCTCACTGTCTTTGATTTTAGAGTCGGGGGAGCCGCGGGAGGTTCATCATTTCGCCACGCTTCTGGGCTTTGGCGCTACCGCGATCAACCCGTATCTGGCGCAGGATACGGTGAAACAGCTCATCGACGAGCACATGCTCGATAAGGATTATTATGCGGCCATTGATGACTACAATCACGCGATCATCAGCGGCATTGTAAAAATTGCGGCCAAGATGGGAATTTCCACGATTCAGTCCTATCAGGGATCGAAGATCTTTGAGGCGCTGGGGATCGACAAGGCTGTGATTGACAAATATTTCACCAACACGGTGAGCCGGATCGGCGGAATCAGCTTAAAGGATATCGAGGACGACGTGAACACTCTGCACTCGGCAGCCTATGATCCGCTCGGACTTGAGACGGATCTGACGCTCGACAGCAAAGGCCGCCACAAGATGAGGAGCGGCGCGGACGGACATCTGTACAATCCGGCGACGATTCATCTGCTGCAGCAGTCCACCATGCGGGGGGATTATGAGCTGTTCAAGCAGTATACGAACCTTGTGGATGAGGAGCAGAAACATACGAATCTGCGCGGGCTTATGGACTTCAGCTACCCCAAGAAGGGCGTGAAGCTGGAGGAAGTGGAGAGCGTGGATTCCATCGTGACGCGGTTTAAGACTGGCGCAATGTCCTATGGTTCTATTTCACAGGAAGCGCATGAGACGCTGGCAATTGCCATGAACCGCCTGCACGGAAAATCCAACACCGGCGAGGGCGGAGAGGATAAAGACCGCCTGACCGTTGGAAAGGATGGATTGAACCGCTGTTCGGCGATTAAGCAGGTGGCGAGCGGCCGGTTCGGCGTAACCAGCCGTTATCTGACCAGCGCGCAGGAGATTCAGATTAAGATGGCGCAGGGCGCCAAGCCGGGCGAGGGCGGGCATTTGCCGGGCAAAAAGGTTTATCCATGGATTGCGAAAACCAGGCTGTCCACTCCCGGTGTGTCCCTGATTTCGCCGCCTCCGCACCATGATATCTACTCGATAGAGGATCTGGAGCAGCTGATCTTTGACTTAAAGAATGCGAACCGCGACGCGCGGATCTCCGTCAAGCTCGTGTCGGAAGCGGGCGTGGGCACTGTGGCTGCGGGCGTTGCAAAAGCCGGGGCACAGGTGGTGCTGATCTCCGGCTATGACGGAGGCACCGGCGCGGCTCCTTCGAGCTCGATCCACAACGCGGGTCTTCCCTGGGAGCTGGGGCTTGCGGAGACGCACCAGACCCTGATCATGAACGGGCT
>CAZWRT010000075.1:0-10383 GCA_964636375.1 uncultured Lachnobacterium sp. | reverse complement strand
AATGCCATGAGCGTAGGCGGTTGGTAGGAAATTATGCGCATCCTGCGTGCCTCCGAAAAGCTGCTGGAGGATACCCTGCGCGGTGACGAGAAAAGCGTCGCGGAGGGACTGGATCAGGCCCATACGGAAGCGGCATCGATTTTGACCTATAACGACGAGAATTCGTTGAGCTGTGCCATCGGTCTGGCATACTACAGTGCAAGAAAGGATTACAGACTCATCCGGGAGCTGCCTACAGGCCGGGGTTTTGCAGATGTAGTATTTCTTCCGCTGCCTTTTTGCAAAAAACCTGCGCTAATAGTAGAACTAAAGTATGACAGGTCCGCCGAAACAGCACTGCAGCAGATCAAGGACAGAAAGTACATTCAGGCGCTGGAGAAATATTCGGGAGAAATCCTGCTCGTGGGCGTAAACTATGATAAGGACAATAAAAACAAATCACATAGTTGTGTGATAGAAAAAATACAAATACACCATCACTGAGAGCAGTGAAAGCACGTTCCAGTGAGTAAAACAGGACATATTGTCTATCCTGACATCAACGAGCAGATAAAAATCCAGAATACCGTAAGCTGCCGCTTTCCAGCCGCCTCCCAGCGGCCGACTGGCAGGCGGCGCACACCATGAACCTGCTGCCAGCTTCCACAACAAAAGAACCCCTGCGCACATTATCAGCCCCCGCAATATCCCTCTTAGAATTTTTCCCGCCTTTATTTCCCCACTATTCCGCACGCTTTTCCACTTTTCAGTTTCCTTTCGGAACATGTGTAAAATCCCGTATGCTCCGGGCAGCAACAACAGAAGGGTAAAGCGCAGCCAGAAGACATCTTTCACATGATCCATCTGTAAAACGACAAGTTCCTCCAATGGACAGCCTGTTTTTTTCATTACAAGCTGCGCCTCCGCCCGATTGGAAAATCTGCACCATAACTGACCGGCCTTCATCTCCGTAACACCCAGACATGCCATTGTGGAACAGGGAACATATATCTTTGCGCTCTCCGGTTCCTGTCCCTCCATAATGCCTACGACCTGATACGCGGTATCCTCCAGATATACTGCCTCCCCCACACAGTCCTGATTTCCAAAGAGCCTCAGCGCCGCCGTCTCATTAAGCACCGCCACAGGCAGTCTTTTGTCCACCTGTATCTCGTTGAAAAAAGCCCCTTTCCGCATATGGGCGTTTGCAATATACGCATAATTTTCATTGGTCAGGAATACCTCTGTCTCCTCCCTGCGAAAACCGTTGAACACCCGGGGACGGACGGACTGCACAAAGGTCAAATCAATCCCCTCCCGCCGGATATTCTGCATGTCCTTCTGGGAAAAGGAACGCTCCTCCTGTTGAAAAGACAGAACATACACCCCCTCATACATCCGACACAGGATTCTCAGCCACATCAGAAGACATACCCATGCTGCTCCGGCAAGAATCAGTACAATCACAAACGGCTTCCCGGACAATCGCTTCATCTCAGACCTCCTTCAAAAAACACATTGCTCCCGTCCCCGATTTCACCTGTGGCCGCCACAATGACATGTTCATCCGAAGGGATTCCCCTCACCGCGCAGTAGTCCTCATCGGAATCCAAAAGAGTCACTGCCATTTTATGCGCTTTGTATCCTTCTCCCAGGACACTGTCACTCTCCCGAAGGGTCAGGACATAATATCCCTGAGAATCTCTGCATAACGCTGCCACAGGAATGATGGCCTCGTAAAGCTCGCTCTCTTCCTCCATCACAATATTTACCTTCTCTCCCTCAAGGGTAATTTCCGAATTTACCTCAATTTCCACCTTATACCCCTTCTCCCCCTGACTGGCATATGGCACAATTGATCGAATCTCCCCCTCCACCGACTCATTCCGGCTCACAAGATTCAGTACAGGTATGCTTTCCTCGTCGATATGTTCCGCCTGCTCGTCGCTGACATTCAGAGAACATACCCACTCCTCCGACTCCCGTGCCGTCTCATACAAAACCGTATTCTGCATGGAAGACACATACATGCCTTTCTCCACGCCGATCCACGTAATGACCCCGTCATCGGCTGCAATGATATCCTGCATTTCTCCCGTTGCTGCGGACTCAATCCGCATCAGACACTGTCCCTGCCTTACCCTATCGCCCTGCTCCACCATAATTTCCCGTATTCTTCCGTCCGTTTCGGCATAGGCGGACTCCCGGCTGGCGTAAGTGAGCTCCGATGTGCCCTCTATCCTGTATACAATCCTGCCCACTTTGGGCTGCATCACCGTCACCACCGGCAGGCGGTAATTATACAGGGATTTTGAAACAAACGTAAGTGCCAGCAAAATCAAAATCAACAGTACAACCATTTTCATTCTGTTTTTTCCCATGTTACCCTCCACTTTTCACAGCTTTTTGTCGCCTTCTACTTTAACCCTGTGACTGCAATGCCACTTCTCAGATATTTCTGCCCACAGAACAGCACAAGCAACACCGGCAGCGCGTAAAAGCAGGAACCGGCAAAGGCGAGCCCCAGTTCCCCACTGTTGATGCGTGCCAGAAAAATAGACAGCGGCTGAGCTTCCCCATCCTGTATGAATACCACCGCCTGATCTACCAGATTCCAGTAATCCAGCAATGTCAGCATAGCCACCGCCGCTATTCCGTTCTTGATCATGGGCAGCACCACCCACAGAAATATCCTTGCATGCCCCGCCCCATCCATTCTGGCTGCCTCGATATAGGCATTCGGCATGCTTTTCAAAAACTGCCGCAGCAGAAACACTCCCAACGGATTGAAAATACCGGGCAAAATGATTGCCAGATAGCTGTCCGCAATATGCAGCTTATCTGCCACCAGATAGTTTGGCATCAGTGTTACCTGAAGGGGCAGAAGCATCACAATAATATACAGAAAGAACAGCAGCTCTCTCCCCCTGAATTTGAAAACACTGAATGCATATGCCGCCGGAGCCGACACCAATAGCTGCCCGATTACAACAGGCACTACAATTTTTACGGAATTCCAGAACATATGCAGATACACCGGGCTGTCAAACAGCAGCGACGCATATTGCGACAGAGTAACCCGATCCGGCACTACATTCATATCGATATATTCACCCGAATCCAGGCTGTCCACACTGTAATGATGCTCCACCTCCCGGCTGCTCATCAGGGAATTTGTGAATGTAATGATCAGCGGCATCATGTACAGGATTACAATGATAAATAATAAAATTTTTGCCTTCTTCACGCCTATCCTCCACTTCATGAAACAGCTTGCAGGTTCTCCGAGAGTTTTCTCTCCCCTCGAAAAATGCACACCACGAACAGCACGATAACCGTCGTCAGGACATACGTCGCGCTGACGAGCTTCGAATAATTCAGTGACAGAAACATATTGTTCATATAATGCTGCAGCACATACAGGCTATCCGGCGGATACTCCCCAGTGATGATATAGATCTCCCTGAACACCTTAAAGGAATTCACAAACGTCATAATCAGCACCAAAAACGTGGTGGGCGTCAGGTAAGTCAACGTGATATTTTTAAACTTCCAGAGTCTCCCCGCTCCCTCCACTCCGGCGCACTCATAGTACTCCTCCGGAATACTGCTCAACCCGCTTACAAACAGCGCCATATCATATCCGATGTTCTTCCAGATAAAGATAACCACCATAACCGCCATTCCGTAGCGGCTGTCCAGCCAATCGATTCCCTCCACTTGAAAGACGGACAAAAATTTATTAAGCGTCCCGTGGAGACCGAAAAAATTTTCCCAAAAGAACGCTGATGTGGCGGAAGGTATCGCCAGCGGAATCAGAAAAATCAGGCTGAGATAATCGGAATAACCCTTCATCTTCCTGACCACCAGAGCCACACTCAGAGAAAGCGCCATATTCAGCGGGATGCTGACAGCCATGAACCACGCCGTATTTTTCAGTCCCCTCAAAAAATACACATTTCGAAACAGCGCTCTGTAATTCTGCAGCCCGCAGTACTGCCCATTGATTGGATTATCCACCATCGAATAGGTGAAGGACAGAACAAACGGAATCAGATAGAAAAAACTAAATCCCGCCAGGCTTGCAAACAGCATGATCCATCTTATTTTACTGCCGGGCCTCTGTCGTTTTTTTATGCCCCGGCTCTTCCACCTACTCATTGAAATACTGCTCCACCTGTCTCTGGAGCCTCCTGGCCGCATCCTCCGCCGTCTGCTGCCCTGCCAAATATTTCTCGTTCTCCGCCGCTATTAACGACATGATAGCGGAGTCCAGCGTGTCGCAGGCATTGATTTGCTCCATCCAGTTCACCAGCAGATTTTTATACTCCTCCGCACTTCCAAACCCTGCTCCGCCATTTCCTTTGTCATAAAAAGAATAGTAACGCTGTGCCACCGCATCCAGCCCCTTTTTGTTGGCTGACAATCCGCATTGGGAGGGCAGGGTCTGCACCTCATCGGACAACAGATATCTGAGGAATTCCCATGCCACCTCTTTGTTTTTCGATGCGCTGTTCAACGCGGCACAGGTACTGGACATAATCGAAACATTCCCGTCCGCATCCGCCAGAGGCACACAGTCTGTCGTGTCACCATTCGGGTCCAGGCTGTAATAGGCCGCCTGAATGTCGAAATCACAGGTTGAAGCAAAATAATACTCCACATTATAAAAATCCACGTCCGAGTCAAAGTAGCCTGCATCATTGAGCGCCTTTACAGACTCTATCAGTTCGATATACTCCGGCGTATCCAAATGGGCTTCCTTTTTATCCACATCAATGAACCGGCTGATTGAATCCTTGATCAGATATTCCGCATAGGGAACTGCATTCATCTGAATCAGGAAGGCATTTTTCTTATTTGTCCCATCCACCAGCTTTTTTGCAATATCCAGCACCGTGGTAAAATGAACCCCCTGCATATCCTTCAGACAGCCCCATTGATCCCCCTGCTCCGCCCTCAACGCCGTGGAGAGAGAGATCGTGTCCAATCTCACTCTGTAGGGAATTACGTACAACGCCCCGCTGTCCTGTTTCGCTGCCTGCAGCACGTTCATAAAAAAGTTGTCATCATTCATCTCCGGCATTGCCTGCACATACCCGCTTAAATCCTCAAATACCCCCATTTCGCTGTACTTTGTAATCGGAAGAAAATTCACGAACAGAATATCCTCCGCCTTCCCCGTCATGATTTTCGTGTTCAAATAGGTCTGATACTCCTCCACCGGCATAGCGCCAGTACCGGAGCCCTCAGAATCCATGTAAGCATTGATTGTCACCTTCACATCGGGATACTTTTTCATGAACTGCTCCGCCGCAACGCTCAGAAACTCTTCCGAAAAGAGACAGGATACTGTTATCTCTCCCTGCATTCCGGGCTGCTCATACGAAAATGTCTCCCTGGCTCCCGATGTGCCGTCTGCAGAACCGGACGAAGTCCCTGTGCCTCCCTGCCGTTCCGGCCGGGTCATGTTCTGTCCATCCGTTCCGGCCGGCAATCCGCCTCTTCCGCAGCCCCCAAAAACGCAGACCGCGGCCAGTAAAAATGCTCCTAAACCATTCAATTTTCTCATAAAAAAACCTCCTGCCGTCATAATGCAGCCATCACAGCAGTCAGTCTTATGACCGGACTGCCGTAGCTGATGACTGACATCATAACAGGGAGATGTCTCGCACTTTCGTAATAGATGTGTCAAAACTGCCAACTCTTGCCCTAACCGTCCCTCTTACCAGGGATGCAATTCAAAGGAAATCTGTTCCAGCAACTCCTTTCCGCTGATTTGTATTTTCGCCCGCCTCACGGACGCAGACACAAGTCCTTCAGGCAGGGAAACGCTGGTTACATTCCCCTCAATATCCGCCAGAATCTGCTTTCCTTCCCCCACAAACGGAAAGGCAAATTTCAGCAGATCTTCCTGTCGAAATTCATTCCACCGACACTCTCTTTCATTCATCATGATACTTGCGATCCAGACTTCGCCGCTCACGGCATGCAATGTGAAGTCAATAGCCAGATTATCAGTCGTAAACCTCATATCCCAATAACTGATCAGATTCTCGTCTATGTTCGCCGCCTCCATGGTACACAGCCTTGCAGTGACATTGTCAAACCCGCCCTCTACTGATATAGCCGGAATTACTCCCCGCTCCGCCATAGCGGCAATCCACTCCTTTCCCGCCTCTATTGCCTGTTCCATGTTCATCTGCCCCTGCCTTGGCTCGTGGGGAAGCACTCTTCCTCCCCGCTCCCAGACAGCCAGCACCTTCGCCATCATCTCCTCAGACACAGTCTGGCCCTGAAAGGAAACAGCTCCTGACACATCTCCGGTACCGTCCTTTCCGCCAGCCGTTTCATTTTCCGGAGAAACAAAAGCGACCTCCTGGGACTGCAGGAGAATTTTTCCGTTTCTGTCCAGAAGTGTCCCCATTCTCTGCTCCAGCAATGCAAAGGTCAGATACCACCCTCCAACCACCACCATCAGAGACAGTAAAAAAAGGCCAGTTGTAACAGCTTTACTCCTGTTCATGTTTCACCTCTCCTTTACACTTCAGGTAAAAGCTTACCGTAGTACCGCTCTCCCCGTCGCTCTCAAATTCCAGACTGCTTCCATGTATCCGAATTATTTTTTCCGCCAGAGCCAGCCCGATTCCCGCACCATGCTGCTTTCTGGAACGGGATTTGTCCACCATGTAGAAAGCTTCCGTTATCCGCTTGATCTCCTGCTTTGGTATGCCGCTCCCGTCATCCCTTATCTGTATGGCATATTTCTCTGCAGGACACTTTGCCTCCACGCCGCCCGTCACCTGAATCCGCTTTGCTCCTGCCTTCACCGCATTGTCCACTAGATTCAGGAAAAGCGTTTTAAACAAATCATATTCCACCTCAATAAAAGCGGGCTCCACAGCACAGTCCAGCAAAACAGCTTTCTCCTCCATCAGCAATTCCACATCCGATGCCAGCTCTCGAAACAACATATCGCTTCTCATCTCCTGCAGGCAGAAATCCCCGTGATTCAACAAGATCAAGTCCATCAGTTTCAGGGACAAAGCCTCCAGCCGCATCCCTTCATTCCAGATATACCATGCCGCCTTTCTCTGCTCTTCTCTGGGCAGTTCTTTTTTATAAATACGGTCGGCATAACCGATGACAGAGGTGAGCGGAGTCTTCAACTCATGTGCAAAATTAGCCACAAAATCCTCCTTCTGCCTTGCATTTTCCGAGAGCTCCCCTATCTTTTCCTCCACCGCAAGAGCCATCCGGTTGAAATTTCTGGCAAGCTGTCCCACTTCGTCGCCTCCGCCCTCGGGCACACGCTCACTAAAATCTCCGTCTGCAATCTTCTTAGTAGCGGCCGTAAGCTGCTTGACCGGTTTCGTGATTAGAACCGACAGACCGGAAATAATCAAAGCGCCCATCCCCACCGCCATCGCATACACTGCCCCAAATTTCTTCACAATCAGCTCCTGCTGCTCCAGAACCCTTTCCACATCCGTCCCTGTGACCAAATATAAACCTGCGTCCCCATGGGTCACCATCCCCGCTACCAGAAGGTACATCCTGCCCTGAATCCTCATGAACCGATAATTAGCTTTATCTGAACTCCCCCCTACAAACAACCCGGAGAAGTCAGTCTGTGCCGAAAATCCTGAGTACAGCATAGCTCCGTCCATAGAAAAAAAGGCTACCTCGCCGTCCATATCCGAAGCCATACCACTGATGTCATATCTGTCGCCCGCCATGTCCGCAAACCATTCCTGCCCTCTGGTAATGAGGTTCGCCTGCACCACAAATTTATTATACTGATATAGTCTCGCCGCCGTCTCCACTTCCCGATCCATGGAAATCTCATAAAAGCAGGAAATCAGCGCATAACCGCCCAACAGAAAGAACAGGCTGAAAAAAATGGTAATGGATAAAATAATCTTCGCTCCCAGCCTCATGATTGTCAGTCCTCCAGACGGTACCCTATGCGAAATACCGTCCTGATATGCTCGTCCCAGTCCAGTTTCTTTCGCAGACGCTGGATATGCGTGTCAAGAGTTCTCGTCTCCCCCATGAAGGGTTCCCTCCACACCTTCTCATACAGCCTTTCCCTGTACTGAGCCACATTTTTATTCTGTATCAGCTCCACCAGCAGGTCAAATTCCTTCATCGTAAGTTCAACCTCTTTTCCCCTTTGATGCACCTTTCTGCACACCAAATTGACGGTAACATCCGCGAAGGAAAGCATCTTTTTGTTTTTTCCATACCGCCGCAGCACTGCTTCCATTCGGGCAAGAACCTCCCCGCTCTGGAAGGGCTTTACGATATAATCATCCGCCCCCATTTTCAGCCCATGTATGCGGTCATTGATCGTTCCTTTGGCAGTCAGGAAAATAACAGGGATATCCATGGGCTTGATGTATTCCAATAATTCATAGCCGTCGATTTCCGGCAGCATGATATCCAGCAATATCAAGTCAAAGTCCTGCCTTTCCTGCAGCAGGTCCGCCGCTGCCTTTCCGTCATATGCGCATACGCACCGATACCCTTCATCGCTCAGATCCATAGACAGCAAATTTGCGATTGCCTCATCATCCTCTACAATCAAAACATTCATCTCAAAACCTCCAATGTAATTATTGTACCAGAAAAATGTGTCAAAGTTGTAAAATGATTTAATTGCTTATTTAAACCGACTATGACATAATAGTGTCATGGCGACTTTGTTACACTGGAACCGAAAGGAGAACAAATAAAAATGAACGAAATCGAGAGATATGACGTTAATGAGGACTGGGCACATTCAGGAATTATCAAGGCAGGGGATTTCTGCTTTATAAATTATTGCGTTCGCAACATAGGCGGCACGATTGAACAGCAGATCAACGGGGCATTCGATGTAATGGAGGAGCGATTGGCATTGGTGGGACTGACTCTTGAAAATGTAGTGCAGATGACTTGCATGTTTAAAAATATCTGGGACATTCCAACAATGGAAAAGGTTATTAAAGAAAGATTCAATGGCAAATACCCTGTACGCAAATCAATCCAGACCGAGTTTGCCGACCCGGGTAATTTACTGTTTCAAGTGGATGCGATAGCTTATTATGGATCATGCAGAGGAGAGAAGGAAGAAGATCGAATATGAATATGGACATTGTAATAAGAGAAATTGAAAGTAAAGATTATACATCCGTAACAGCAATCTGGCGTGACGTGTTGGGCTTTTTATCGATAACGCATGAAAACGTTGTCAAAACTTATGAAAAAATGAAAGATGATAGCCGTTATAGCACATTTGTTGCTGATGTGAACGGCACTGTTGTGGGTTTTGCTACGACCGTTGAAACTTTAGCGGTTGGCTATCCATATGGATATATGAAAGTGAACGGGCTTGCCGTTTTGCCTGCATTTCAGCACTGCGGTATTGGTAAAATGCTGATGGAACGTGTTGAAAAACTGGCAGGTGAGCGAAAACTTTCTATGATTGGACTTGCATCGGGTTTTCAGCGTTTAGGTTTATCAAAAAGTTTGTAAAATCAATCTCTCTCCTATTGTCAGAGGCGGGTTCAGGTGGTGATTGGTATACAAAAAGTACACAAGTACTTTGTTGCAGCACAAAATGACAAATCGATATTTGTGGAGGTAAAGGAAATGAATAATAGACATTTATTTTTGACCTCTGGTGGACTGACTGAGAGTATGAAAACTTCCTTTTTCAATATTATCGGGAAGTGTCCAGAAGAAGTGAAAATACTTTATATTCCAACTGCTGGAATTGAAACAGATAGTGCCAGGGAAGGAATTGCTATCTGTTTGCACGAACTCTCAGCAATGGGAATTTGTACCGAAAATATATTTGTGTATAACTTGGAGCTGATTCTGTCAAAAGGATATAAGCGCACATATTCGGCATATGTGACAGATGCACATATGGCAAGCAGACTTATGACGCCAGAAGAATTGAAAGGCTTTGATGCGGTCTTTGTTGGCGGTGGAGATAGTGCCGTCCTGTGTCGTGAAATGGTAAGAACAGGATTTGATCGTGTGCTTGAACAAGCGATTGACGATGGCCTTGTATATGTTGGAATCAGCGCAGGGAGTATGTATGCGGCGGGCAATTTGGACGATGGATTACATATAATTCCCAGTCCAATAATACCGCATTGGAATGGTGACAAGTTACTGAGTTTACCAACAGACAGCAAAGAAATTCACCTTGCAGATGGACAGGCGATTTATATTGAAGGTTACAATGTTTGCTTGATATAACATGGAAAAGGATTTTGCTTATGAAAATAAGGTGTGTATGGGAATATAACAGTGACGATAGTATTTTGTATGCGGATAATTTCATCGGAGCTTTTACAGAAGAAACGGCAGTTTTATAGGATTTATAAGCCTTGGTGATATGAATCGGTA
>CAZWRT010000074.1:0-10781 GCA_964636375.1 uncultured Lachnobacterium sp. | reverse complement strand
AGTCCGGCAAATTCTGAGAATCCGACGGGGTCTGAGGCTTATTTGTGTTGATCACTTCTGTGTCGGCATTGTTTCCGGCGGGAGTTCCGCAGGCTGTCATACCGAGGAGTACGGAAAAAATAATTGCAAGAATTTGTTTTTTTCTGGTGAATAACATAGTGGAATTCTCCTTTGCGCTGTATATTATAATGATTATACCACGGCGCTTAAAACTTGAAAAGATAAAATCAGGTGTTGATGAGATTGGGCTTTTGGTCTATAATAGGATGAAATTGTCAGTTGTGAAAAATTGGAAAAAGACCCAAAAACCTCTCGAATGTATTTTGTGCGTACCGCAGACAATATAACAAAAAGCGAGGAAAATCGATGTATGATTGTATTATTGTAGGCACAGGTCCGGCCGGATTTTCGTGTGCGCTAAATTTAAAAATACACAACCGGCAGTTTCTGTGGTTCGGAAACGGACAGATGAGTGATAAGGTACAAAAGGCACCGCGCGTGGACAATTATCCTGCCCTGCCGGGCGTCACGGGGCGTGAGCTCTTTGAAGCGTTTGACGCGCATCGGCAGCAGATGGAGATTGCGATCACAGAAAAACAGGTCACAAACATTATGCCGGCAAATGGCCATTATATGGTACTGGCGGACAACGAGGTCTATGAGGCGAGGACGTTAGCGCTCTGCATCGGGGCCGCGAGCGCACAGCCGCTTCGCGGGGAGGAGGAGTTTCTTGGCCGTGGCGTGAGCTACTGCGCGACCTGCGACGGAAATTTCTATAAAGGAAAAAAGCTTGCGGTGTATGCCAACGCCCCGAAATTTGAGCACGAGGTGGAGTTTCTGGCAGATCTTGCGGAATCTGTGGATTTTTATCCGGCGTATCCCGGACCCGGCGTCATGCGGGAGAATGTGCATGTCAGCACGGACTATCCGGTAGAGATCAAGGGGGAGCTGAAAGCCTGCGAGGTCACGTTAAAAAGCGGAGAGTCGCGCGAGGTGGACGGAGTGTTTCTCCTGCGGAATGCCATTGCCCCGGCGATTATGCTGAAAAACCTTGCCGTGGAGAACGGACACATTGTGGTGAACCGAAGGCAGGAGACGAACCTGCCGGGGTGCTACGCGGCGGGAGACTGTACCGGACGGCCCTACCAGTATGCGAAGGCAGTGGGGGAGGGCAATGTGGCAGCCCACGAAATTATTGAGTATCTTGCAGAGGCTGATAAGAAGGAGAAATGAGATTGTGAAGACACTGGACAAAAGAGAAAAACTGATTAAGCGCTTGATCATAGCGGGGGCTGTGCTGTGCGTGCTGATTATGACCTATCTGATTATCGCTTTTTCAAATATTCCGTTCATCAAAAAATGGCGCACGATCTATATTGAGACGGCGATGACAACAAACAGCCATCAGTGGCTTGCGACGATGTTTTTTCCGAGCAGTGTTATCGATCAGGTTATGGCGGATTTCGAGGCGAATCAGCAGTCGCAGGCGGGGTTGGCCAGCACATGGAACACGGAGACAGAGTCAGGAACAGAGCCGGGCTCGGAGGGGCCGGTCAAGGACGCGGTCACGGTATTTTACGAGACCTATACGGAGCTGGACTCCGAATCCGTGCGCAGCTATCTGACAGCGCATCCGGAGCTGACGAGGGACGGCTATGATAAAATTTTTCTGGAGGATATGGAGGCGGCGCTTGGGCTGAAGACGGCACAGGGTGATCCGATCCTTGTGATTGACACTGAGAACGGACTGCTGATTGTGAAGGTCAGCGGCTCTACCTATCAGGGAAAGCTTGCGGTCGTGAAAGATCCCGCCCAGATTGAGATGGTCAAGTCCAAGAATCTTGGCTCCCGCGGGCAGGAGGCGGAGAGCTTTGGGACACAGGAGAACGCCCTCCTTGTGATTAATGCGAGCGGGTTTCGGGATGCCGGCGGCCACGGGAGCGGCGGTCAGGTCAAGGGAACGCTGATCATTGACGGTGTGGAGTACGGCAACCGCGATGTCAAGGGCTACTGGAAATTTTGCGGAATGAAGAATGACAACAAATTTTATGTCGGCAGTTATCCAACCAATTCTGTGTCGGAATACCGTTGGAGCTGTGAGTTCTTCCCGGCGCTGGTCGTGGACGGAAAGAGCGTTGTGGACGGCACCTTCGGCATGGGACTGCAGCCCCGGACCTCCATAGGACAAAGGCTGGACGGAAGCATGCTGCTCCTCATTATCGACGGCAGGCAGGTCGGCTACAGCGTCGGCTGCACGGTTGCAGAGTGTAAAGATATTCTGCTGCGGTATGGGGTGTATCAGGCAATGAACTTAGACGGAGGGAGCTCCGCGGTCATGTGGTACAACGGAAAATATATCACGAAATCTTCCAGCAAATCCGGCCGCGGCCGGTATATGCCGAACGCGCTGATCGTACGGAAAAAGGCGGAGCATTGAGACAGGGAATGAGGGCATCGAACGATTGAGCAGCAGGGAGAGTTTTATGGATTACAACGAGTCACAAAAGGAGGCCATCCTGCACAGGGATGGCCCCATGCTTGTATTGGCGGGGCCGGGGAGCGGCAAGACGGCAGTCATCACCGAGCGGACGGTCCATCTGATCCGGGACTGTGGTTTGAACCCGGCGGACATTCTCGTGATCACGTTCACGCGGGCCGCGGCGAATGAGATGAAGCAGCGTTTCCTGCATAAGATGGGGACACAGAGCATGCCGGTCACCTTCGGAACCTTTCACGCCGTATTTTTTACGATTCTTAAATATGCCTATCATTTTAAGAGCAGCAATATCGTATCCGAGGAGCAGCGCTATCAGCTCATGCGTGAAATCCTCTCGCATTTCCCGATCGAATACAAGGATGAAAACGAGTGTATCGGCAATCTGCTGGCCGAGATCGGCATGATCAAAAATTCCGGGATCAGCGTTGATCACTTCTATTCTGCGGAGTGTGCCGAGGAGGTGTTCCGCAATATCTATGCGGAGTATCACAGAAGGCTCACCCAGGCCAGACTCATCGATTTTGACGATATGCTGACCCTTACCTGCGACCTGTTCTCCCAGCGCGGAGATATTCTTGCGGCGTGGCAGAAACGCTATCCCTACATACTGATCGACGAGTTTCAGGATATCAACCGGATTCAGTATGAGATCGTAAGGATGATGGCAGCGCCGCTTAACAACCTGTTTGCGGTGGGGGATGACGACCAGTCCATCTACCGTTTCCGTGGGGCAAAGCCGGAAATTATGCTCGGATTCGGGAATGATTACCCGGACGCGAAACAGATCACGCTGGATGTGAACTACCGATCGTCACCCGGCATTGTGGCTGCTGCCGGCCGGCTGATCGCCTGCAACGAGCACCGGTTTCCGAAGAATATCCGGGCGTCGCGGGAGACTGAGGCAGATATCACGATCAGGTGCTATGAGGATCAGCGGGAGGAATATGCACAGGTCACCCTGCAGATTCGGGAGGCACTGCAGAGTGGGGTCAGGCCCGGGGACATCGCGGTGCTCTGCCGGACGAACACGCAGCCGAGACTTCTGATGGAACAGTTGATTGAGCAGAATCTGCCGTTTCGCACAAGGGAGCGGATTCCGGATCTCTATGAGCACTGGATTGCGAAGGATATCTTTGCCTATCTGAGGATTGCGGGGGGAGGAAGGGCGCGGGCGGATTTTCTCTCGATCATGAACAAACCGAAGCGCTATATCGGAAGGGACAGTCTGCCGGAGGCAGAGGTCGCTTTTGACGAGTGGGTGAAACTATATGACGAGAAACCGTGGATCGCAGAGCGCATCGAGCGGCTTTGGCATGATGTGCGGCAGATGCAGAGCATGAGCCCCTTTGCGGCGATCAACTATATCCGGAAGGGGATCGACTACGACAGCTATCTCCTGCTGTATGCACAGGAACACCGCTTGAAGAAGGAGGAGCTCCTGGAGGTGGCGGACGAGATCCAGACCGGAGCAAAGGGCTATCGGACGGTGGCGGAATGGTCCGCTCATGTGAGTGAGTATCGGAAAACGATGCAGGAGCTTGCAAAACATACGAATGAGAACCCTGATGCCGTGAGCATTGCGACACTGCATGGCGCAAAGGGTTTAGAATATCGGACGGTTTTTCTGATCGACGCGAACGAGGGTGTGATGCCCTACAAAAAGGCGGTTCTGGAGACTGACATCGAGGAGGAGCGCCGCCTGTTCTATGTGGGCGTGACGCGGGCAAAGGATGCACTGCACGTCAGCTGGGTCAAAAATCTGAATAACAAAGGGGCAGAGGTGTCCCGCTTTGTGGGGGAGCTGGGGATTTGATCCTTGTCAGTCCTCCATCTCGTCAAACATCTCGTCGTCTAAGAGTTCATCAAAGCGGTCGGAGGCGATCTCGTACTCGTCGTCGTCTTCGATCATGGTGATTTGCGGGAGGCCTTCCTCGTCCTCGGCGTAGCGGTAAAGATAGACGACACCCTCGTCGTTTGCGCTGCCGTCAGGAGCTAAAGGCATCAGCGCGATGTAGTCTCTTTCGCCCGCCTCAAATATCGTGAGGATCTCGCACTCGACATCGCCCGTGTCTAAATTCAGGGTCACGCGGATGTCATCGATTTCATCTTCGGTGACCGGTGTAACTTTTTCTGTTTTTGCCATAATTGTCCCCCTTTTTGTTTTTTTCATTATAGAAAATAAATAATCCGTTGTCAAATGGAAATAGAACTATACAAAAATGTGGAAAACGTGTATAATTTTTTTGTAAAGATTGACAGCATAGATGGGCGGGTGTATATGAAAAATTGCGTAAGAGAAGGAAATTACGAGAAATTGGGGGTCAGGCAGCTTGAGGGCAGCGTTATCTTTACTTTCTGCAGGGAAAAGGAAGATCAGTGCGCCGTCGTGCTGATTCATCGGGGGAGTGGGGAGAAGATCCGCATTGAGGTTCCGGAGGATTTTTGCATTGGTTCACTGTGTTCGATCGAGGTCTGCGGAATCGATGTAATGAATTATGTCTATTATTTTGAGATCAACGGTGAGAAGGTGATGGACCCGTATGCCCGCCGGATCATGGGGCGCGAGGTCTGGAACGACAGCGCCCGGAAGAAGGACGGGTATGAGGTGTATGCCGGGTTCGCGGACGAGACGTTTGACTGGAAGCGTGACCGCGCACCGGAGCTGATGGGGAGCGGAATGTTTGTTTATAAGCTTCATGTGCGGGGGTTTACGATGGAGACCGGAGTCCGGCATCCGGGGACTTTCCGCGCTCTGATGAACAAGATCGGCTATCTGGGACGGCTCGGAGTCACAACCGTCGAGCTGATGCCGGTGTACGAGTTTGAGGAGATGCCGATCACCGAGCCCGCGCATATTCCGGAATATGTGACGTGGAAGGCTAAGAACCAGGACATCATCCGTCCGGCAGTCGCGGTACTGGAGAAGCGGCAGCTAAATTACTGGGGGTATGGGCCGGGCAACTATTTTGCGGTGAAGGCCTCCTACGCTGCAGACCCGGAGCACGCGTCCGCAGAGTACAAGACGCTGATCCGCCGTCTGCATGAGCTTGGCATGGAATGTGTGATGGAGATGTATTTTCCGGAGGACAGCAACCATAATATGATTTTGGACGCCCTGCGCTACTGGGTCCGGGAGTATCATGTGGACGGATTCCATCTGCTGGGGGGAAGCATTCCGCTGACGGCGATTGTGCAGGACAATTTGTTAAGCCGCACGAAAATTTTCTGCGAGCAGTTTTCGCCGGACATGAAGGATGTGCGCAGATGCAAGAATTTGTTTCTGTACAAGGATGAATATATGTATCCGGCGCGCAAGATCTTAAACCACTTAAACGGCAATATGAAGGATTTTGTGGATCAGCAGCGCAAGCAGGGGAAAAATTTGGGCTATGTGAATTATCTGGCATGCAACAACGGGTTTACGCTGGCGGATCTGTTTATGTACAACGACAAGCACAACGAGGCAAACGGTGAGGATAACCGCGACGGCAGCGACTGGAACTTCAGCAACAATTACGGCTGCGAGGGGCCGACCCGCCTGCGTTATATCAATTCTCTGCGCAGGCTCAAGTGGAGAAACGGCGTGATGATGCTTTTTCTTGCGCAGGGTGTGCCGCTCCTGTGGTCGGGGGATGAATTCGGCAACTCACAGCAGGGGAACAACAATGCGTACTGTCAGGACAATCCGGTAGGCTGGGTGAACTGGAAGAACGAGGCCTCGCATCGGAAGGAGCTGCGATTTATAAAAAAGCTTGCGGAATTTCGCAGGCTGCACCCGGTGATAGCGAGGGAGGAGCCCTTCCGCTTCAGTGACCATCGGCTGCTTGGGGCGCCGGATCTGTCGTTTCACGGGGAGAACGCATGGATTGCGGAGCCGGATGCGGGAAGACTCTGCATCGGCATGCTGTATTCCGGGGCCTACTCTCCGGATGAGGCAAAGAGCGAGGATGTGTATGTCGCTTACAATTTTCTGGCGGCGGAGTCGAGACTTGCCCTTCCAAAGCCGGAGCCGGATAAAGACTGGTATCTCGTGATGGACAGTGACAGCGACACTCCTTACTATGAGGAGCAGATTCTTCAGGAGGGGAATGTGATCCGTCTGTCTCCGCAGTCGATGCGGGTATATGTGGGCCGCCCGGCTCAGCACACGGAAAAGAGGCATAGAAGAAAGAAATGATAAAAGCGTGGGAACATTTAAAGACGATCATAAGACATAAAAATATGGTGCGCGAAATGTGCTTTCAGGTGGGGCTTTACCGGCAGGGGATCATGCATGACTGGTCAAAGTATTCCCCGGTGGAATTTTTGGTGGGATGCAAATATTACCAGGGAAACATGAGTCCGAACAACGCGGAGCGGGAGGACAGGGGATACTCGCAGGCGTGGCTGCATCACAAGGGACGTAATCGCCACCATCTGGAGTACTGGATCGACTATGAGGCAAAAAAAGGCGGGCACGGAGGCATGACCGGCATGAAAATGCCCGTCCGTTATGTGGTGGAGATGTTCATCGACCGCATCAGTGCGTCCAAGAATTACCAGAAGGACGCGTATACGGCGCGTAGCCCTCTCGCATACTACGAGAAAGGGCAGGGGCATTATATCATGCACGAAGATACGGAGGCACTCCTGGTATATCTGCTCACGATGCTCGCTGTCAAGGGGGAGAAGCAGACCTTTTCCCATGTCAGAAACAAGGTGTTAAAGGGATGGGTTCCCTATGAAAAAGCCGAATTAGAAAGACGGACAAAGGCGTTAACAGCAGTAAATAAGCGGGGTTGAGAGTGCACGGAAGTCCCAATTTGAGTGGGAAAAGCACGTAAATTGACGGTTTCACATAGAATGTTAGAAAGCAGTGGAAGAGAGTGCCTGAGTGAAAACTTTTCTTGCTCCGCTGTCACGTTCGGAGGAAACCGTCTGCCTTGCCGAAGTTGCCAAGGGAGATCCGGCCGCAAGGGACGAACTGATCCTGCACAATATGCGGCTGGTTGCACACGTTGCGAAAAAGTACCAGAACTCCGAGGAGGACATGGAGGATTTGATCTCGATCGGGACGATCGGACTGCTGAAGGCAGTCACAAGCTTTAAGCCGGACTACGGCAGCCGCTTTGCGACCTATGCGATCCGCTGTATCGACAATGAGATGCTCATGTACTTTCGCAGCAAAAAAAAGGTAAGGAATGAGGTCTCGCTATTTGAGCCTATAGGGACGGACAAAGAAGGCAACCAGATCCATCTGGTGGATGTGCTGGAGCAGGAGGATGCGGATGTCGCCGAGAATATCTACAAGGAGGAGATGATCGGCCGTATCCGGGATCAGATCCGCTCCGTGCTCACGCCGAGGGAATACCGGATCATCTGCAAACGGTTCGGGCTGGACGGCGAGGAGGAGTGCACGCAGCGGGAGATCTCCGCGTGCCTGAATATTTCCAGATCCTATGTGTCAAGGATTGAGAAGAAAGCGCTGGGAAAACTGCGGCAGAGATTTGAACAGAATTAAAAACAGGACAGAGTCCGTGAGGCTGTGGGAGGCCAAACGGACTCTGTCTCTTTTTTTGAGGAATGTTTATTTAATATAGAAAACAGGAATAATTTGTCTGAACTGGCCCTGGCCAACAAAGAATAGAAATCGTAAAAAATGAAAAAATAGTGGAAAAGGATGAATTTTGTGGTACAATAAATTCATCTTTTTTTCATGCGTGGTTCTATGCACAATTCCCCTGCAGATAGAAAGAGGTGGATATGTATAGTACAACAATGACGTCCATGCTGGCCGGAATCCGGGCGGTTCCCATTCGCGTGGAGGTCGATATCAGCGCGGGTATGCCGGTGTTTGAGATGGTGGGGTTTCTGGCCTCTGAGGTGCGGGAGGCGAGGGAGCGCGTGCGCACGGCACTTCACAACTGCGGCATCGCACTTCCCGCAAAGCGGATTACGGTCAACCTTACCCCTGCAAACATCAGAAAGAGCGGCACGGGCTTTGACGTGGCGATCGCGGTCGCACTGTTGGCGGCGATGGGGCTGGTGGACGGAGCGCGCGCGGCGGACACGCTGTATGTAGGCGAATTAAATCTGCGCGGCGACATTCTCCCGGTGAGCGGAGTGCTCCCTATTGTCTCGGATGCGGCGGCGGACGGCGTCAAATGCTTTGTGGTTCCCGCGGAAAATGTATGGGAGGCGAGGCTTGTGCGGAAGGCGGCAATACACGGGTTTGCAAGTCTTGGAGAGCTGCTCGCCTGCCTTCAGGGAGAACCGTATCCGAAGAAGGAGAGTGCGGAGGAAAAGCCGTATACGGAGCCGGAAGCGCGGGAAGCGGATTTTTCGGAGGTGAATGGGCAGTCCTATCTGAGGCGTGTGGCCGAGGTGGCGGCCTCCGGAATGCACAATCTGCTCATGATCGGGCCGCCGGGTGCGGGAAAAACCATGATCGCGGAGCGCATGGCGACCATCCTTCCGCCGCTTGTGGAGGAGGAGAGGCTGGAGCTCTCAAAGATCTACAGTGTGCGGGGGATGCTGGGAAGGTGCAGAAATCTGATATCGTGCCGCCCGTTTCGCAGTCCGCATCACACGGCGAGCCTTGCGGGGCTTGTGGGCGGCGGGACGGATCTGAGGCCCGGCGAGATCTCGCTGGCGCACAAGGGTGTTTTGTTTCTGGATGAGCTGACGGAGTTTGAAAAATCTACGGTCGAGACGCTGAGGCAGCCGCTGGAGGAGCACGAGATCCAAATTGTGCGGGCGACGGGCAGTGTGAGCTACCCGTCCGATTTTCTGCTGATTGCCGCGATGAACCCGTGTAACTGCGGCTATTATCCGGACCGGCAGAGATGCTGCTGCACGCCCTCGATGCTGCGGCGCTATATCGGGCGGGTATCGAAACCGCTCCTTGACCGGATCGATATCTGCGCGGAGGCTCCGGCTGTCACCTACAGCGAGCTTACGGGAAAGACGAAAAACGAGAGCTCCGCCGATATCCGCAGCCGGGTGCAAGCCTGCCACGAGATCCAGCTTGCGCGCTATCGCGGACAAAACTTCTGCCACAACAGCAGGATTCCGGCTGCCCGGATCGCGGACTACTGCGCGCTCGGGGAGAAGGAGGAGCGGTATATGGAGCAGGTTTTCGGGGATCGGAACATGACGGCCAGAAGCTATCACAAGGTTCTTCGTGTGGCCCGGACCGTGGCGGACCTCGACCGCTCTGACCGCATCGAAATCCGGCATCTTAGTGAGGCGGCCTGCTATCGGAGCTTTGATGAAAAATTCTGGGGAGGGATGTAGTATGTATGGGCTATGGTTTGCAAACATCCCCAAGCTTTCGTCGGCGAAGCGGCGGATGATCCTCGAAGCCTGCCGCAGCTCGCAGGAGGTGTACGGGCTGAGCGAGGCGGCAGTGCGCGCGCTTCCGGGACTTGCGGAGGCGGATAAGGAGCGGATTCTGGCGAGCAGGAGGGAGTGGAATCTGGAGGGCGAGTGGATGCGCCTGCAGGAGCGGGGCGTGGGATTTGTGACAATGGAGGAGGAGGCTTATCCGGAGAAACTGAGGAATATCCATAGGCCGCCGTACTGCCTGTATTACCTCGGCAGTCTGCCGGAGCCGGGGCGGCTCTGTGTCGCGATTGTCGGAGCCAGAGAGCGGAGTGCTTACGGTGCACAGGCGGCGCGTTTGCTCGCCGGAAGGCTTGCCAGGGAGCAGGTGGATGTGGTCAGCGGAATGGCGCGCGGAATCGATGCGGACGGGCATGCGGGGGCGCTTGCGGCGGGCGGGCGAACCTACGCGGTGCTCGGCTGCGGTGTGGATGTCTGCTATCCGGCTGCAAATCGGTGTTTATATGAGAATATTCCGGCACAAGGAGGAATACTATCAGAGTATCCGATGCGGACACAGCCGCGGGCGGAACTTTTTCCACAGAGAAACCGGATTATTTCAGGTCTTGCGGACTACACGGTGGTCATCGAAGCAAAGGAGAAGAGCGGTTCCCTGATTACGGCGGACTGCGCGCTGGAGCAGGGGAGGGATGTGTACGCGCTCCCGGGGCGGATCTTTGATCCCCTCAGTCAGGGCTGTAATGCGCTGATCCGGCAGGGCGCGGGAGTGCTGGCCTCTGTGGAGGATTTCGTGAAGGATCTGGGGCTCTCGGAGGGCGGGGGCTGTGTACAGACGGATATCAGAAAAAATCTTCTTGAAAAAAGCGAACGCTTGGTGTATAGTTTATTCGATTTTGCTCCGCTGGGCATCGGGACGCTGGTGCAGAACAGCCCATACGGGCTGACGGAGATGCTTGCGATT
>CAZWRT010000073.1:0-10781 GCA_964636375.1 uncultured Lachnobacterium sp. | reverse complement strand
CATGCAGACAGGTCATTGGATTGCAACCGCACAGGTGGAAAATTAACGCTTCGGGTTCTTGAGGAAGTCCGGGATATTGATCTCCACCGGCTTCACGGTACTCTCCGGCTGCTTCGGTCTCTGGATTCCGGAATATGTAGGAGTTTGCTGTATCCCCGCGGTCCGCGGATCTGCTCCGACACCCGCACCGGTCCCTGCCACCGGGCGCGCACCCATCTGTGCGCTGCGCACACTGCTCTGCGGATATACCATACGGGAGCCCACTCCCGGAGCCGCAGCCGCCGCCGGACGCCCAACCGCCTCAAGTCCTGTGGCAATCACAGTGATGACAGCCTCATCCGACATGGTCTCGTCATATTTCGCGCCGAAAATAATATTCGCCTCTTCGCCGGCAAGATCCTGCACATAGCTCGCCGCATCGTTTGCGTCCATCAGGGAGATATCCCCGGAAATATTGATAATGACATGGGTTGCGCCGGTGATCGTCGTCTCCAGAAGAGGAGATGCCACCGCCAGCTTGACCGCCTCAATCGCTTTCTCGTCGCCCCTTGCGCTGCCGATGCCGATGTGCGCCATACCCTTGTCCTTCATGACCGTCTGAACATCCGCAAAATCCAGATTAATCAATGCCGGCAGATTAATGAGGTCCGTGATTCCCTGCACAGCCTGCTGTAACACCTCGTCCGCCTTTTTGAGCGCATCCGGCATGGATGTACGCCTGTCCACAATCTCCAGAAGCTTATCGTTCGGGATCACGATCAGCGTATCGACGCTCTCCCTCAGCCGCTCAATTCCGGAAACGGCGTTAATCATGCGCTTTTTGGCCTCGAATTTAAAGGGCTTCGTCACTACGCCGACCGTCAGGATGCCCTGCTCCTTAGCAATCCGCGCCACCACCGGTGCAGCTCCGGTGCCTGTCCCACCGCCCATGCCGCAGGTGACGAACACCATGTCCGCACCTTTGACTGCGGTCGCAAGCTCCTCGGCGCTCTCCTCGGCCGCCTTCTCGCCGATCTCCGGCTGCGCTCCTGCTCCCAGTCCCTTGGTCAGCTTCTCACCAATCTGAATCAAAGAAGGTGCCTTGCACAGCTGCAATGCCTGCTTATCCGTGTTGACACCGATAAACTCCACTCCACCTATATTTTCATCAATCATGCGATTCACAGCGTTATTCCCGGCGCCACCCACGCCGATCACGATGATCTTGGCGCTCGTGTCTGCCTCTGTGGTACGAATCTCAAGCATGGTTCTTCCTCCTCTACTGTCCATGTAAACATCTATAGACTATAATATAATCTTTTTTAAAAATAATCAACAAGAAAAAAATTTTTTTTACTCGGCCCGGTTAAATACGATATTGGTGGTCTCCTCCGTCCAAGTCTCCAGGTGCAGGGTTCCCTTCTCCCCGCTGATTTTCGGCATGACCTTCTCCAGCCGCTCCACCTTCTGGGTCAGCACGTCCAGCCGGCCCATATTCACGGTGATATTGCCGTAGCCCAGCACCGGCGCGTTATCCACGCCGTAGGTGACGGAGTCCGGGATCAGCCCGGCGCGCTTTAACGCCTGCGTCAGCGTCAGGATCTCCCTGAGCCTGTCCCCGTCAATGGGAAGCTTCTCGTAGAGCACCACCTGGTCGCAGTCAATGCCCTTGATCACCGGGACATCCTCAATTTTCTTTCCCGAGGTTTCCACCACAAAGCCGTCCTTGTCGAAATAGGCATTTTCCTGGATCGACGGTATGTAGAGACAGCCCATCATCCCCTTCTCATACACCTTAATGTGCAATGTCTTCGGGTCCTTTAAGGTTATTTCCATTGTATCGACAAACGGCACGGCCTCCGTGTCCACAAACCGGTATTTAACAAACACGTAAAGCGAATTCCAGGAGTATTTATCGTTTAAGACCGCCGCCTCAATCACGTCGGAATTATAGAGCACGTTGCCCTCGACCTCCACCTGCTCTACGACGAACAGCTTCACCGCCGCAAAGCCCGCCGCCCCCATCACAAGGAAAAACAAAAGCAGCGTGATCAGTATTTTCTTTTTTCTCCGTGATCTCTTTCTCTGATCTCTAATCATAGGCATTAATCAATTTTCTCCAGTCGAATTCCCCGCGACACCGACAGCACCAGCCCCATCTCACCCATCAGGAAGATGAGGGAAGTCCCTCCGTAGCTGATAAACGGCAGGATCACGCCGGTGTTCGGGATCGTGTTGGTCACCACCGCGATGTTTAGGATCACCTGAATCGCAATGTGGGACATGACGCCCGTGACAATCAGCGCACCGAAGAGATCCTGCGCATTGTTGGCAATAATCATCATACGCCAGATCAGAAGGACAAACAGCAGAATCACACAGACCGCGCCGAAGAGTCCCAGCTCCTCACAGATGATCGAAAAAATCATGTCGTTCTGTGCCTCAGGGACATTGCCCATCTTCTGCAGGCTCTCCCCGAGACCCTTGCCGAACAGCCCGCCGGAACCGATCGCGTAGAGCCCCATATTCGTCTGGTACACATCCTTTGCGGGCGCCGTTTCCGGATGCAGCCACGCCTGAACACGTCCGCCCCGGTATCCGGCAAAGGCCACAAAGAAAATGACAAACACCAATCCGGCAACGCCGACGAGGATAAACTGCGCATACTTCGGACTGGCCACGAACAGCATGCACACCATAATGCCAAAAATAATCACCGCCGTGCTCAGGTTGCTGATCGCAACCACACCAAGGAGCGGCGTCATGATCAGGACAACCTTCACGATCGTGGAAAATTTTCCCATCTGTTTCGTGATCTTCTCGATCAGCATCGCCAGAAAAATAATCAGCGCGAGCTTAGCGATCTCCGAGGGCTGAAAGCTGATGGGGCCGATCTGCAGCCACCGGGAGGACCCGTGGGAGCTCCGGTTGAGCTGCGGCACGAAAACCAGAAGGCACAGCGCAAGAGCACCAAAATAAGCCAACACTCCGAGCTTTTTCCACCTGCGGTAATCCGTCCGGGTCAGAAATATCATCGGAACCAGTCCCAGCAGAATATTGCGGATCTGCAGTTTCAGATAATATGCGCTGTCTCCGTACTTTTTCGCTGAGGTGTAGGAGCTGGAGCTGTACACCATCACCAAACCAAAGCACAGCAGGAAAATAATCAGAAAAAGCAGATTATAATCAAAATACCGCATGGATTTTCCCAGTTTTTCCCGTTTTACCACCGACATTACTCCTTCAGATTCCTCACAATCTCTTTAAACATCCTTCCGCGCTCCTCATAGTTGGTAAACATTCCCCAGCTCGCACACGCCGGCGACAATAGCACCGCATCCCCGGAAGCAGCGTGGTCATAACAGCAGTGCACAGCCTCCTCCAGGGTCTCACAGCGCACGGTATCCGCAAAGCCGTGCCGGTGGGCACAGCTTTCAATCTTCTCCGCCGTCTGCCCGATGAGCACGAGTTTTTTGACTTTGCCGTCAAAAGCCTCGATCCACGCATCGTACTCCGACTCCTTGTCGTATCCGCCCCCGATCAGAAGCGTCGGCCGGTTCATCGCACGGACAGCCTGAATCGCGGCATCCGGGTTCGTTCCCTTGGAATCGTTGTAGAACTTCACCCCCCGTTTTTCCGTCACATATTCAATCCGGTGCTCCACCGCCGTGAACGTCTTTAAGACCTCCACAATCTTCTCCATCGGCACACCGACGGCATCTGCCATGGCGACCGCCGCCATCACATTCTCGTAATTGTGGCGCCCGAGAAGGTTCAGCTCATTTACATTGATCACATGGGAATATACGCCGTTTTCGGCCCTGAAGATGTCCTCCCCCTCCAGATAAAAGCCGTCGTCCAGCTTTGTCTTGCTGCTGAAATACACCACATGGGCCGGACAGCGCTCACCGAACGCCCGCAGCGCCTCGTCCTCGTAGTTGAGCACGCAGGTCTGCTCCCCGGTCTGATTTTTCGTAATATCCTCTTTCGTCCGGATGTAACACTCCATGGTGTGGTGCCGGTTCAAATGGTCCGGCGTAATGTTTAAGATCGCGGACACCTCCGGCGCAAACGCATGGATCGTCTCGAGCTGAAAGCTGCTGATCTCCGCCACGGTTACGGTATCCTCCGTCATGGTCGCCGCCTCCGAGGTATAGGGAATTCCGATGTTGCCGACGATCCGCACATCGCTGTAATAATTCTTCAGAATCGCTCCGGTCAGCGCCGTAGTCGTTGTCTTTCCGTTGGTTCCGGTGATGGCGAGCAGACGTCCCTTTCCATAATAGTAGGCAAGCTCGATCTCGCCCCAGATTCTGACTCCGTCTTCCCTGAGTTTCTCCACCATCGGAAGATCCAGGGGCACCCCGGGACTGAGCACAGCGACGGAGAACTCCTTTCTCTGCTCTCCGGACAGCTCCCCAAGAATCAGGGGCACCTCCTTCAAGGCCGGATGTTTCCTGCGAAAGCCTTCTGTGTCCAGCTTTTCATTGCTGTCATAGAGCGTCACGGCAGCCTGCTTCTGTACAAGCAGCTCCGCGGCGGCGGCTCCGCTCACGCCGGTGCCGACCACCAAAACCTTCTGTCCCTCGATCCCCATAGGTGTCACCTCCGAATTTCCGTTTTCATGCTTACCAGTATAAGGGATTCTTTATTCTATTTCAAGGTATGGCAGAATGTTTTCGAAGATTTCCTTCGCCACTGGGGCCGCAATGGTTCCGCCGTAATAGACGCCCTGCGGATTTCGTATGATAACGAGTACCAGCACCTGCGGGTCGCTCGCCGGGGCAAAGCCCAAAAATGAGGATATGTACTTGTGCGAGGAGCGCGGCAGCGTCTGGGAGGTCGCAGTCTTTCCGCCGATCTCATAGCCCTCGATGTACGCCCGGTTTCCTCCACCCTCCGATACCACCTTCTCCAAAAGCATCCGCATGGTTTCGGAGGTCTTTTCGCTGCAGATCCCCTCCTTCGTCCCGAAGGACAGGCGCTCCACCTCTTCCCCCTCGGGTGATTCCACCCACACACCGAAATGCGGCGTCACACGGGTTCCCCCGTTGATGATGGAGGACACGGTCGTCGCAAGCTGGACAGGCGTGATCTGGAAGGACTGCCCGAAGGACATCGTCGCGAGCTCCACCGCCCCTATGTTCTCTCTCTTGTGCATGATGGTCCCCGCCTCTCCCGGCAGGTCGATATGCGTCTTTTCCAGCAGCCCGAACTTCTCAAAATAATTGTAGTAGCGCTGTGCGCCAAGCCTGAGCCCCGCCGTGATAAAAACGGGGTTGCACGAGTTTTCAATCCCCTGCACAAAGCTCTCCGAGCCGTGCCCCTGCACCTTGTGGCAGCGGATTCTCCGATCCTCCACCACGATATAGCCGGGACAGTAAAAGCTCTCATTGATCGACACCACATCCTCCTCCAGCGCCGCAGAGGCCGTAATGATCTTGAAGGTCGATCCCGGCTCATAGGTGTCGCAGACGCAGTGGTTGCGCCACATCTGGTTTAAATAATCCTGCTCATCGTCGCTGCCCGCATACTCCCCGTACTGTTCGATCAGGGTAAACGGATCATTCAGATTGAACTCCGGGTAATCCACCATCGCCATGATTTCCCCGTTTTGCGGGTTCATAACGAGAATGCTGACCGAGTCCGCCTCTTTTCGGATGTACGCCTTCTCCGCCGCCTGCGCGGCGTACATCTGAATATTGTAGTCGAGGGAGATGTGCAGGTTGTTGCCTGCCACGGGCTCCTTGCGCTCCTCCCCCACATTGTCCACCTCGATGCCGCGCGCATCCGTGGTAGTGAGTATCATCCCGTTTTCTCCCTGCAGATAAGAGTCATAGACCGTCTCCAGCCCGATGATTCCCTGATTATCGCTGCCGGTAAAGCCCAATACCTTCGATGCCAGATCGTTGTATGGGTATACCCGCTTGTAATCCTCATCCACCTTCACGCCCGCATAACCGTACGCAAGGACACGGTTGCCCGTCTCCTTGTCCACATTGCTCTTGATCCGTTCGATGGAGGAAACCTTCTCCACGCGCTTTCTGACTCTTTCCTCGGAAATCCCCAGCTCCTTCACCAGCATGGCAATGACCGCCTCCGGCTCCTCGATCTGGTTGTGGATCACCGATATGGTACAGACAGACCGGTTGCTCGCCAGCACCACGCCGTTTGCATCGATAATCCTGCCCCGCGCCGCCTTGATGCTCCGCTCTCTCTGCTGCAGGTTGGTGGCCCGCTCGGAGTAATAATTCCCGCGCAGAACCATAAGATATATCAGCCGTCCAAACAACACCAAACCGCAGATCACCACTACGAAGAAAAAAAGGCAGATCTTTTTTCGGTTGTAGGTCTGGTTTCGCTCCATGACACCTTCCCCCGGATGACCAGTTATTATGTTTCATCCTATGAGGAATGCCTGGTCAACATTACTCCCCGGCTCCATTTTCTCCCGGTTCGTTCTCCTCCGGCGGAGCGGTCGGCGTGTTCAGTCCGGTCCACTGCGCATTCTCGCCGGTGACTGTGAGCCCTTCATTGACCCCGGTCTTTTCCTCGTCCGGGTAGATATTCATATAGGGAAGAATTTCCTCCAGAATTTCCCTTACAATGTTCTGCGCAAAATAGCTGTGCGGCTGATCCGGCACATTCGGCTCGTCCACGATACAGTAGATCAAAAGCTGCGGATTGTCATATGGCACAAACCCCACGAAGGATACCAGATATTTCTTGTTTCCGCGCGGATACTTCTCCCCGGTTCCCGTCTTGCCGCCCATGGAGTAACCGTCCACCTTTGCCGTGCGGCCGGTTCCGATCGCCACGACATTTTTTAGATACCCCTTAAGCTTCTCGCTCGTGCTCTCCGAGACCGTCTGCTTAACCATTTTGGGGTCATTCGTGGAGATCACATTGCCCGAGGCATCCGTAATCCGCCGGATTATCTGCGGCTGGTAGTATCTGCCGCCGTTGATCAGCGAGCAGAAGGCCGAAGCCAGCTCGACCATCGTGCAGTTAAAGTTCTGTCCGAACGAATTCGTCGCAAGGTCGATCGGCTTGATATTGTCCAGCGTGAACATGAGGGATGCCGTGTTCGCCTCACCCGGAAGATCGATTCCGGTCCGATGCCCAAAACCGAAAACGGACTGGTACTCCAGATAGTTTTTCGCCCCGATCAGATAGGACATCTGCATGAGTGCGTCGTTGCAGGAATCCATCAGCGCCTTTTCCACAGTCTCCGTCCCGTGCCCTCTCTTGTTCACGCAGGTGACCCATTTGTCAAACTGCTCTCCCCCGTCGCACAGAAACGTCATGTCCTCCGTGATGGTTCCGGTCTCCAGCCCGCATGCCACCGTGAACGGTTTCTGCACAGAGCCCGGCTCATAGGTTGCGGTCACGCAGTAATTCTGCCACAGCTTATTCAGGAAGTTCAACTGCTGTTCATCCGTCAGCTCCTCAAGCTCTTCCTCGGAAAAATATGCCGACAGATCTCTCGGCTTGTTGACATCAAAGCCTGGGTAATCCGCCATCGCGAGTACCCGCCCCGTGTTCGGGTCCATAACAATAACCGCCGTGTTTGCACTGCCCAGCCCTTCGGTGTAATTGTTGCGGTACGCTTCATTGAACTCGTTAATCTTCGCTTCCACCACCGACTGAATGTTCACATCAATCGTGCTCACCAGAGTGCTGCCGTCCTTCGGGGCAATCACCGTCTTCTCAAAGTCATTATCCGAGTTCAGATAGCCATACTCCCTGCCGTTTACCCCGTTCAAAACATCGTTGTACTGGTATTCCAGCCCTGTCGTCCCCACATTTCCGGAGGACGTAAAACCGATGACGGAGGCAGCCAGAGACCCGTAAGGATAGCTTCTCTGGTACTCCTTCTCAAACCACACACCCTTGATGTTCGGATTCTGAACTTTCCCGTCCTCATCCACCGCTTCCCTCAGATTGATAAACGGCTGGATTTCATCATAGCCCAGTTTCTTTGCCAGCACAATGTATTTGCTGTCCTTCCGGTCTCTCGCATAGTCCAGGATCACATTGCGTTCCAGCTGCGGAAAGCACTTGATGAGCGCGTCAACTGTCGGCTCCAAATACTTCTCATCACTGTTTAAGATGGAGCAGTCCAGGATTACATTATAAACCGCCACACTGGTCGCAAGGATCGTTCCGGACGTGTCCACAATATCTCCCCTCTGGTAGGGGATCGTCTTGCTGTCATAAGACTGGAGCGACAGCACCTTTTTCTTGTACTTCTCCCCGCTCGAGTGCTCAATATACATCAGCCTTCCGATCAGGCCGCACAGCAATAGCAATATCACGGAAAAAAGCGCCGTTAATTTGGCGCGCATTTTCCGTGTAAACTTTTTAATGATTCTTTTCCTCACCTGTGTCACAGCCCTCCCCTACTGCTTTGGAATGTCGCTGTACTGATCCATAAAATTGCTGTTCTCGATCGTGTAATAGACAACCTGCCCTTCGTCCGGATAACTCATTCCAAGCTCGTTGATCGCAACATCCTTTATATGGTTCAAATCCACCGAAGTGATGATCCTTTTATATCTCGCATCATTCTCCGTCCTCATGTCATTTACCTTAGTCTGCAGGGTAAACACTCTGCGCATCCGCGCAGAAACCCCGGACTGCAGCTGCACCAGCACCACGGCAGACGCCGCAACCATCATAACACAAAGCGTCAGAAAAAAAACATAGCCCCGGCTCATTCCCAGCGCTCTCGCACGGTTTCTCCTCGCAGCATTTCTGCGTCTTTTTCTTCGGTTGGCCTCCTCGATCTCCTCGCGGCTGACTCTCTCCCTCCGCACCGGAGATTCAAGTTCGCGGACGGTATTTCCGTTCACGTAATATCGTTCTGCCATACTCTGTCTCGACTCCATTCCTGCTATATTTTGATATGATACAAGTCAGAACTCTTATCCTGCAAGCAGGAACGATTTCAGACTTTTGACCCTTGTATCATATTTTGCAATCCCTTGCTTCAAAAACCCGCAGCTTTGCACTCTTCGAGCGGCTGTTTTTCGCAAGCTCCTCCTCCGACGGCAATATCGGTTTTTTGTTTACCATCCGTCCCTTGGACGTTTTATTGCACACGCACACCGGGAAATTGCTCGGGCAGGTGCACGGGTTTTCGTTTCTCTTAAAGATTGACTTAACGATTCGGTCCTCCAGCGAGTGGAAGGTAATCACACACAGCCTCCCTCCCGGAGTCAACAGGTCAATCATCTCGTCCAGCGAGTTCTCCAGCACGTCCAACTCCCGGTTTAAAGCAATTCGGATCGCCTGAAAGGTGCGCTTGGAGGGATGTCCCCCCTCTGACCGCACTTTCTGCGGAATCGCCGCCCGGATGATACGGTTCAAGTCTCCCGTTGTCTCGATGGGTGCATCCTTTCTCGCCAGAACAATGTGTTTTGCTATATTCTTTGCGAAGCGGTCCTCCCCGTAGTCACGAATGATACGGAAAAGCTCAGCCTCACTGTATTCGTTTATCATTTGCCGCGCGGTCAGGGTCTGCCGGTCATCCATGCGCATGTCTAACGGCGCGTCCTCCATGCGGTAAGTAAATCCCCGTTCGGGCGTATCCAGTTGGAAGGATGATACGCCCAGGTCCAGGAGGATGCCATCGACCGCGGAGATTCCCAACTCACGGAGCACCAGACCGATCTCGGAATAGTTGCTCCGCACAATTGTCACTTTATCTTTATAGTATTGCAGCCGCTCACCGGCCGCCCGTATTGCGTCCGCGTCCTGATCAATTCCGATCAGCCGGCCGCTCTCCAGTCTCTTGCAAATTTCGGTGGAATGTCCCGCGCCGCCCAGAGTTCCGTCCACATAGATCCCATCCGGGCGAATATGCAGTTGATCAATCGTCTCTTCCAGCATGACGGATGTATGTACAAATTCCATGATCAGATCCCGATCCCCAATTCTGCCATATGCTCGGCGATGTCGTCCATGTTCGCAAAATCATTATGCTCCGCATAGCGCTCCTTGCTCCAAATCTCCACGCGGCTGTATACGCCGAGGGACACGACATCTCTGTCAATCCCCGCATACTCCCTGAGGTTTGCCGGGAGAAGAATCCTCCCCTGCTTGTCCACCTCGCAGCTTGCCGCGCCCGCGAAGAAAAAGCGCACGAACATTCTGGCATCCTTTGATGTGAGCGGTTTCTCCCGAAGGTTCTCCTCGATGCGCTGCCACTCTTCATTGGAGTACACAAACAGGCATCCGTCCAGCCCCTTGGTCACGACAAACTCGTTGCCGAGCTGTTCCCGGAACTTTGAGGGCACAATCAGCCGGCCCTTGGCATCAATCGAATGACTGTATTCTCCCATAAACATGGCCGCTCACCTCCCCTCCTCCGGATAGAGAAGTGCCCGAGCGAGTGTGTGAGTTTCGCGGTCAGTTCAACCACTTCACTCCACTTCATGTATGTTATACTCCACTTTCTACCACCGTAGCTCCATAATACACCCCAAATGCACAAAAATCAAGGCTTTTTTTGATATTTTTTTGTGCAACAATATGTTGTGGATGCACAAATGGCACACACCAAGATTCGGTGGATGTTTTATTTATAGATATGTGATAGAATTATCATCAGTCGAAATTTGAAAGGAGGATACTTATGACTGATTTTAGTATCAATGAAATGTTAGATATGCAAAAAAGGCTTCAGGATAAATACAAAGATAAATGGGAAAAGCTTTCTCCTGAAGTAGGTAAACACCAGCTGCTTTGGATGATAGGCGAAATTGGCGAAGTGATTGATATTGTCAAAAAACACGGAG
>CAZWRT010000072.1:0-10938 GCA_964636375.1 uncultured Lachnobacterium sp. | reverse complement strand
TCCTCATCATTGATCGTGTCGATGAACTTGCCGATCATCGAGTGCTCCGAGGTTCCGATCAGGTACAGATCCTCGCCCTCAATCTTATACATCATGGCGTCCATCTCTTCAAAGCTCATGACGCCCGTGACCACATTGGAACGGATCATAAAGGGCGGCACACAGTAAGTAAAGCCGCGGTCAATCATGAAATCACGCGCATAGGAGATCACTGCGGAGTGAAGCCGCGCGATGTCCCCCATCAGATAGTAAAATCCGTTGCCTGCGACCCTGCCCGCGGCGTCCAGATCAATCCCGTCAAACCGCTCCATGATCTCAGTGTGGTAGGGGATCTCAAACTCCGGCACCACCGGCTCCCCATACTTCTCAATCTCCACGTTGCAGCTGTCATCTTTCCCGATCGGGACGGACGGGTCAATGATGTTCGGAATCGTCATCATGATCTTTGTGACCTTTTCCGACAATTCCTTCTCCTGCTCTTCCAGCTCCGCCAGACGTGCGGCGTTCGCCGCGACCTCTGCCTTCACCTTCTCGGCCTCATCCTTTTTACCCTGTCCCATCAGTGCGCCGATCTCTTTAGAGAGCTTGTTGCGGCTCGCCCGAAGATCATCCGCCTCCTGCTGGGCGGCGCGTGCCTTCGCATCCAGCTCGATCACCTCGTCCACGAGGGGAAGCTTGTGATCCTGAAACTTTTTTCGGATATTTTCTTTGACCGTATCCGGGTTCTCTCTCAGAAACTTCAGATCAATCATAACTCTACGCTCCTTATATATCAGTTAAAGCTCTGAAGCGGGTACTTTTCTGTCAGCGCCTTAACAATCGCCTTCGCCTCATCCACTGCGGACTCCCCATTCTTGACCAGCATCGCGATCGCCTCTGCAACCTGATCGAAGTCTGCCTCCTTCAAGCCTCTTGAGGTGGCCGCCGGAGTTCCCAGACGGATACCGCTGGTGACAAAGGGTTTCTGCGGGTCATTGGGGATCGTGTTCTTGTTGGCAGTAATATGCGCGCTGTCCAAAAGCTTCTCCACCACTTTTCCGGTCAGCTCATAAGGAGTCAGATCCACTAACATCAGGTGGTTGTCCGTGCCGTTTGACACGATCTTGATGTCCCGGCTCTGCAGACCCTTACACAGTGCCTGCGCGTTCTTCACGATCTGAGTCTGGTACTCCTTGAACTCAGGCTTAAGCGCCTCCGCAAAGCACACGGCCTTCGCCGCGATCACATGCATCAACGGTCCTCCCTGAATTCCCGGGAAAATCGCCTTGTTGAAATTGTACTTTTCATTTACCTCATTGCTGCACAGAATCATGCCTCCGCGCGGTCCGCGCAAAGTCTTGTGCGTCGTGGTAGTCACCACATCCGCATAGGGCATCGGGCTCGGATGGAGCCCTGCCGCCACGAGGCCTGCGATGTGTGCCATGTCCACCATGAGCACTGCCCCCACCTCATCCGCGATCTCACGGAATTTCTTGAAATCGATCGTTCGCGCATAGGCGGAAGCACCGGCAATAATCATTTTCGGCTTGCACTCCAGTGCGATCTCACGCACCTTATCATAGTCGATAAAGCCCTCGTCATTCACGCCATAGGGCACGATATTGAAATAACTTCCGGAGAAATTCACCGGCGAGCCATGGGTCAAATGCCCGCCGTGGTCTAAGTTCATGCCCATCACGGTATCTCCGGGCTTTAAAATAGCAAACTGAACCGCCATGTTCGCCTGCGCCCCGGAATGAGGCTGCACGTTTGCATACTCACAGCCAAACAGCTTTTTCGCGCGCTCTCTCGCCAGATCCTCGACGACATCCACGCACTCACAGCCGCCGTAATACCGCTTTCCCGGATAGCCTTCCGCATACTTGTTCGTCAGTATACTGCCCATCGCAGACATAACCGCGGGGCTCACCCAGTTCTCAGATGCAATCAGCTCAATATGGCTGTTCTGTCGGTCAAATTCTGATGTTATGGCAGCCGCGACCTCAGCGTCCACTGCCTTGATGTCGTCTAAAGTGTACATAGCATTCTCCTTTTTATTTTTCTACTTAAATTTATCTACTTTATTTATTCTTTTCCTTTTTTGCCAGACGGCTTTTCCCAAGATGCAGCTTCATCTCATACCAAAGCGCTGTCGCAATGAAGATGGACGAGTACGTTCCGGAGATCAGACCCACCATCAGAGGAAGTGCAAACTCACGGATCGACGCCACACCCAGAATAAACAGAAGAAGAACCATCACCAATGTCGTGATCGAGGTGTTGATGGAGCGGGAAAGCGTCTGGGTCAGAGACTGATTGGCGACCTCAGCCACCGTTTCCCTTGTCACCTTCTTCATAGATCTCATATTCTCGCGGATTCGGTCAAACACTACGATCGTATCGTTTACTGAATATCCTACGATCGTCAGCATACACGCGATAAACGTGCCTCCTACCGAGATGCGGATCAGCGCATACGCCGTCAGCACAACAAGCACATCGTTCACCAGCGCAAGGATCGCACTGCTCGCAAAGCGGATATCTTTAAAGCGGAACCAGATATAGAGCAGCATACAGATGCACGCCACAATCACCGCAACAAACGCATCCTTTCTCATCTCACCGCTGATGGTAGAGCCGATACTCTGGCTCTCAATGGAAGACTCCTCCACGCCGAACTTCTCCACCAGCATATTGTTTACAGCCTCTCTCATCTCGAGATCCAGCGTCTTGGTCTTGAACTCTACCACGGTGCTCCCGGATACAGTGGACGCCTGAATGGCATTGTCCCCGATCACTGCCGCGATTTCCGGCACGATCTGCGCCTCCACCTCTTCCACGGTGTAATCTTTTCCGAAATCAGCGGAAATGGAAGTTCCGCCCGCAAATTCAAGACTGAAGTTCAGCGCACGCTTCCCAGCTCCCGCATTGATGCCCATTCCCACAAAGCCTGCAATAATGACTACAGCGGAGATCGCGTAGGCGATAAAGCGCTTGCCCAGAAAATCAAAGGTTTTGCGCTCCTTTGCGCGGCCGTAGAGCTTCTCGCTCTGAAGTCCCACTGCATACAGGGCCAGATTTAAGAACCGTGATACAACGAGAGCCGTAAACACGGAAACTACAATTGAAATCATCAAGGTATAGGCAAAGCCCTTGACCGTTCCGGAACCCAGCCACATCAGCACGAGCGCTGCGATAAATGTGGTCACGTTTCCGTCAATAATTGCCGGAAGCGCGCGCTTGTAGCCATCCTTAATAGAGCTAAGCACACTCTTTCCACCGGCGATTTCCTCCCTGATACGGGAGATAATAATTACATTGGCGTCCACCGCCATACCGATACCGAGAATAACGCCGGCAATACCCGGAAGGGTCAGCGTGATATCCTCAAACAGATAGATCAGCGTCACTACGAGAAACGTGTAGACGCCGAGTCCGACCGACGCAACGACACCGGAGAGACCGTACATCACAATCATAAACAGCATGACAATGATCAGTCCGATGATAGCCGCCTTGACGCTGGTCTCCAGAGCCTGTCCGCCGAGCTGTGCTCCTACTACCTTGGACTCCAGCTCGGAGAGCTCCAGGTTAATTGCGCCGACGCGGATGAAGGTTGCAAGCTTCTTTGCCTCTTCAAAGTCGCCCATTCCGTTAATGACACAGTTGCCGTCCGTGATCGCACTCTGGACCTCCGGAACTGAGATAAAGTGATCATCATAATAAACGCCGATCGAGTCCCTGCCGTTATTGTACGCCTCGGTCGTCGCAGTTCCCCACTTCTCCGCTGCGTCATCCTTGAATACCAGCCGCACCACCGGCACGCTCGAATTCAGGGTTCCCCCGTTATCATAAGCCGCCGTGGCGGACTGCACATCCGATCCGCTCAGTACAACCGATCCGTCTTCCAGCAAATCTTCAATCTTTCGGTTGAGCTTGTACTCTCCGGCCACACTGTCATAGCTGTAGTTGGCCTCTTTTTCACTGTTATAATGCTTGATAAAGTACAGGGTTCCCGGACTTCCCAGCTCCGCGAGCACTGCATTCGCATCATACACGCCCGGGATTTCAACCGTGATCCGGTCGTCCCCCACCGGATATACGCTGTACTCGGTGCTGTAACTCTGTGCACGCTCCTCCAGCTTCGCAATCGTGTCATTGACATCCGTCTGCGAAGGGTTCTTGTTCACAATCTGATATGTGATCGAAACTCCTCCCGATAAGTCCAGTCCGAGCTTAATGCCCGAGGACTTCTCCTGATTATCCGTCTTGCCCTGGCTTGCAATTGTCGCTGACATCACTGTGGAGGCAAAGTAGCCGAGAGCGACCAGACACACCAAAATCACAGTGATAATAACGACGCCTTTACTTTTTTTCATTTTAGTTTCCTTCCTCTTCCAAAATTTCTGCCTCTGCGGCTTTTATCATAATCGCACACTCGATGCGTTTTTTCTGCAGTTCACATCCCAGCTCATAGACCCCCGTGATGCTCCCGTGAAAATTATAAGCGTTTGCGGCGCATCCTCCGCTGCAATAAAACTTCGCAAAACAGCTGCGGCACTTTTCTCTGGCATAGACATTGCAGCCCTTGAATTCGTCCCGGATATCCGGTTTGGTGACGCCGTCCCTGACATTTCCCATCAGGAAGGCTTCGTTTCCGACGAACTGGTGGCAGGGATACAGATCTCCCCACGGAGTCACAGCCAGATACTCTGTCCCCGAACCACAGCCGGATAAACGCTTGTACACACAGGGACCGCCCTCCAGATCAATCATAAAATGAAAGAAGTTGAAATCCCTTCCCTCACGTTTCCTTTTGACCATCTCCGCCGCCAGCCGGTCATACTCCGCAAACAGTGTCGGCAGATCCTCCTCCGTCAGCGCGTAATCGTCCGCCGGCTGAGCCACCACAGGCTCCACCGAAATCTGTTTGAATCCCAGATCCGCGAGATGCAGCACATCCTCAGAAAAATCCGTATTGTAGTGCGTGTAAGTCCCGCGCACATAATAGCGCTCCTGATTTCTGCTCTCTGCCAGCTTCTGAAATTTCGGCACAATCAGATCGTAGCTGCCCGCGCCTCTGCGGAAGGGACGCATCCGGTCGTGAACCTCCCTGCGCCCGTCAATACTTAAAACGACATTATCCATCTCCCGGTTGGCAAATTCCATCACCTCGTCGTCCAAAAGCACACCGTTGGTCGTGAGCGTAAAACGAAAATGCTTGTCCTTTAGCTTTTCCTGCTCTCTCCCATACGCGACAAGCTGCCTGACCACTTCGAAATTCATGAGGGGTTCGCCCCCAAAGAAATCCACCTCGAGATTTTTCCGGCTGCCGGAATTTTCAATCAAAAAATCCAGTGCCTGCCTTCCGGTCTCATAATCCATAAGCGCCCGATGCCCATGATACTCTCCCTCCTCTGCAAAACAGTATTTGCAGGCGAGATTACAGTCATGCGCGATATGCAGACACAACGCTTTGACGACCACAGGCCTCTTTCCCCAATCGGTAATACGGTCCTCGTACACGTCCTCCGTAAACAGTTCGCCTTCACTTTTCAGCTCCGCGACCTCGTCGTAGGACTCCCCGATCTCTTCCGGCGAATATTTGCCGGAAAGGGCACAGACAATCTCTTCCTTTGTATGCTCCGAAAACTGCGCGATCACATCGTAGGTCAAATCATCCACCACATGGATCGCACCGGAATTGACATCCAGGACAATATCATAGCCGTTGTTCTTATACTGATGAACCACTATAATATTCCTCCATCATAAATCAAGTAGGGGATACGCCTCCCCTACTCTCTAAAAATGTAAGCAAGCAGCGCTTACTTACATTTTTCACAAGTCTGGTTGCCTACCGTACAGGAAGTCTTGCAGGCAGACTGGCAGGAAGTCTGGCACTCGCCGCATCCGCCCTTTACGATCGTGTTCTTTAATTTTCTGGTTTTCAGTGTCTTTACATGTTTCATAATCACATCTCTCCTTTTTCTTATGCAAACCTTTTTAAATTTGCCATCCCATTATAGCACAGAGCTTTTGATATGCAAAGCATTTTTATTCAATCGGGGCAGATTTCCTCTCAATCCGACGTTTTTTTCGAATAAAAAGCCCTATCAGCGCGCTCGCCACACACAGGACCGGGACCTCCCAGCCCCTCATCATCTGCCCTGCCACAGCGGCGGAGACTGCCAGCAGAACCCCATAATATGCCGCGCCCACTCCGACGCCCCACAGCAGAGGCGGCTCCAGCTTCAACCGATGCACGAAAAATCCGCCAACAAGGCAGGGCAGGGCATAGAGCATTGTAATGCCGGCACGGATCATCTCCGTAGAAAGGCGCATGCGGAATGCCACATAGGTCATCGACATCAGCAGTGCCGCCGCAAGTGCACATTCTATAAGAAGTATTCCCAGAAATGCGGCAATCCATCTCGGTGTCTGAACCTTTTTCTTCGGCTGTTCTTCCGCCTCTTTCTCTAAATTCTCCCTGTTTTCCAAATCGCTCATATTCGCGCACCGCCCGAAGATTTCTCTAAATCGTATGCGCAAAACACGCTTTTCATTCCGGTTGATCGTCGAAATCAACTGTGAACGACCGCCTTACAGATCACAATTCTTCACGGTCCTCGGGAACGGGATAACGTCCCGGATATTCGACATGCCGGTCAGATACATGACCATGCGCTCAAAGCCCAGGCCGAACCCGGCGTGTCTCGTGCTGCCGTACCTGCGCAGATCGAGATAAAATCCGTAATCCTCCTCGGACAGGCCCATCTCCCTTATTCTGGCAAGGAGCTTGTCATAGTCGTCCTCTCTCTGGCTTCCGCCGATAATTTCTCCGATTCCGGGCACCAGACAGTCCACCGCAGCGACGGTCTTCCCGTCCTCGTTCAGTTTCATGTAGAAAGCCTTGATTTCCTTCGGATAGTCGGTCACAAACACCGGACGCTTGAAAACCTGCTCCGTCAGGTAGCGCTCATGCTCCGTCTGCAGATCGCAGCCCCAGGAAACCTTGTACTCAAACTCGCTGTTCTTCTTCGTGAGCATGTTTACCGCCTCCGTGTATGTCACATGCGCAAAATCATTGCTCACCACATTTTCCAGGCGCTCCAGAAGCCCCTTATCCACAAACTCGTTGAAAAACTTCATCTCCTCCGGCGCGTGCTCGAGCACGTAACGGATCACATATTTCAACATGCTCTCCGCCAGAATCATATCGTCCCCCAGATCGGCGAACGCAATCTCCGGCTCGATCATCCAGAACTCCGCCGCATGTCTTGTCGTGTTGGAATTCTCCGCGCGGAAGGTCGGTCCAAACGTATATATATTCTTAAACGCCAGCGCATAGGTTTCGCCGTTTAACTGTCCCGACACCGTCAGATTGGTCGGTTTCCCGAAAAAGTCGCTGCTGTAGTCAATCGAGCCGTCCGGATTTTTGGGCGGGTTGGCAAGATCCAGCGTTGTCACCTGAAACATCTCTCCGGCACCCTCACAGTCGCTTCCGGTGATGAGCGGTGTGTGCACATACACAAAATCCCTCTCCTGAAAGAACTTGTGGATCGCGTAGGCACAGAGTGAGCGCACGCGGAATACCGCAGCAAAGGTGTTCGTCCTCTGGCGCAGATGGGAGATCGTGCGCAAATACTCGAACGTGTGGCGCTTTTTCTGGAGCGGATAATCCGGCGTAGACGCCCCCTCAACCTCCACCGATGCCGCCTGTATCTCAAAGCGCTGCTTCGCCTGCGGAGTTGACACAAGCGTCCCTCTCGCAATGATCGCAGCGCCCACGTTTATTTTGCTGATCTCTTCGTAATTGTCCAGCCCGTCAGAATAGACGATCTGGATCGGCTCAAAAAATGTGCCGTCGTTCACCACAAGAAATCCAAAGCTTTTGGAGCTGCGATTGCTCCTGACCCATCCTCCGATTGTGACCTCACGGTTCGCATACTTGACCGTATCGCGGAAAATCTCCCGGATATTGACCAGTTCCATCTTATATTTCCTCCTCCTGTTGTTCCTGTGAATCATACTGTTTTCACTACTCCACATTACCATATCTTTTCCAAAAATACAAATGATATCGCTATTGCTCATTGATTTTTTCAAAAATCTTTGTTACAATGCTCATTGCATACAGACTACAATTGATAGGAGGAACACCCGTGGGCAAATTGGGAATTATATTATTGATCGTCGCGCTCGTACTGGTAGCGGTCGTTATCGTTTTGTATTTTCTCGGAAAAAAAGCGCAGAAAAAGAAAGAGGAGCAGGATGCACAGCTCGCGGCAGCGGCGCAGACCGTCGCCATGCTGATCATCGACAAGAAACGAATGCGAATGAATGAGTCCGGCCTTCCTCAGCAGATCATTGACCAGACGCCAAAGCTGATGCGGCGCGCAAAGCTGCCATTTGTCAAGGCGAAGGTCGGACCAAAAATGATGACCTTAATCGCGGACGAACAGATCTTCGACGATATTCCGGTAAAGAAGGAAGTCAAAGCAACCGTCAGCGGACTCTACATCACCGGCGTCCGCGGACTCCGCGGTCCCCTGGAAAAGCCGGAAAAGAAGAAGAAGGGGCTTCGCGCAAAGCTGCAGGCCAAATACAAGGAGGCAAACGAACAGCTCAAGGCCGAAAAAAACAAAGAATCCGGATCAAAAAAAAGAAATAAATAAAAGGAGCCGAACGGGCACTTCACATAAGGAAGTGCCCGTTCGGCATTGTTACGTATTATTTCTCTTTTTCTCTTGTAACAATTAACGCCTTCACACGCTCGCAAAGGTTTTTGAAATCGGAATTATCGCGAAGCGGATCAAAATAACCGCTTTGGAGCTTGTAAAGGGTCTGGCTTGGATACACGCAATCGCAAGCGTCCATACCTTTCGTATCCGTCCAAATATATATCATTCGTTCCTTAGGACTGTCGGAGCCGTTGTCGCTTGTATGCCAATGTTCCTGCGCTTTACATTCCATCCCGTCAAGGAAACGGCAGGAAGTACCCATAAGCGTTTCCTCCGTGATCTCCATGGTTTTCTCGAGCAGTTCCACGACCGTCGTCAATTTCGCGATTGCATCATCGAATCTGCCGTTATCAACAAGATATACCGCGGATCTGAGCCCTGTTTCAATTCGATGAACCACCCACATATCGGGACCCTCGTCGACTGCATCACGGCGTATGAGTGATATGACATACTTGTTGGTGAAGAGTTCAGTTGCCTTAAATTTCACATGGACAGGGACACGATCAGCTGGATTCTGAATAATTGAACACAGGAGGTCGCTAATGGAGAAATTGCCGAAATACACACATGAGAACGGCATTGACTACGTTCTTTTCGGGGATTACAATATCCCCATGTTGACGCTGCCGAAGGAAAACCGTCCTATCGGTCGTTGGGGGCGGATGCACCAGAAATATTTAAAAGAGAACCGCCCCGGATATTACAGCAGCTTGCTTCTTACCGGAAAATTATGGACATATCTTGCTGACCTGGACGAACAGGCGCAGTAACGGCTGGACAGAATCGTGGAGCAGATGAAAGTTGCTGAAGGAGTGACAGAGGAACTGAAAGCGGATGACCAGCTTGAATGGGTACGCTCTTGCAATTCCATTCGGATTCGTGCGGAGGAGATTATCCGTGAAGAACTGATTTATACATAAATAATAATCTATACTGTTTCACAGCAGGCAGATTCAAAAAAGGATAAACAGTCTTTTTTGAATCTGCCTGCTCAGGATTTATCCAACAAGTCAGTCAGGGTGCTGCTTTGCCGGTATAGCCAATCCGTGAAGTCTTTCGGGCTGGCTTTTTCCGTTTTGATTGCCTGTTTCCTTTGCAGGGCTTCTTTTCGGAATGCTTCAAAGGCTGTCTGCATTTCTAACCGCCAGTCTGCCGGGAGGGCAGAGTTTTTCTTTGCCTTGTTGATGATGTTGCGCCAATGCTGCCACTAGTTTTTGTAGACTAGGTCATAATTGTTATCCCTTGCTCTCTCGTCAAACTCCCTTTTATTATGGAGAGCTTGGGCTTTTCGGCCTTTGTCGCTGCATAGTTCATACCGCAGGCTTTCGGCGAGGAAAAGACGTCCGCAGATTTTACATTTTCGGAAATGTAGCCCCCAGTCATCCAGCCGGTTCAAGTAATAGGTGATTATCGGATAGAGTGACGCATAAGCAGCAACACACTCTGCGGCACGCTTATTATCCGGATACCAGAGGTCAAGCTTTGTTTCTTCCGCAGGTGCGGAACCGAACACCCAGCTGGAGATATGGAAACGTTCCGGTCTGCCCGTATCAGGGTCAAAGCGGAGCGAGCTTCTTTCCTGGAACATCTGCGTGAAACGGCTAATTTTATCTATAAAGCGTTCACAGGCTTTTGTCCTCTCTCTCGGTTCTCTTGCAAGCAGATAATCATTCCAGATACGGAATGCTGCGTACATCCTCACTGGATCTCCGGTGAGAAATTTTTTGCCAGAAATTCTCCGGCACACTGTTCAAGCGCAGGTTGTTTCCAGCGGTTTGAATGCAGAGATTCCCTGAGCGAAGCCAGACCGAAACGGCTGCATTCCCTTTCCGGGTCATGCTCAAATTCTGCAAGGAGGGTTTCTAACGGGCGTGACACATCGCACAGGACATTCGCATTCGTGTTTCCATGCAGGCGGAAACGGATCTGCACTTCCTCTCCAATCAGGACACGCTCTTTCTTTTTCTGTCTGTCCATTGAAAGGACGAGCAGGATACGGTCATAACACGGCTTATGTCGTACAAATTCCTGTTCATTTTTCTAATCTCCTGATATTTATGGTAATTTTAAAATAGCATTATATCTGTTACACACATAGTGACGCAGAAGTATTGTATTTGTCAAGAGAAAGCCAGTATGATGATTGCACGTGGTAATTTCGTACCATTCAGTACATTGACAAGTGAATGACCGTCTGACAGTGATATGACCG
>CAZWRT010000071.1:0-11122 GCA_964636375.1 uncultured Lachnobacterium sp. | reverse complement strand
GGGAGACCCGGGTGAATCCCAGTTCTTCATCTCTCTGGAGGACGATCTGATGCGTCTGTTCGGTTCCGAGCGCATGCTGGCAGTCTTTAACGCATTGGGTGTTCCGGAGAATGAGCAGATTCAGCACAAAATGCTGACGGCTGCCATTGAGAAGGCGCAGCAGAAGATTGAGTACAACAACTACGGAATCCGCAAGAATCTGCTGGAGTACGATCAGGTGAACAACGACCAGCGCGAGATCATTTATGCGGAGCGTATGTCCGTCTTAAACGGGGAGAGTATGCGCGACGCGATCTTCAAGATGATTCAGGATCAGGTGGAACGCACGGTGGACACCTGCATTTCCGGCGAGATTGACAGGGAAGAATGGAATCTCAATGAGCTGAATGAACTGCTGCTTGCGGTTATTCCCATTGAGCCTGTCACGGAGGCGGCGATCAGCTCTGTGAAGAACAGCAAAGAGCTGAAGCAGTATTTGAAGGAACAGGCCGTTCGTCTGTACGAGGCAAAGGAGACCGAGTTCCCGGAGGTGGAACAGTTCCGCGAGCTGGAGCGCGTGGTTCTCCTCAAGGTGATTGACCGCAAGTGGGTCGACCACATCGACGACATGGATCAGCTGCGCCAGGGAATCGGACTGCAGGCATACGGCCAGCGTGATCCGCTTGTGGAGTATAAGATGGCCGGCTTTGACATGTTTGACGCCATGATTGCCTCGATTCAGGAGGATACCATCCGTCTGCTTTTCCATGTGAAGGTGGAGCAGAAGGTTGAGCGTGAGCAGGTGGTGAAGGTGACCGGCACGAACAAGGACGATTCCGCGTCGTCCGGCCCGAAGAAACGTGAGCACGCGAAGGTGTACCCGAACGATCCCTGCCCCTGCGGCAGCGGAAAGAAGTACAAGCAGTGCTGCGGACGGAAATAACAGTGTTGCCGATTGTTTTGGGTTATGTTATAATAATTTCATGGTACAAGCGTGCCAAATATACAGCAAGGGGGAGGACAGCATGAGAATAACGATTACGGGAAGGAACATTGAACTTACAGACGGAATCAAGGCAGCGGTAGAGGAGAAGCTTGGTAAGCTTGAGAAGTATTTCACACCCGAGACGGACGCCTTTGTCACTCTGAGCGTTGAGAAGGAGCGCCAGAAAATCGAGGTGACCATCCCGATCAAGGGGCATATCATCCGCTCGGAGCAGGTGAGCAACGATATGTATGTCTCCATTGATCTGGTGGAGGAAGTCATCGAGCGGCAGCTCAAGAAATACCGCACGAAACTGGTCTCCAAGAAGATGAACACGGCGGAGAGCTTCCAGCCTGAATTTGCAGAGACGGAAAGCACCGACGACGAGGAGATCCGCATTGTTCGAACCAAGCGTTTCGGCATGAAACCGATGTACCCGGAGGATGCCTGCATCCAGATGGAGCTGACAGGTCATGACTTTTTCGTGTTCCGCAACGCGGAGACGGATGAGGTCAATGTGGTCTATCGGAGAAAGGGCAATACCTACGGTCTGATTGAGCCAGAATGTTAGGCCTTATTTTTCATGTATTTTCTTAGCAACTAAGAAAATGACGGGATATCCGGGAAATTTCTTGACAGCCCCGACCGCTTATCATACGCTGATTTGTGGGAGCTGATGGGGACAGTTCCTAGTATAAACAGGGAATAACTGACAAGGAGATGAAGGATATTTACACAAAGAATACCATCGGCCGTTATCTGCAGGCGGTCATTCGCAGGGACGATTTTCTGGATCAGATCGACGAGTGGCTGCAGACTTTGGATGACGATCGGATGAAGCTATTGAGGAGTTTTATTTTTGAAGTGGATCTGTCGGCGACGGAGGAGCTCAAGGACACGCTCTACCGATATGGAAGCTGCCTGACGGAGAAAAATTATTGCGGGAGAAAATTCTTTGAGCGGATGACACTGCTCATCCGGCAGCTTGAGCTGAATCGGCAGGCTGCCGCAGGACATTATTAAGATTCAAAGCAATATTACACCTGAATTTATACTTGGAAACCGGAGAACTGCCGGTTTCCTTTTATTTTGCTGATACCAAGGGACTGGTTCTTCCTCATGTTTGGGCGGGTCGCAAAAAAGGTGTTGACAAAGTTCTGTATATGGTGTATATATAACACATAAACAGTATGGGCGGGATCAATTCGCTGCAGGGAATTATTAATGTGAGGTGACGGAATGATTATATTGCAAAACTCCGGAGTTCCAATCTACCAGCAGATAAAGGAGCAGTTTAAGGCGGACATTCTGGCGGAAAAGTACGCGCAGGGGGAGTATCTGCCTTCCATCCGAAGTCTTGCGAAAGAGCTCAAGATCAGTGTGATTACGACCATGAAGGCGTATGAGGAGCTGGAGTCCGAGGGGCTGGTCACAGCCGTACCGGGCAAAGGGTTCTACGTGAATGCGCAGGACAGCCAGATGCTTAGGGAACAACACATCCGAAAGGTGGAGGCATCGTTATCAGAGGCGCTCGCTGCAGCGGAAATTGCCGGGATGAGTGACGAAGAGATCAGGAGTACACTGGATGCATTGCTTTTATTAAAAAGCACATCTGTTTAGGAGACAATGAGTAGGAGGAGCTTTAAAATGGAAACAGGTTATGTGATCGAAGGACATGGAATCAAGAAACGCCTGGGCGGTTTTGTGCTGGATATCCCGGAGTTTCATCTGCCGAAGGGCTTTGCGACGGCACTGATCGGAGAAAACGGCGCGGGCAAGACGACATTTCTAAACATCCTGTCCGGCATCCGGCTGGATTATAAGGGGCAGCTTCAGTATTTCGGTCAATACAGCGACAAGGACAGGGAGAGTAATCCGCTGGTCAAGGAGCGGATGGGCTACACCGGTCCCGGAAATTACTATCTTCCCCAGTGGAAGATGCATGAGGTGGCGGAGGTCAACAAGCTGCTTTTTCAGAACTTTCACGAGGATAAGTTCAGACGCCTGTGCACGGATCTGGCGCTGGATGTGGGGGACGGGGACAGGAAAAAGGTCAAAGCGCTGTCCGACGGAAACCGCATGAAGCTGATGATCGCCGGTGTGCTGGCAAGGGATACCGAACTTCTCATTATGGATGAGCCGGCGTCGCCGCTGGACCCGCTGATGCGCGACAAGCTGTGCGAGATGATCCGGGAATACCTGACAGAGGATGAGGGAAACCGAAGTGTCTTTTTCTCGACGCACAATATAGCGGACATGGAAAATGTGACGGATTACGCGATTATCATGACGCACGGAAGGATCGCGGAGGCAGGTTTTGTGGAGGATTTGAAAGAGAAATATCTGATGGTGAAGGGAAATGCGGAGGATATCCCCAAGGCGCAGTCGGCGCTGTATTCGATCAGTACCAACAAATATGGCTTTGAGGGGATCTGTCTGGCCAAGAAGCTGGATGCACTTGCCGGGTGCAGCGTGAGCGTGGAAGCTCCGAGCCTGTCCCAGATCAGCGTCGCTGTGATGCGGAAATACTCCCAGCTTGGGGGCGTGCGGCGCGGACAGGAGGCGTAGGATGGGAAAAATCATGCGGAGCTACGGGACATTTACCACGTTCGGATACCGGATTCTCGCCCTGTACCTGATTCCTTTGGGCTATCTGATTCTAAGCGTGTTGTGGGGAATCACCTGCGTCGAACGGGGAGTCGGATATTTCGTTTCAGTCTTTATGCTGACGTCTTATCTGGTTTGCTTTGAAGTGATTGCAGATTACTGGGTGTTCGCCGGGCTGCTCGGCAGGGACGGTGAGAATCTGGTGCTCTTTAAGACCTCGACCCAGGGGCTTGCCTTTCTGCGCAGGGCTGCGATTGGCGACTGCCTGCGGCGGTTCTGCTGGCTGATGATCTATGCGGGTTTTATGTTCGCGGTGACGGGGGAGGTTTATCACTTTGTGATGCTCCTCGCCGCCTATGTGGTGGTGACCGGAATTTTAAATCTGACCAGACACATGCAGATCGTGCAGATGCACATGATGTGCATGATGCTGGCAGCCCTGATCTACGGGACGTTTGCCGTCACTTTGAAAATTCTTGCAGAAGCGGCGGGCACATGGATGCTGGTGGCAGAGCTTGTACTGTTTTCGCTGCTCGCGCTTGCGGTCAGCGGACTGAGTGTGTGGCATATTATGTATAGCATGAGGGGGAAGAACGATGATAAATGATTTGAGAACCGGGATCAAATTGATGAAATACGGTATCAACACAACGATGAATCTGATCCTTGCCGTGGTCATGCTGCTCTTTGGGCTGGTGATGGAAGCTGCTGAAATATTCGACTCAGGTGTCTTTACGTGGATTCCGCTGGGCATGGTTATGCTGGTCTGTACGGGGGAAATCCCTGCGCAGTTAGTGATCTCAGTTGATGTAAGCAGCCTGGCACAGAGCTCCGCCTGTAAGAAAAAGCTGCAGACGAAAATCCCTGCGCTGCTGATGGGGATCGGATCAATCGCGGCGCTGACCCTTTCGGGCATTGTGCGGGGAATCCGCGTGGCGGCGGGGGCGGATGAAAGGGTATTGAAGAGTATGGTAAGCTCCGGAATTATCGCTGCGCTGTTGATTGTTTATTTTGCGTTTGTTTACAAATACTATATTGCGTCTATCGTTTTTCTGTATGTCGGAATGATTGTTTCGGGATTTTTCGGCGGAGGACCGTATGGAGTATTATGGAGCGCGCTGCTGGAAGGTCCTCTTGATAAGGTGCCTGCCGTGCTGTGTGTGGCCATAGCTTATGTGATTGTCCTTGCCGCAATCGGGCTGCAGTATCTGATCTCGCTTGCGCTGTACAAAAAACCGATTGCCAAGGCATGCTTTGGCGCCGCCCTGCGCCGGAGCATGTAGTGGGATAAAAATAAAATCAGGTTTTTATTATGCATATTTTTCTGCTTTGTTGGGACACTACTTTTGTAACCAATCAAAAAATCTCTTAGGAGGTACAAAACGTATGGCTAACAATAGCACAAACGCAACCAATGCAGCAAACGCATCTAACCAGTCCAGCAACAAGGCAAGCAATGCATCCAATGCGACCAACGCAAAGAATGCAAAGAATGCAAGCAACGCGAGCAACGCAAAGAATGCAAGCAATGCATCCAATGCGACCGACGCGTCCAACTGCCGTTAGTACGTTTTCGTGAGAAACTGCATAAAATAAAGAAAGCAGATTACAGAAAGCATTCTGTAGTCTGCTTTCTTTTGTTCAGAAAGGGGGATCATGCATGGATTTTCAACTGGTTTATCCGGCCGGGCTGGAACAGGAGCTGAAAGCAGGCCGCGCCGTGCTTATCGATATCCGGGACCGTGCGGACTACCGTAAGGACCACTGGCCGGGGGCGGTGAATTACAGCTATGACGAGATTGAGAAGGGGCGTGTGCGGCTGCCGAGAAACCGAAAACTGGTGCTCTACTGCGAGCACGGCGGCGGGAGCATGCAGCTGGCGCGCTCGCTCGGGCAGCAGGGATACCGGACCGCAACGGTCGTGGGCGGCTATGAGGCGATGAAAAAAGTTAAAAAATAACTCTTCCAAAAACGGCCGGAATGTGTAACAATAAAAGAGAATCACAGTGATGAAAAAGGATTGGTTATGAGTACATTTGACTTGGTGGTGCCCTGTCATTTTGGCATGGAGGCAGTGACAAAACGGGAAATTTACAATCTGGGATACGAGATTACTCATGTAGAGGACGGACGTGTGACCTTTGCAGGGGATGCGGAGGCTGTCTGCCGCGCCAATATTTTTCTGCGCAGCGCGGAGCGTGTGCTGCTGCAGGTGGGGCGTTTTACTGCAACGACATATGACGAGCTGTTTGAGGGCATACGGGCGCTGCCGTGGGAGGAATATATCCCAAAGGACGGCAAATTCTGGGTGACGAAAGCCTCCTCGATCAAGAGCAGGCTGTTCAGCCCCTCTGATATCCAGTCCATTGCGAAGAAGGCGATGGTGGAGCGCATGAAACAGTCCTACCGGCTGGACTGGTTTCCGGAGGACGGGGCGGCGTACCCGGTGCGCATATTTCTTTTGAAGGACGAAGTGATGGTGACAATAGACACCTCGGGGGAGTCTCTGCACAGGCGGGGCTACCGCCTGCTGTCGAGCCGGGCACCGCTGACTGAGACACTTGCGGCGGCGCTGATTCTCCTGACTCCGTGGAAACGGGACAGGATTCTGGTGGACCCGTTCTGCGGCAGCGGCACCTTCCCGATTGAGGCGGCAATGATGGCCGCGAATATCGCGCCCGGCATGAACCGCGAATTTACGGCCGAGAAGTGGACAAACCTGATCCCCCGGCGGCTTTGGTACGAGACGGTTGAGGAGGCGCGGGAGCTGGTCGATACGGATATCGAGGCTGACATACAGGGCTATGACATCGACGCGGAGGTGGTGAAGGCCGCCAGGGAGAACGCAAGGCGCGCCGGAGTGGACGGATTGATCCATTTTCAGCAGCGGGCGGTGGCAGATCTTCATCACCCGAAAAAGTACGGTTTTCTCATTACCAACCCGCCCTATGGGGAGCGGCTGGAGGATAAGGAGCACCTGCCGCAGCTCTACCGGCAGATCGGGGAGGCATATGCGGGGCTGAATGACTGGTCCCTTTACATGATTACGAGCTACGAGGACGCGGAGCGCTATATCGGGCGCAAGGCGGACAAGAACCGCAAAATTTACAACGGTATGATCAAGACATATTTTTATCAGTTTATGGGGCCGAAACCTCCAAAGCCTGTCATAAGGAGGGAACAACAGCAGTGAAATATTCCAAGAGATTTGTGTTTGCTGCCCTGGTTCTGGCGGGCATCTTTCTGTTCAAATTTCAAATACTGCGGCTGGATGCCTCTGAAGTAGGAGAGTTCCGGGGCGCCTTGCTGGACAGCGAGGTGTGGGACCCGCTCGTGGCAAAGGATGTCAATTCAGGAACGATCACGCTCTTTATTGACAACCGCAGATATACCAGCGATACTCTGGATTTTTACATGAATGAGGGGCGGGAGATTATGATACCGGCGTCTATTCTCAGGGATGCGCTGGACTGCAGTGTGCACACGTATGAGGGGGACACCCTTCTGGTCGAAAAGCATAATCAGTCGGCCATGCTCAGGCTGGGCGAGGACACTGCCGAGGTGAACGGGGAGACGCGGAATGTGGGGACCGGGCTGGAGCTGCACGGCGGGCAGCTCTATGTGAGTCTGAATGATCTGGCGGGGCTTTTAAATTACAGCTATGGTTTCAACATTGCGGAGAACACGACGACGACTGCCGATCTGGATGTCAGCCCCCTGATCCCCTCACGGTATGATCTGAGGGAGAAGGGCAGGGTTTCCGCCATCCGCAACCAGGGAACCTACGGTACATGCTGGGCGTTTGCGGCGACCAGTGCGCTGGAATCGTCCCTTTATCCGGAAAAGAAGCTGCTTTTCTCTGTGGATCACATGAGCATGAGCAATTCCTTCAATGTGAATCAGTATGACGGCGGCGAATACACGATGGGTATGGCCTATCTGGCGGCGTGGCAGGGGCCGGTTTATGAGGAGGATGACCCCTACGGCGACGGGGAGACGGACGGGACGCTTGAGCCGGTGTATCATGTGCAGGAGATGAGGATCATCGACGGCAAAAATTACGAGGGAATCAAGGAGGCAGTCTTTAAGTACGGGGGCGTGCAGTCCTCGCTTTACAGCACAATACGCAGTTCGGAAAGCAGTTCCGAATACTATAATCAGGACACGAGCGCGTACTGCTATATCGGAACAGAGAAACCGAACCATGATGTCGTGATTATCGGCTGGGACGACACTTACCCCAGTTCCAACTTCAACACGGAGCTGGAGGGGGACGGGGCGTTTATCTGCCAGAACAGCTGGGGCGACGGCTTTGGCGAGGACGGGATCTTTTACGTGTCTTACTATGACACGAACATCGGCACGCACAACGTGGTTTACACCCGCGTCGAGCCGACCGATAATTATGACAACATCTATCAGAGTGACCTCTGCGGATGGGTGGGCAAAATGGGCTACGACAGCGAGGAGATGTACGGAGCCAATGTATATACCGCAAAAAATAATGAGAAATTCTGTGCGGCATCCTTTTATGCCACCGGTGCAGCTACGGAGTATGAACTGTATCTGATCCATAATTTTGTCGATGACAAATCTTTCGATAACCGCGTGAAGCTGGCGTCCGGGACGCTTGAGCAGGCAGGGTATTACACCGTCGACTTTGATTCGCCGAAGGATCTGCGCGCAGGGGAGCGGTATGCGGTGCTCCTTTATATACGGACTCCGGGCGCGGCTTATCCAATGGCAATCGAGTACAATTCCGGTGATGCGGCGATTGCAGATGTGAATTTGGAGGACGGGGAGTGTTATATCAGCTACAGCGGAGTCAGATTTGTGAACGTTAAGGAGAAAAAGGAGTGCAATTTGTGTATAAAGGCATTTACGAGGAACCAGTAGAGAAACCGATGGATGCGTGTGTACTGCAGTGGTCTGCCGCGATGCTGGGACTGCTCACGCTGCTTGCGTATGTGTGCCTGTTCGTCCTGCCGTATCTGCAGGCCAAAGCGGTGCTTGCGTCTGAGCCGCCGGTTGAGGAGACCCCGCCGGTCGTTGATCCGGTCAAGATTATTGTACACGATGATACGGAGATAATAGACGATGAGGAGGATCTGGGCGGTAAAATCCGCATGGAACTGCCGGAAGGGATAACGGAAGAGCTGATTGTTATTGAAAACGATTATCTGACCCAGAAGCTGAGCGTGCGCTTTGCCTGCAGTGCGGAGGACTATTTTGCGAAATACCGGATTCGGGGCAGCAGTGACAAGATTGCCACGCTCTCTTATTATCGGGAGGGCAGAGATGGGGTGGTTGAGTTTGGGCTGGACGCAGTTTATGAGCTGGAGAAATACTGTGAGGACGGCTGCCTCTATCTGCGTTTTCTCTCCCCGCACGAGGTATATGACAAGGTGGTGGTGGTGGATGCGGGCCACGGGGGAAAAGATCCGGGAGCCGTGAAGGATACCGCCTACGAAAAGACGATCGATCTGGCGATCCTCTTAGAGCTCAAGAAATTGTTTGACGAGGACGACGGGAATATCGGCGTGTATTACACCCGGACCGAGGATAAAAATCCAACGCTGAATCAGCGAGTGCAGCTGGCGAACAAGTCCAACGCAAATCTTTTTGTCAGTATACATAACAATTCGACTCCCGGCGGAGAGTTCAACGGAACACACGGGACTGCGGTCATGTACAGCGAATCAGAGGAGCCGGGCTCGTCCGAGCTGACCAGCAGGCGTTTCGGCCAGATCTGCCTGGACAGCATGGTTGAGACGCTGGGAAGCAGGAGGCGGGGGCTTAACAAGGGGGATACTTATTATATTATCCGGACGAGCAATGTGCCGGTTGCGCTCATTGAGGTTGGGTTTATGACGAATCCTGAGGAGCTGAACAATCTGCAGAGTCAGGAATATCAGATGAAAGCGGCGGAGGGGATTTTTGGAGCAATCAAGCAGGCATTTGAGGAGGGATTTTGATGAGACGGATTATTTTTGCTACAGGAAATAAGGATAAAATGCGGGAGATTCGCGAGATTTTGGCGGCGGAGGATGTGGAAATTCTCTCGATGAAGGAGGCGGGGATCTCTGTGGATATTGTGGAGGACGGCGCAACTTTCGAGGAGAATGCGCTGATCAAGGCGCGTGCGATTGCCGCAGTTACCGACGCGATTGTCATGGCGGATGATTCCGGCCTTGAGATTGATGCGCTGGGCAAAGAGCCGGGTGTGTTTTCAGCACGCTATATGGGGGAGGATACCTCCTACGATGTCAAAAACCAAAATCTCATGGATCGTCTGGGGGATCTGCCGAGAGAAAAGCGCACGGCGCGCTTTGTCTGTGCAATCGCTGTCTGCAATGTTCCGAAAGAGAGCTGCAGCGCCGGCCAGTTTGTCGTCCGGGAGACCATGGAGGGCTATATAGGCAGGGAGGCGCAGGGGGAGAACGGTTTTGGCTATGACCCGATTTTTTACCCGGAAGGATATGACTGCTCCTCCGCGGCTTTGTCCAGAGAAGAGAAGAATGCCATAAGCCACCGTGGTAAGGCTCTGCGCGCGGTGAGGGATCTTTTAATAAATTATTTAAAAAACAGTTGACAAGCTGGAAGTGCTATAATATAATAATACATGCGTCACGAACAGAAAGCGTAACTTCATAGCCTCGGGGTGTGGCTCAGTTTGGCTAGAGTACCTGGTTTGGGACCAGGGGGTCGCAGGTTCGAATCCTGTCACCCCGATCTGATTTGCGGGTGTAGTTCAATGGTAGAACACCAGCCTTCCAAGCTGGATACGTGGGTTCGATTCCCATCACCCGCTTTTTTCTATGCCTTGACGGTTTTCCTTTATCCGCAAGGGGTTGCTTGCAAGCCGATTTTTTCAATGGTTGTGAAAAAAGGAGATTTTGCTTTAGAAGTGGCGAAAAGGTGGCGGAACGAGTGATGGGGGCTGAAAATGCCTTGTCACTCGTTTTTCATTGTCTGAATGAGCGTTTTAATCATTGGTTTTGGAATGGGATTTAGATTAGGGATTTGAATTTTTATCTCATTTCTGAAACAGGCAAGCAACTCCTGCCTGTTTGGGGAGTGAATTTTGCTGAAAGGACAAATACATATTATTTCCATGATAGACACTGGGAGAGAGCCGGAACGGGTTTTGCTCCCTATTTTATTTTGGAAAGGAGTTGCAAGGCTATGTATTCAGAGGAACGTAGGAACTTAGAGAATTTGAGGAAGTCTGTTGAGCAACGGACAGGAAAGAAAACAGAGGTTCATTCTCTGACAAGAAACAATGGGAATAAACTATATGAGATTATGATAGGAATGGATGATTTCGCTTTATCTCCTGTCATACATATGGAAGAATCCTTTACAGGGTATCGGGGAGACTGGCTTGAAAGTGCTTTGCAAGGCATTTTTACAATTTATAGAAAGTTTAGAAAGTTAGAGGGAGTTGGCTGTGGTTCTATCCAGACGAAAGACTGTCTACAGCTTCGGCTTATGAACTATGAGAAAAACAGGAAACTCTTGAAAAATATGCCCTGTCACTGTTTCCTTGAC
>CAZWRT010000070.1:0-13208 GCA_964636375.1 uncultured Lachnobacterium sp. | reverse complement strand
ATTGTATAAGAAATAATAATAGCAAGTACCATTATCCCGGCTAATAAACATAATCCGAAGATGATTCTCCGGATTGACAGACCAGCTCTCTTGTTGACATTTGAACTCAGCTTATGTAATTCCATTCTGTATTCTCCTTCGTGTTTGATAACTATGATAGTATAGCATATCAAGGTTCAAATGTAAATCACAGAATTTTAATCGTTTTCCGCCTTATCATTGGCACAGTATTACCATTCAGGGCACATGCCGCTTGTTTATGGATGACATCTCTTACAAGGTTTATAGCCTTGCGAAATTACATTTTCCCTTTCGCCTATATATACTTTCTTGTTAGATTCCTTCATCTCATTTACGCTATCGCAGGTTGGATAATGAAACTTTCTGGTGTTCGTGTTTAAAACATATGCAGTACCAATTTCTTCAATTTCTTCTGTCTCATCTTCCCTCTTGTTTTCATTTACAGCGATACAGCTTTCGCCGTTTGAATAATCAATGGTGATTCCAGGCTGTACATTATATACAAAGACACAAAATAAGACGCCCTCTCCCTTATCCTCAACCGATTCAGCTTCCATCAAAACCCCGGAAGCCAATAAATTATCTCCTTCAAAAACAGGAGTAACACGGTAAAAAACATGGTTCTCCGTTTCTTTCACATAGTCTGCAACCAGATTTTCAAAGGGCCGCATCCCTTCAATATTAAAAAATCGTGTGCCCGTAATTAAGTTTTTCTCATTTGCATTTTCACCGGAAAGCTGATACCCAATTAAATGGCATCTATTATACAGATAGGTATCATTTATAATATCATATTTAACTGTATGCCATCCTGTAGGCTTAATTTTTCCAATTTCGCCACGTTCTTCAGTCGGCATTATTTCGATACCTATATTTGCATAAGCAACCCCGCATCTCCCCAACTCATCCAAATCACTGTAAAATTCAAAAGGTAAAACCGTCAAATCATCTTCTGAAAATAATGGTATGTTGTCGTTGACAATTACATAAGGCTGATCCGTATATTCTGCGACGTCCGTTATAGAAAATTTACCCTCTGCGCCCTTATTGGAATCTTTTTGTGCGGAATCACCGCGCTTAAATTGATCTTGAGAAATTTCAGATTCAGTCCCTGATTCTGGAGTGTCTGCTGTTGATAATTCCCTACATACAGATGAAAACAGAGCTACTGCCAGAATCACTGCTGAAATCCATATGATTGATTTTTTCATTTTGTATATATCCAATCCATTTTTCGTTTCTTCTAAGCTCCATTATACAACAGGCCAAACTTCCTGTCATTTTCTTTTTCTCAACTCAAAGTTGAAAATTGCGTTTGGATGCACTCAAAATGTTACATATTGCACGCAGAATGAGGTGTTCATTCGTATTTCTGTATAGTATAATGTGTAAAGGCAGCGAAAAGCAAATATGCCGGATATGGATCAGGTGAGGTGCAGGGATGACAACAGGCGAGAAAATAGCTATGCTCCGCAAGAGAAAAAAAATAACACAGGAACAGCTGGCGGAGATACTGGGAGTATCGCGGCAGTCTGTATCCCGCTGGGAGATGGATCAGGCATTTCCCGAGACAGAAAAGCTGATTCGATTGGCAGGGCTTTTCTCCTGTAGTATTGATTTTCTGCTCAGCGAGGTGCTGGCCGGGAAAACACAGGAGGTCGAAGGGCTTTCTGCAGATGGCTGTGTTGCATTTATCCGGGAATGCGGTTATTTTTTCCTTGCCACATCTGTGACAGACTGTCCCAGACTGAGGCCCTTTGGCATGATCTTTACAGACGGGGAAATGCTCTTTATCATCACGGACAAGCGAAAAAGTGTCTATTCTGATCTTCAGCGGAATACAAAAGTAGAACTGGCAAGTTTTAATCCTACTACCAGAAAATGGATACGGATCAGCGGCACTGTCAGTGAAGACGACACATGTGCCGCTCATGAACTGGCTATGTCCGCATATCCCACGCTGAGACAGAAATATCCCGGGGAGCAGGAGGCATTTCTGGCAATCTGCCGGATATGTATTGAGGCTGCAGGCATCAACTAGCCGACTGCTGACCAGGCAGCTGCGGAATCTTGAATGACAAATGGAAAATAAGGAGGAAGAACAGATGGAAAAACTTTCCAAAGAAGTGGGAGCAATTTTGACAGAATGGTTTGGTCAGGACACGATTATCGGCCTGGCCACCATGGAGGACGGCAGACCCTGGGTGCGCAAAGTCAATGCCTATTATGAGGACGACGCATTCTATGTGATTACCTATGGACTTTCCAATAAGATGCGCCAGATTGCCCAAAGTCCTGAGGTGGCCATCTGCGGAGACTGGTTTACGGCTCATGGTGAGGGCATAAACCTTGGTTATTTTGGCAAAGCCGAAAATGCAGAGATTGCAGAGAAACTTCGGAAGGCTTTTGCAGCATGGATTGACAATGGACACAATAATTTCGAAGATGAAAACACCTGTATTCTTTGTATCCGTCTGACGGACGGTGTGCTGTTCTGCCACGGGACAAGATATGACATTGATTTTCGGAAGTAGGGATTGCGCTCAGGCATTTTTCCGTGTAAACCGGGCATCCTAATCCCATGGAGACGAAAAATAACAAGGAAAAAACGGGAAAATTTGATTTTTATGTACTGCTTTTCTTTCTGCTGGCCTTTGCGGGCTGGCTTTGGGAGGCAGGAATCTACGTGGTGACAAAACAGAGCCTAGTCAACCGTGGAGTGTATTACGGTCCTTATCTGCCAATTTACGGAGTGGGCGGACTTCTGTTATGGTGCTTGTTAAAAAAAATTAATCAGAAGCCCTTTGTGACCTTCCTGCTGTCAGCTGCGATCTGTTCTGTGCTGGAGTACGGTGCCAGCCTTCTGCTGGAGTGGAAATGGGGGATGCGCTGGTGGGATTACAGTGGGTATTTCCTGAACCTGAACGGCCGGATCTGTCTGCTGAGTGCAGTGTGTTTCGGTCTGGGCGGCATGCTTCTCAACTGCTATCTGCTTCCCTGCTTTAAAAAGGTGTATTATAGAATCAGCCCCGGATGGCGGCTGGCTCTGTGCGGTATCCTTCTTGCAATATTTATTTTGGATATTACCTACTGTGCGGTAAGCCCCCATACAGGCCAGGACATTGCGTGGTGAATGTCCCGGCCTGCAGGCTTTGTCATCATTATTTCGCGTAATACTGAGCCTGTGCGTGCCAGAGCTGGCTGTACTTTCCGCCGGCATCCGCAACCAGCACATCATGCGCTCCCTGTTGTATGATCTGCCCGTGGTCGAACACGGCGATAGAATCGCAAAACCGGCAGCTTGACAGCCTGTGGCTGATAAACACAGCAGTCTTTTTCTCCACCAGCACGTTGAAATTCTCATAGACCGCCGCCTCCGCAATGGGATCGAGAGCCGCCGTAGGCTCGTCCAGCACCACAAACGGAGCGTCCTTGTACAGTGCCCGGGCCAGAGCAATTTTCTGCTCTTCCCCGCCGGAGAATTCGATCCCCTCCGAGTCATAATCCCTCCCGAGTGCCCGCTTCAGGGCATCTTTCTCTTTCGCGTCCGGATCATTGTCAAGACTTTCCAGCTTATCCGAAAGCCCCGCGCGGATCAGACAATCACGCACTTTTGTCTCGTCGTAAGCATCGCTTATGGCCACATTTTCGCCCAGCGGAAAGCTTAAGAGCTTATAATCCTGAAATACCACGGAGAACAATGCCATATATTCGTCATACCGATACTTGGTAATGTCGATGCCGTTTAACAGAATCTTCCCCTCCGTCGGGTCATACAGGCGGCAGAGCAATTTGATAAAGGTGGTTTTGCCTGATCCGTTCTCGCCCACAATTGCCAGCTTATCCCCGATCCTGAATTTCATGCTGACATGGCGCAGTGCCCAGGCATCCGAACGGGGATAGCGGAAGCTGACGTCCCGGAATTCGATCTCATAATCGATATCATCCCGCTTTTCCACAGCCAGCGTACCCTGGTACATGTCATTGGGAAGGTCCAGATATTCATAAAGCAATACCAGATAGGGATTGTTTTGTCTCAGTTTTCCTATGCTTGCAGCAATGCCGGAGACAGCCTCGATAAACCGTTTCGTCGTACCCTGATACAGAATAAAGCTGCCGATTCCGAACACACCGATAAATGCCTTTGCCGCGATAAAGAGGAATACGCATAAGTTTAACGCCGCATTCAGCAGGATGGACAGGAAATTGTATTTGACGGTTACCTTTTCCCGCTCGGCGACCCATTCTGGACGAAGGTTGTGCTTACGGAACTCTTCCATTACAATGCGGTTCAGATCAAACACGATCATGTCCGCTCCCCACAGGCGGCTAAATGCAGAATAATGAGTATTTAACTTCGCAAGCTTGCCGACCGTTTCCTGCTCCTTGACGGCACGGGCTCCGGAAATCTTAATGGAGCAAAGCGCATTGACCATAATCAATGCCAGGATCACCACCGCCGATGCCGGAGCGTTGATAAAGCCAAACAATCCCGCATATTCTCCCTGCGCCGTCAGGGTAAACATGGATACCGTCAGGGAGGCGGAGAAAACAACACCCAAAATATTACCAAGCAAAGAGGGGAGCTCCCATCTCACCTGAAAGAGCCCTGCTAAGCTGGCATTCATACCAGCGAAAATCTCCGAACGCCGAAGCAGCACATCCGGGTCCTCCAAATGCTCATACTGGAACTCATTCTGTATGTCAATCATATAGGTTTCATGTCTGTGGTACATAAAGTTATCATACAATTCCCGACGGCTCTGCAGAAGCTTTATCACAAGCGAGATCAGCAGTCCGCCAAGCACCGTAACCCCGGCCAGCTGCAGCAGCCTCCTGTAGTCACAGTCTCCCGCAAGCTCATTCACCAGCAGTGCGGACATATAGAGACCAAAGTAGGGCGAAAAAGTCTCCGCAATGGTGCAGAGCACCTGATACAGCCAAAAGTGCGGCAGTATCTCATTCAGAATTTTCATGCCGCGCCAGATCAGCCTCCATTCTTCCCAAAGCCCGCGCTTCCCCTTATTGTCATTCCATATCATCCTTTTTTGCCTCCTTATAATACTTGCTCTGAACCTCAAACAGCTCCCTGTACTTTCCGCCGGCCGCCATCAGCTCGTCATGTGTGCCGACCTCCGCAAACCGGGCGCCGTCAAGCAGAAAAATACGGTCGCAGAATTTTGTTGATGCCAGGCGGTGAGAGATAAATATGGACGTCTTCTGCGCGGCAATTTCATTATAGCTGCGATACATCCTGTCCTCGGCGATGGGGTCAAGCGCCGCCGTGGGCTCGTCGAGAATGATACAGTGCGGATTCTTATAGAGAAGCCGCGCCAGCAAGAGTTTCTGTGTCTCCCCGCCGGACAACTCTACGCCGTCTTCATAGAGTTCTCTGTTCAGAGGTGTGTCCGCCCCCTTAGGCAGGGATGCGACCTTCTCCGTCAGGCCTGCCAGTTCGATACATCTGGCAAGCCTGTCCCTGTCAATCTCCTCCTCCACCGCTGCGGAGGCAATATTCTGCGCAATGGACAGCGGCAAGAGATGGAACTGCTGCGGTACAACGCCGAATAACGAATACATCTCATCGCGATTGTATTCGTATAAAGTGTGCCCGTCCAGCAGGATCTCCCCCGTATCCGGCAGAAGCATTCCGCACATCAGCATGGTCAGCGTTGTTTTCCCGGCGCCGTTTAGACCAACCAGTGCAATCTTCTCACCCGCCCTGATCTGAAAGGAGATGTTGTCAAGCACCTTTTTCTCACCCTCGGGATATTGATAGGATACGTTTTTGAATTCTATGGAAAAGGGTCCTTGGGGTATCGGAATACCCGGTCCCCGGTTGAGCTTATCCTCCACCTCCATCGCCTCCCGAAAGTCGGAGACCTGCATTGCCCCCTCAAAGGCCCAGTTTATCGTTCCCAGAATACCGCCCATCACAGCCGCTAGGGACGTGATGGCCGAGAAATACAGCACAAAGGCGGCCGCATCCACATTCCCCCTCACTGCCTCTACGATCAGGAATGCATATGCCGCCCCGTCACGGATCAGAATCACGAGAAAACTTACCAGCGCCGTGAGGATGCTGCGGCGTTCCAGCTTTCTCTGCTGAACCATATTCAGGTCGATCAGATGAGTCACCCGGTCATGCAGGAACTGTTTCATGCCGTACAGGCGTATGTCCTTGGCATAACTAAAATCCCGGGCGATTTTCCAAGCGATACAATCCATTTTTTTCTCGAGATCGTTGCGGACATCCCGCTCCTCCCAGTTCTTCCTTCTCTCCCATTTTCCCATGACTGCATTCAGCGCACATCCCACAGCAATCAGCAGGATGATGACCGGGTGCAGCAGGGAGACAACCGTTCCAAACAGCAGGAAGCTTAAAATCTGTGTGAGCATGTTAGCGAAAGCCATAGGGAAATGTACCCCTGCCGTGTGATTATTCTTGCAAAGACTGTCCGCACGTTCATTTAATTTCTGCACCTCAGGATCATAATCGTAATACCAGTCCCGGTCACGCAAGTATTTTTGCCAGATATAATCCATCTGCATTAGGACATAATGCTCTGAGTTGCCAATCTTGACAGAAAGAATGTTATTTGCGATATCACACAGAAGCTGGGCAAGCAGCAGCCCCGCAATCACCAGCGCAACTTGCGAGAAGCGGTCCGACGCCCCCAGCACTGACAGTATGGCGGACGGCGTATAGAGCGCAAGCGCCGACAGCGCCAGAGAGATCGGCACGGTAAAAATTCCCACAAACACCAGCGACCTCTCACTGTGCCACAGCAGGCGGTAAATGTATCCCACGCACGAAAACAGCCCGTACTTCGGCTTGCGCTTTGGTTTCCTTTGTTCCTTTTTCTTCATAAAAATCCAGTCGTCTCCTTTCGCGATATGTATAGCTTTATAGGCAATAACAATAATATACCCAACAAACAAAAAAAGCGCATTTCGCCAACCAAAAGTCGTTTTCGGTGAACGAAATGCACCTGTAATCTGATATGTTATTGCAGCGGAATCAACAGCTCCGCAGTAAATCCGCCGTCCTCACTGTCCACAGAGAAGATTCCGCCATATTTCTTTACAAGGCTTTCCACCCGGGCAAGACCAAGTCCGTGCTGTGTCCCTTTTGCGGACGGAAACAGACTTCTTCGCTTATCCCGCTTCTTTCCTGCCGCGTTCGTAAAAGCCAGATAGAACTGGGTATTCTTCTGTCCGATGTATATGCGTAAGAACCGGTCTTCCTGCGGGAGCCTTTTATTTTCCTCGATGGCGTTGTCCAGCAGATTCCCGATGATGGCGCACAGATCTACATCCGTAACCGGCGTCCCCTTTGGGATCTTCGCCTTGGCATTGACCGGAATGTGATTCTGTGCCGCAATGTTCAGCTTTCCGTTCAGAATCGCATCCGTCATTACCCTGCCGGTTTTGATCGTAGTGTCCACCTGCGTCAGATCATCGTTCAGCTCACGCAGATATTCGTTTACATCATCATAGTTCTCCAATGCCATGCTGGCCTGCAGCGCCTGGATATGGTTGTGATAATCGTGCCGCCAGCCCCGCATTTTCGTATACATCAATTCCACTTCATCACAATATTTCTGAAGCAGATCACTCTGATAGTCCTCAATCCGTTTGTCAATCCATTTTTTTAAGAACATAGCTACCTCTCAGAACAATCGTATCATCTCTTTTCCGATCTTCTCTGCCATCCCCCGGCTGATGGGAACCTCCTCGCCGTTTTTCAGCAGAACACTGTTGCCGTTAATCCGCGTAATGTGACACAGGTTGACGCAGTACGACCTCTGGCATTTGAAAAAGAATTCGTCCAGCTCATCTACTGTTTCGGCAAAAGACTGTTTCATCCGATAGGTTTCTTCGAAAGTGTGAACAATGACATACTGTTTCTGGGCCTCGATGTAGAGAATCTGCGAAAGCGGCACAAAATCCGTCCTGCGGTCATAGGTCACACACAGCCGCTTTTCTGCCTTAGAAAGATTGGCGGCAGCCTTATCCAGCACCGCATGCAGTTTTTCATAGGAAACAGGCTTCATGAGGTAGTGCAGCGCAGCGACCTCATACCCTTCTGCAATAAAGTCGGGATAACCAGTAATAAAGACAATCTGAACCGCATCATTCCCCTGCCGTACCCTCTTTGCAAGGTCAACTCCGTTCATCTCCCCCATTTCAATATCCAGCAGAAGAATATCAAAATCCTGCTCATCCGCATATCGGAAAAGAAATGCCTCCGCAGACGGAAATACGGAAATCCCCGCCACATGTCCGGCAGATTCCGCCCATCGGGTGACGAGGGCGGCAACATATTCCGTATCGGCAGAATTGTCATCAATAACAGAAATTTTGTAATTCATAGGTCACCGCATTAATTCTTCCATTCGTCCAGATTAATTTCTCTATCCCTGAAATAATATTTCCGGTCATGCACCCCCACTTCCCGCATAATCCTGCAGGGATTTCCTACGGCAACCACATTTGACGGAATATCTTTGGTCACGACACTTCCTGCACCAATCACCACATTATCACCAATGGTTACGCCCGGCATGATGATGGCACCGGCCCCAAGCCAGCAGTTCCTGCCAATATGAACCGGCATATTATACTGGAGCCCTTTTTGGCGAAGCTCTGGCAATATCGGATGCCCCGCCGTTGCAATCGTAACGTTCGGCCCAAACATCGTATAGTCACCAATATAAATATGGGTATCGTCCACGCATGTTAAATGATAATTCGCATACACCATTTTGCCAAAATGACAGTGATGCCCGCCAAAATTGGCATAAAAAGGTGCTTCAATATATACCCCCTCGCCGCAGTCACCCAACATCTTTTTCAACAACGCCGTTCTTTTTTCTCCTTCTGACGGTTTGGTCTGATTGTACTCAAACAGCAGATCCTGATACACCATCTGCTCTCTCATGATGTCTTCGTCCCCCGGAAAATAAAGCTCTCCGGAATGCAGTCTCGCTTTCATATCGCTCATTTGAATAACCTCCATATCATACATCCTTTTAACCATATCACATCCCTGTTCAAAATTCTATCACAATTATTTTGTTTTACTGATTCAGTTTCCACATTTTTATAGAAATATCAATGCAAGTGTGATATATTTCTAATAAATCAGAATAAGATTTCGGAAAAAGCCACAAAACTATTATGGAGGTATTGTATGAAATCATTATCTACACCAAAAATATGGCTTTTTGCCACCGGACAGTTCGGCTGGTCGCTGTTGTCCGGTCTCATTTCAAACTGGCTGGTTTATTTCTATCAGCCCGATGAAGCCTCTATCGCGCAGGGACAAATTCTTTTTGTCCCGCAGGGGCTGGTTATCTTTGGGATTTTTACATTGATCGGAGGCATCACTGCTTTTGGGCGGCTGTTTGACGCGTTTACCGATCCGTGGATCGCATCCCTGTCAGATCGCTGCACATCTGAAAAGGGCAGACGAATTCCGTTCTTAAAATGGGCGTCCCTGCCGCTGGCGCTCTCCACGGTACTTGTATTCTGCTCTCCAATAAACCAAAACAGCTGGATAAACGCCATTTTCCTATTTGCGATGGTAATGGCATATTACCTGTCGATCACGGCATATTGCACGCCCTATAATGCATTGATCCCGGAGCTTGGGCATGACCAGCAGGAACGCTTAAATATTTCAACCGTAATCTCCTTTACCTTTATTGCGGGAACGGCTGTCGCTTATCTGGCTCCTGTGATCTGGGGAACTCTGATCCCCGCATTCGGACGGGTAAATGCAATCCGGGTGACATTTGCGGTTATGGCAGTCATCGCATTTATCTGTATGCAGGTGCCGGTCTGGACTATTAATGAAAAAGAATATGTTAACACGGTTCCCTCACAGGATACGGCATTTTCATCCCTCGTCTCCACGTTTCGGAATAAAGAATTCAGGAAATTTGTGGGCTCCGATATTTTATACTGGATCGCTATCACCATGTTTCAGACAGGGCTGCCCTTCTTTGTAACCAGCCTCTTAAAACTGCCTGAGACAATGACCACCATTTATTTTGTCGGCATGACCGCCCTGTCGCTGGTCTTCTATATTCCGATCAACAAACTGGCGCTCAAACTTGGAAAAAAGAAACTGATCCTGACCGCCTTTGCAATATTTGCGTTATCTTATCTATATACCGGATTTCTTGGCAGAATCTCAGCGATTCCGGCCAATATACAAGGGCTTATTCTGATGGCAGTGGCTTCTTTGCCAATGGCCGTATTCGGAATTCTCCCTCAGGCAGTGGTTGCCGACATCGCACAGAGCGATGCCAAACGCACAGGAAGCAACCGCGAGGGAATGTTCTACGCATCCAGAACCTTTGCTTTTAAACTGGGCCAGAGCCTTTCTATGCTGTTATTTACAGCTGTTTCCACGATCGGAGGCTCAACCGGTCTGGGCTATCGAATCGCAGCCTTCGGTGCCGCCTCGTTCTGTGTGCTGGGCGGAATCGTATTCCTCTTCTACAATGAACGTATCATATATGCAGATAATTCAATAACGGAAAAAAGGGTATAAAAATGGATAAAGAGACTATTCACAATATGATATTATCTGAAGAAGGGTACACTGAGACAATGAACACCGTTGTCCTGCCCTATCTTGCACATAGAAAAACAGAATACTACTGCGAACGCGAAAAGGGAAAACGGATTTTCTATATTCGCTGCCTTGCCGATCAACCCAGAGGCATCGCCGTAATCTCACACGGTTACACAGAGACCATAGAAAAATATGCGGAAAATATCTACTATTTCCTTTGCGGGGGATATCATGTCTTTATGCCGGAGCATTGCGGGCATGGCCACAGTTATCGAATGTGCAGCGACACAAAAGACTTATCGCTGATACATGTCGATGACTATACAAGATATGTAGATGATTTATTGTTTGTAGCCCGCTGTGCGTCACGGGACTTCCCCAAACTGCCGATCCTTCTGTACGGACATTCTATGGGCGGCGGTATTGCAGCTGCCGCTGCGTCGCGGTCACCGGAATTGTTCTCTAAGCTCATACTCTCTTCTCCAATGATCCGTCCAAGCACCGCTCCTGTACCGTGGCCTTTGGCAAGCCTGATTGTGAAAGTATTATGTACAGCCGGAAAATCGGAACGCTATGTGACGGGAAACCGCCCCTATGAAGGACCGGAGTTGTTTGCTGACAGCGCCTCTGTCTCAGAAGCAAGATTTGACTATTATCAGCAAAAAAGATGTACGGAACCCTTGTATCAAATGAATGCGGCATCCTACGGATGGCTTAGGCAGGCTGCGCGCTTAAACCGCTATCTTCAAAAAAGCGCGTGGCGCCGGATCACCTGTCCCGTGCTGGTTTTTCAGGCTGAAAATGAAACCTATGTTTCACAGAAGGAACAGGTGCGTTTTGTGCGTAAACTGAGTCGGAGGAATCCCGGAAATGTAAAGCTGATCCGGGTTCCCGGGACGAAACATGAAATCTTCAATTCCGGGACAGCATTATTGGAACGATACTGGCAATGGATATTGTAAAGGATTTTTACCAATGAAAATTTTACTGGTGGCTGTCAACGCCAAGTACATACACTCCAATCCTGCTGTTTACTCTTTGAAATCCTGCGCAGGAGAATATGAATCCTGCGTGGATATCGCTGAGTTTACCATTAATCAACAGCCCGCATACATTTTGCGGGAAATCCATAAACGGCAGCCCGATGTAATCGCCTTCTCCTGTTATATCTGGAACTTCAGCACGATGGATGCAATCATCCCCGACCTGCACAAGCTATTGCCACAGGCGGATATCTGGGCCGGCGGTCCGGAGGTATCCTATGACGCTGCCGAAGCCATCCACAGATGGGGGCTTCGGGGCGTGATGGCCGGTCCGGGAGAGGCTGTCTTTTCCCGCCTTGCGGCTGCTTATGCGGTCGGTACTGCCCAGGAGCTGCCCGAAATCCTTGACGGAAATGAAATGCAGCGGCTGAGACTGGATGACATTCCGTTTTGGTATGAAAACATGCAGGACTTTGAACACCGCATTGTTTATTATGAGAGCAGCCGCGGCTGCCCGTTTTCCTGCAGCTATTGTCTTTCCTCTATTGACAAAGCCATGGATTTCCGCTCTACCGAACAGGTTTGCAGGGAACTGGATTTCTTTTTGGAAAAACGGGTTCCCCAAGTGAAATTTGTTGACCGCACCTTTAACTGTAAAAAAGAACATGCCCTGCCCATCTTGCGGCATATTTTGGAGCATGACAACGGCGTGACAAACTTTCACTTTGAAATCGCCGCCGATCTTTTGGACGAGGATTATTTCGCCGTGATGGCGCAGCTGCGCCCCGGCGCTGTACAACTGGAGATTGGCGTGCAGTCGACCTGTGAGGAAACCATTGCCGAAATCCACCGCAAAATGGATTTTTCCAAAGTTTCCGCCATCGTGCAGCGCATCTCCTCTTGGAGAAATATCCACATCCATCTGGATCTGATCGCCGGTCTTCCCTTCGAGGATCTGCATCGGTTCCGGATCTCTTTTAATGATGTGTATGCCCTCCGTCCGCAGCAGCTGCAGCTGGGTTTTCTCAAAGTGCTGAAGGGATCTGAAATGGAACGGCTTGCTCCGGTTTATGAACTGCTGTACACCAGCCAGCCTCCCTATGAGGTGCTTTCGACCAAATGGCTTTCCTACGAGGATATCTGCCATCTGAAGCAGGTGGAAGAAATGGTGGAAATTTACTATAACAGCGGCCAGTTTTCAAATACATTAGAATTCCTGTGTCCTTATTTTGACAGTCCCTATGCCATGTATGACCGCCTTGCGGCATGGTATGAGAGGCATGGGCTGTTCGGAGTGCAGTCCTCCCGTTTACAGAAATATGAGATTTTGCTGGAGTTTGGAAGTGCTTGTGTCTGCATGAATGCACAGGAACAAATTTCCAAGTTAAAGGAATATATCCTCTATGACCTGTATCTGCGCGAGCATATGAAAAATCGCCCAGCCTTTGCCCCACCCCTGGAACCCTGGAAGGATGCCATCCATGACATTCTGCACAGAGAAGCCTTCGCGCATGCGATGTTCCCGGAATTGGCAGACTGCAATTACCGGGAACTGACCAAGGCTTTGCATGTAGAGGTTTTTACCGCTATCTTTGATCAGCCTGCGGCAATGCTGT
>CAZWRT010000069.1:0-13410 GCA_964636375.1 uncultured Lachnobacterium sp. | reverse complement strand
ACTGCGCCTGCATCTCAAACATCTGGGCATATTTCCCGCCCTTTTCCATGAGCTCATCATGACTTCCGTACTCGACCATTCTCCCGTCCACAAACATTGCCACATTGTCGCAGAATCTGGTAGACGCAAGCCGGTGGGAAATATAAACTGCAGATTTCTTCCCGATCATATGATTAAACCGCTCGTAAAGCTGCTGCTCCGCCAGTGCATCCAGCGCGGATGTGGGCTCATCCAGCACTACCAGCGGTGCGGATTTGTACAATGCGCGGGCCAGGGCCAGCTTCTGTTTTTCGCCGCCAGACAGATCGATTCCCTCTTCGTCCACAATCTTCAGCAGTTCGGAATCGATTCCTTTTGGCAGCGAGCTTATTTTATCCCACAGACCCGCCTCAGCTGCTGCCGCCTGCGCCCGGTCACGGTCCGTATCCTCCGCGGCCTTCATGGAAATATGCTCCGCAATGGGAAATGCCAGCACTTCTATATTCTGGAATACAGGTGAAAAAAGCTTATAGTATTCCTCTCTTTTAAATTTCCGGATATCCACTCCGTTTAATGTGATAACCCCTTCCGTTGGATCATAAAGCCGGAGCAGAAGCTTGATCATCGTCGTCTTTCCGGCGCCGTTCAGACCTACCACCGCCAGCTTTTCCCCCGGATGCAAAACCATGTTCAGGTGATCCACCGCATTCTTCTCCTGCTTGAGATAGCGATAGCAGACGTCATGAAATTCTATGGTGTAGTCCTGCGCTTCCGGAATCGGAACGGTATCTTCCTCCTCTTCCATGTCAAGCTCCATAAAGGACCTGAAATCATCCACTTCCAGAGAAGCCCTCTCGTAATCATTGAACCGATGCAGAAACTGCATCAGGCTTTCGGAAAAAGACACCGCCAGCGCAAAGTACATGGTAAAATTACCAATGGACATCCCTTTTTTCAGGACAGCATAAAACAAAGCCGCATAAATCAGCCCTTTTCCGACCAGATACATAAGCTGGGCCGACACCGAATGCCGGAACCAAATATCCTTGTCATAATCAATCCGTTCTTCCCTTTTGGCAAACACTTCCCTTTGCTTTTTCATCAGAAAACCACTCAGGTTGAACAGGCGGATATCCTTCGCGTAATCAAAATCCTGCGTAATACGCGCCATATAGTTCACCTGTCTCCATATCGGGGCCAGTTTATTCCACACCTCCCGCTTTGCCTCCCTGAGCATTTTGCGATGATACAGAGATTGAAGAATCCCCAGAGCGACAAGACAGATAATCAGACTCCAGTTCAGAACCGTGACAGCCGCGAAGGTCACAATCACGGTAAACAGATTTCTTCCCAATGTCACCATCAGGTTCATCATGCCCTCCACGCCGCTGCTGTTTCCACCCGTAGCCTGGGTTGCACGCTCATGGATGTCCAGCACGTCGGGTTTCTCCAGCATCTGATAATTCAGGCTCAGCGCCCTGTCCACCCGCTCTGTGATCATCTGCATTCTCGTAAAAATAAAGCGATACCAGGTCTTATTCTGGGAAAAAGCACTGCCAAATGTCAATATGCCGGCGATTACACCGGCAATCAGCATGAGCTTTAAAAGCGCGTCCATATTGTCCGCAATATCCGCCTGCACAAGGTCAATCACATATTTGCCGACAATTCCCCAGTAGTAAGATAATATTGAGCCGCATACAATTCCCATAAGAGCAATCGGAATCGCCGCCGGACTATATTGCCTCACCTTTTTTAATATGTAAATCGTGTTGCTCCAGACCCCGAACTGCCGATGCAATGGATTTTCGGTGCTCTCTTTATATTCTGCCATAATGATAATCCGCCTTTCTGCAATCCTGTTCCTTTGTGCCAACAGGCTCACATTTGCAAAAATTATATCAAACGCCCCCGGCATTGTAAAGCCGGGAGTCCACCAGAGAAGAGCCGCCACAGGATAACCTGCAGCGGCCGTATCGTTTATATGTTGGCAATCAGGGTGATCAGTGATTTTCTCTGACCTTCGGTGGGTTCCTTCAGCTTGCCGTTCTTTAGAAGCACCGTGATGCAGTGCATCAGGAACCAGCCATCCGAATGAAATACAAACTGCAGCTCATACGCCATCACTTTCCTAAGATGCGCCGGAACGGACTCCAGTACCGCCTCAGTGTAAGGTGCCTTCAGAGCATCGAATTCAGACTTATACTTTTCCTTAACACGTTCTCCGATGGCGAGCAATTTATCCTTGATCTCATTACTTGCCAGGACAACGATTTGCCATCTGGATTTGAATTGACCGTCATAATCACCGTTGGTTTTAATGTATCCACGTTCTGAGAGCCACGCGTAATCAGATTTTGTGACACTGTTATATTTCTCCCAGTTATAAAGGGTAATAACTCTCTCGTGCTCTTCAGGAACGTTTCTCTCCATAGCAGGTGCTCTGTCGGACCATTCCGAATCAATCTGCCACATCATCTGGTAGTCACCTCCGTTCCACATCGGTCCGTACCAGTTCTGCATGCGCACATAGTCATCCGGAAGAATCATTCCATCCCGAACAACATCTGCATAGAAAATATTATTCCCACCGTCCGGGCGGATCGTCGCCACTTCTTCAAACGTGATGCTTTTATCCATCAGTTTCTCGCCCGACCACGCAGTGATATAAGGAATCAGCGACCACAAAATGAAATTGCGGTCTGCCCTGGGAGGCTCAGCCTGGGAAATCGGTTCATCGGTCTGCCCGCACAGAATGTCCGGATCATCAAGGATGCCTGAAGAAACCAGCTCATCATAAAGATCATTTGCGAACAGCTCCGCGGCCCGCCTGTACATATTGTTCTGCATGATTAGCTGCTCTGCAGTCGGCTCACTGATGATGAAGTTGACAATGTACTTATCCTTTTGCGCCTGCAGAAAACCGTATTCCTCAAGGAATTCAACTTCGGTTTCAACATACACAGGGGATACCCCCAGATCATCGGCAATCTCATTTACCGTCTTTGCCGAATTGCGCACACAATAGCAGATGTTCTGCGACAGTGTCGAACGGAAGAACTCGTCCAGGGACTTCGTGCCAACGGAACCGTTGATGCCGTAGGAGTGGAACTTAATCGGGTTAAATTTGAGTTCGCTTGCTTTTCTCGTCATATCCATACCTCGCTTCAATTCTTTTTTCGCTTCAAACAAGTGCCATTTGACAGTGCCGAGAGGAATACTCAGTTCCCGGGCTATCTCTGCCTGCTTGCGATTCTCAAAATAATACGCAATCACAATTCTTCTTTGCAGCTTAGAAAGGTAAGCAATCTCAGTCTGGAGGCGATGGATTGATTCTGTGTTATCGCCGGTGTCGATCTCAGAGAACGGATCTGCTATCAGCTCCGCGACCTCATCAATCGAAACACCGACTATACTTTTCGCAGTATCGCGATAATAGTTGCTGAGCATATTATGGGCAACCGTCCATATAAACTTACCCATGTCAGCAACATCGTCCTTAATAAGAAGCGCGCGAAACGCCCTTACCGCAATTTCCTGCGACAGATCCTCTGCGTCGTGAATGCTTTTGCACCGTTTCAGGGCAAAGCCGAATATAGGCTTCAGGTATTCAGATATCGTTTTCTCTACGTCCTGTCTGTTCACTTGTCTGCACCTCATTGAAAGCTTTCACCCATATAGACACGAGAATCTGAAAAGGTTGGAACTTTTTATCATTTATATAAAAAACAAAACAGGGACGGGAGAATGGAAATGGAGCATTCCAGTCTGTACTTGAATATGCCATCCTCCTCTTTGACAGTCAAGGGCATATCTTTAAGTACAGTTTCGACTTCCCTGCTCTCGAGATCCGCCGTATGAGCTATTTCATCCACCGTTACATAGAGATCGAAGTCTGCAAGCGTTAAGTCGTACAAAGCATACAGTACCTTCAGTGCGTTCAAATCCGAAAACTGCTCCAATGTGAGCATAAGGTCTCGCAGTTGGACTCGGTTCGGAGAAACATATCCTTCACTCACGGAAAAGAATATGCTGTTATGCTTTCTGGCAGTGCTGCCCTCCGGTTCCGAACAAACAGAGCATCCTCCATAGGAAACCGACTCAACCGAATAGTCCTTTTCGTCCCATGGAAGGAACCTCTTATACCCATCGGTTGAAGCCACTTCGTGTAGGAGCGCTGCAAGGCGATATGCATTAATAAATGATTCCTTTTCAGGCAAAGCCGCGAAGTAGTCCTTAATCTTGAGGCAGATATCGCCCAGTCCAACCGTAGGTTTATACCCGAGAAGTTCATCTACGGAAACATCAAACAACTCCGCAATATTCGGCAGAAGCTGAATATCCGGACAGCACTGCGCCGACTCCCATTTGGATACGCTCTGGTTGGTCACCCCGAGCGAATTGGCGAGCTCCTCCTGCGTAAGACCCTTCTGCTTTCTAAGGAAAGCAATCTGCTCGTTAATTTTAATTGCAGTCATATAAATTACCTCACTTTCGATTTTCTGCAGCTGCAATTACAGTTTACAGATATGCGGCCATAAAAACAATGACGCGTCAGTTTGATGCGTGTGCAATTCGTCCAACCTACGGTTGGATGGTTTATTGTGAAAATGCCGCTCGCGGAACACGAGCGGCTAAACCTTTCACTATTTTTTACACCTGTGCCCTTTTATATACCTCCTTGCCGCCCAAAACCAGAATGATCCCCACGATCAGATAGATCACGGGCACTGCCTGACAGGCAGTCAGAAAAGTGCCGAACATCGGGAACAGGCGCTCACTAAAAAGATTCCAAACGAACAGAATGTTCGTCGGCAGGCAGTCCCAGATTTGGGCGGGCACCCGGTACTCGTCAGGCAGCGAGGAAAACATCATCGTGGCAATAATCATGGCCGTACCGATGGAAGCCCCCGCAATAGAGGTTCGCGTCACCTCAGAGATGAGCATGATCAGCACGGAGAAAAACACCGAAGTGATGAGGAGTACCCCATAGGCAATGAGCATCGCCTGACCACAGTTGATGGGCAGAGAGGAATACCGAAAGATAAACTGGAATGCCGCGTCCCATCCCCCTCCACCATATAGCAAAAATGCCGTGACCACGGAGACAACGGAAATACTTATGGCAACGATTCCGGCGAAACTGCTGCCCACAAGGAACTTCGCCCAGTAGAGCGATGTCCTTCCACAGGCGGAGGATAAGATGAGCTGGTCCGTCTTTCGGGCATGTTCCTCGGAAAACACTCCGGACAGACAGACCGATATGGCGATGAGCGCCAAAATACCAACCGACATGAACGCCGAGAACTGCTCCTCGTAGAACATATGCGCACGGTAGACGACAGGTTTTTCGATCTGATCCTCCTTCGCCCTCCAAAAATCTTTTTCACGCTCCGTCAGATACGTCCCCTCCCAGCTGTTCTCCATCATGCTCCGGCGGCTTGCGTACAGCTCCTCCATATCCGGCTTCCATGAAGACATCAGCAGGTTGCGGTCAATGTTCATCATTGCCGCAGCGAAATATAAAATCTCGCTGTAGGGCCTGGCGTTTTTCTGATACTCCTCCGTGAGTATGTAGTGCCCCTCCGTCTCCGGGATCGACTGATAGGCGTCTAGCATCTCCCCAAGCAGCGTCTCGTCGATCACTCTGCCATCGAGCGCTCTGGCATATTCCATATCAGTTTTGAGAATATCCCAATGCGAGCCCATCAGCTCACCGTCCACATAATAGTTGCCGATATGCTCCAGCAGATAACTGCTGACCACAGTGACTGCCAGAATGGCAAGCGTGACCCTGACACTCCATTTCTGAAATATTTTCTTCATCTCATAGCGATAAAGAGTAAAAAAAGTTGTCATCTGTTATACCTCCTTTTGATAGGTATAACGATTTACAGAGGTTAAATGTGCGCACTTAATGTCATCATCGCATCAATACAGCGTTTCGCTTTCTCTCTCACTTCGTCTGCAAGTGTGATCTCCTCGCCCCCAATACCCTGCACACAGGCGTAGACATCACCCAGAGTCGTCAGCTTCATGTTATGGCAGACGCAGTCCTTAGATAACGGATAAAAACGCTTGTCGGGACATTCAAACTGCAGATGCTGTACAATACTGTTCTCCGTTCCGATAATGAACTCGTCTGCGCCGCTCTTTTTTGCGTAATTCATGATTCCGGTGGTGCTCCCTATGTAGTCGGCCTGCGCACTCACCTGCGGCAGACATTCCGGGTGCACAAGGAGCAGCGCATTGGGATGTGCATTCCTTGCCGCCTCCACATCCTGCACGGACATCCGCGCATGGATCGGACAGCCGCCCTGCAGGAGCTTGATATTTTTCTCCGGAAGCTGGTTCGCCACCCAGCGCCCCAGATTGCAGTCCGGGATAAACAAAATATTCCTGTTCTCGATATTCTTCACAATCTGAACCGCCGAGGCAGAGGTCACGCACACATCACAAATCGTCTTGAGCTCCGAGGTGGTGTTGATGTACGCCACCACCGTATAATCCGGATACATCTGTTTTTCCCGGGCGATCATCTCCACATCCATCTGCTCCGCCATCGGACAGCCTGCGTCCGCACTTGAGAGAAGAACCTTTTTCTCCGGGGACAAAATTTTCACTGTCTCCGCCATGAAGCGCACGCCGCACATCAACACCGTCTTCTGCTCTGCCTGCGCCGCCTGCCTGCTCAGCCCATAGGAATCTCCCACAAAATCTGCGACCTCCCAGATATCATGAGACTGGTAGGCATGTGCCAAAATACAGACGTCTTTTTCCTTTTTCAGACGTATGATCTCATCCTGTAACTCTCTCGTCGTATACATTTTCATTACCCCCATCTAAAAACATGCAGCATATTTTCCATCCTCGCGGCATACACCGACTAAAACCAAGGCAGCTTGTGGAAAGGTATCACAAAAAAGATCTTGCTCTGGATATCGTCAATATGGATGTACGGATCCTCCCAGAATCTGGAATCCAGCGAGATCTCCCGGTTATCTCCAAGCATAAAGTAACTGTCCTCCGGTACCAAAAACTCATCGTCGCACTCCGTCCGCACACTCTCATCCAGATACGCCGACTCATCCAGCGGCTCACCGTCAATATACACATGACCTCCCACAAAGGTCACTTTCTCACCCGGCAATCCGATCACACGCTTGCACATGGATTCCTCCTCCTCATGAGAGTAGAAGATAATCTTATCACCGCGCGCAGGTGCCTTGTTTTTATATGCATGCCGGTCTGCGACCGTCCAGTCGTGCACCATCAGCGTCGGTTCCATGCTCTCAGAAGGGATGCGCCCCAGCATGAGAAAGAAGTGAAACGTGATGTAGATCGTCGCAAGAATCACTACATAAACGCCAATCTCGATGAGCATCTTCCTGCGCTCCTTTTTCTTGTCCTCCTGCTTTTCTTCCTTTGGTCTGCTTTCCTGATCCATTGAAAAATCCTCTCTGAGCTCATGAGTTTATTGCAACCATTATAACAATGTTCCGTATTCTTGTAAACCGAATTATCCCTGTGACTGCGATTCAAAGCATTTCTGCAGAACCTCACTCAGGCGTTTAAACTCAATCGGCTTTGACAGATGTTCATTCATGCCGGCAGCCTTTGCATTCTGGACATCCTCCGCAAAAGCATTGGCAGTCATGGCAATGATCGGAATTTTCTCCGCATCCGGGTGGTTTAATGCACGGATCGCCCGGGTTGACTCATAGCCGTTCATCACCGGCATTTGTACATCCATGAGAACGAGGTCGTAGTAACCGCTCTCAGAGGCGGCAAACATATCCAGCGCCTCCTTTCCGTCCGTGGCTTCCTCAACCTGAATCCCCGCCATCTTTAAAATCTCGCACACAATCTCGCGGTTGATGCTGTTGTCCTCCACCACCAGAACTCGGCGCCCCTTGTAATCACTCGATGCAATCGCACTCAGCATATTAGAAGAATCGGATGAATTCTCCGCCTTCTTCTCTTTTTCTTTCTGAAGTTTCAGATAGAACAATACGGTAAAGGTAGTTCCCTTGCCAACTGTGCTCTCTACCTTAATATTCCCGTTCATCAGGCGCACAATGCTCTGCGTGATCGCCATTCCCAGACCCGTACCCTGAATTTTGCTGGTCCGCAGGTCATCCGCCCGGCTGAACGGTTCAAACAGATGCTCCAAAAACTCCTCCGTCATCCCAACTCCGTTATCCTCAAAGATAAACACGTAGCTGCTCTGGTCGCTCACCCGGATCGGGTTCTCCCGGACCGTGAGGGAAATTTGCCCTCCATCCGGCGTATACTTGATCGCGTTGCTCAGCAGGTTCATAAACACCTGCTGTATACGGAGATGATCGCCGATCACATCCTCATGCTTGAGATTTTCCATATGGACACTCAGATTGTGGCGATGCTGGTCTATATCCGGCTGCAGCATGACCAGAAGATTGCTGATCAGTTCAGAGAGATTGAATTCCTCCTCTGTCAGTTTGATTGTCCCGGACTCAATCTTGCTCATGTCCAGCACTTCATTGATCAGTCCCAACAGATGCCGGCTGGATGTAGCAATCTTATCCAGCGTTTCACGCACACGAACCGGATCGTCCGCATAAGTCGAGGCGAGCGCGGTCATTCCGATAATTCCGTTCATGGGAGTCCTGATGTCATGGGACATTTTCGACAGGAACTCCGATTTAGCCGTGCTGGCACGGTTGGCGGCATCCAAAGAATCCTTTAAGATCTGCTTGTGCAGGCTCTCCTCTTTTGCCACCTCGTCCACACAGCGGATTCCAAACACCATCGCATGTTCCTGCTCATCAACCCCCGCGTGTACAAAATTCATCTCAAAAAAATTGAGATGGCTGTCATTCGGTTTGACCTGATAGCGGATAGCAAAGTCCTTCTTTTCCTCGAGCTGACGGACCATCACCTGCGGGTCGCACAGGTTCAAAAGTTTTTCCCTGTACTCCGCGGTCACATAATTGTCCACATACTGCTGTATAGATTCTGTGTAGGTGGACAAAATTCTGAGCCTCCCGCCAGCCTGCTCTTCTGCGCCTTCCACGAGCTGCACTGCCTCACAATGATTCTCATTCAGGTTCGTATAGTAGACCGAACAATAGTTACTGCTCAGTGCGGCAAGTATCTTCAACTGGTGCTGCTCCCGCTTCTTTACCTGCAGTATAAGAGCGTTCTGACGCTTGCGCGCTATCCGGATCACAACAAACATCACAGCCGCCACCACGAGCAAAACACCTATAATGAACAGAACCTGGCTTGACGCATACAGGCGGTCCAAAAATGACTCGGATCTGTACGTCATATTCAGATAGTCATTGATCACACCGGAGGCGTATTCCTGCGGCACATATTTGACTGCCTTTTCAATCGTGGAGAACATGACCGGATCCACATTCCCAACCGCCACCAGACTTGCGTTCGATGGATAACGGTATTTTTCCAGCAGTGTCAGGTTTGAAAACCGGGCATTTTTTGACTGGTAATTAAACTCGATATTGTTGATCAGCGTTGCATCGGCCTCTCCATGCTGAACGGCAATAAGACATTCCTTTGCAGAGCGGTATAATTTGATCCTCGCGTGCTCCAATCCCTCCGGCATGTTCGTCTCCCAGTATGCACGCCCGTTCGTCAGTGCGATGACCGGCGACTCCGGCAATCGAAATGCGGAAGTATTCTTTTTAACCAGGACATTCTCATACTCGACAAACACATCCGCCGTGCGGTAATCTGTGTTCTTGGAAACGACGTCCGAGGATGCGCCAATATAGAAATCAATGTCTCCGTGCTCGAGAATATCCTGCCAGTTATATTCCCGGCTGATGGGATAAAAAGTTATATTAAACCCATAAACGTCACTGACATATTCCAGCAGTTCAATATAAAGGCCGCCGTATCCCCCGTCTTTATTCACATAGGCCAGCGGCTCGGTTTCCTCATAAAAACCAACAACAACTTCCGCTCCCGATTCAATGAATTCCTGTTCTTCCTCCAGCAGTGCCATAGGATTGCTGTTATTGCCCACAAGGGCGCTGGTTAACGTTTCTGCCACCACGTCCGTGAAATCCTTGAGCATCTGCTGCATGCCGCGGTCCAGTTCATCAAGAATCTCCTTGTTGCCTTTTTTTACCGTATAGTAAAACGGCGAAGCATCCAGGAGCGCCACGAGAACCGCATCGGGCACCTCATTTGCCGCGGTGAAGATCACCATATCAACATCGCCCTGCTCCAGCGCGCGAACTTTATCATCGTAATCGTTAATGTACACTTGTTCGTATGTAAAATCGTGCGCCTTTGCATACGCCGCAAGCTCGCTCACATTGGTAGTACCTTCGGTCACGGCAATTCTGGCGCCGCTGAACGAGGAAAAATTCTCATACCCATAGCCACTGTCTGCCCGGGCAAACAGGCCGAGTGCTGTGTAACCCCCCGATATCTTCGAAAAGTCCATCGTACTCTCTCGCTCAGGCATGTAATTGGTGGGGAACAGGATGTCTATTTCCCCTTTGTCCAGCATATCCACTGCCTCCGTCCAGGTCGCCTCTACATATTCATATTCCCATTTATTGATTTGCGCCAGCCCATCCAGATAATTCTTACAGTATCCCTCCGGCGCACCGTTCTCGTCAAAGCGCAAAAAGTCATTGATCCCGCAGGGAATGCGAACCACCCTCTTCCCATTGCCGGTCTCACTCGCCTGAACCGGCAGCCCGCCGCACATGATCATGCCGAACAGCAGGATAAACGCAAGCAGACGGTTTATTTTACGCTGTAAACAGCTCATATTGTTTCGCTCCCTTCTTCCCCACGCCTTGAACCGAAAAACTTTGTCACAGAAAACACTTCTGACTAAAACAACATTATGGCATCATTCATTATACCAGTATTAAAAAAGATGTCAAATAAAAGCCTTTAACCTAAATCAATCTCCGAAAGACATACTCTCGGAGATTGCGATTTACTTTATACTGTATTATCGTTTGGATAGTTTCAACTCGTTATTATCTGACATTCTCAATCAATTTGTTAGTTACCTGTCACTTCCCATAATATTTTTTGCTTCTTGCTATACCTTACCAACTGAATCTTATATCGCTATTCAACATCTTCTATAAATCTTTTATACCAAATCGGTACGTTATGTGAAACTCTTATTGGTTGTCCATTTTTGTAAATCGCAAATCTGCGAAATTCTGTTGTATTATCATAAAATGCCACTAAATCACATTTCCCCAAAACAAGCTTCAGATTATCAAATGTTTCAACATATCTTCTTTCAATGTCTTTCTCCGCAATCCCATGCCCACCTTGTTTTACCCGTCCCAATACCCTTTCCTTCGCAATATCCACGCTTTCAACTCCAATATAGTGAAGTTCAATAAAGTAGCCCTTTTTTCTAGCCTTTTCGATATTCTTTGTAATTGATTTACCACACAATGTAGTTTCCTGATTAAACGTTGTACCCTCATCAAAATATTGCAGAATTTTCTTTACTGCGACTTTCCCGGCAGTCATAACATCTCCCGTATTCCTCCAATCGCCAAAAGTTCTCAATATCTCATCGGTATTCACTCTCGGCATATCCTGCAAACTCTGCAGAGACTGATATAAAGTTGATTTCCCAGCCCCGTTGACACCCGCTATCAGTATATATTTTCTCACTAGAAGAGTTTCCTTTCTATTACCTGACGCTGTTTCCTTTGTAGTAGAAAATCACCCACCATTTCATAGAAACTTCTTTGCTCTTCTGTTTCTGCCTCTAGCACCAGCTGTAAGGTATCTTCTGGTTGTAGATTTTTTATATCTTCATAGATTTTTTCATATTTCTTTACATCACACACACAATCACCTCATATGATTCAAATTGTTCTTAAATATTATTATAACCCAAATGACCCTAAATGTTAAGACAAAAAACTCCGCAGAATTTTCCTGCGGAGTCTGTTGTGAATTTGTATATCTGTTGCCTATCTCTTTGATAGTTTCAAACCCTCATTTTATAAGCATTTTCAGGCTTTTTGTAAGCAACTGGTAAGAAGTTCAGTCCTCATACAAATTGAACAAAATAAACTACTCTAACTCCACATACAATGAATTATAACACCTTATTCCATTGCTGACAACTCATATAAGCCCCATATAGCCACGAAAACACATTCATTGATAAGTGTAAGGGTAAAGAAAAACACCTCCTATAATGACGGTGCTTTCCCATTAGTCATGCACCCCTTCCGTCGCAATGTCGATAGCTTCATTCACCATATCGGTCATGCCGGACATGATACCGTCTAAGTCCATGCCGTTCTTTATGGTGTTGTGGTTCGTCTGTTCAATGCGAATCTCTGCCGTTGTGAATCGGTTGATTGCATCCTGCTCCGCAATATCCCGAAGGTATTTCAATTCTTCCGCGGTTACATCCATAGTCCCGGTATTTTCTGCAATATCATCAACACCGTTTCCAATCCTATCAAGCAAGTCACGATAGTCGCTTATGTAATCCTCGGGATTAAATGGCTGATCATCAATATTGCCAAATAGATCAGATAACATGCTATTTATAAAATCAGATACCCTAAAATCTCTTGCTGCGTCAGCATAACTGTCAACTAACGAGTTGAAGTTATCTAAATCAAGTTCTGGTAATTTTGAAACGGTCATACTGGCAGTAATGGAGTCTATATTGGATAGGGCTTCTTCACGCATTGCCTCGATTCCCTGTTCACTTAATACAAAGTCCGCATTGATTTGAGTACCACCAAATACGCCGGCAATCTGATTGTAAAGACCTATCATGTTTCGCATTGTGTCCGTCAGCCAACTTATATTATTTACAGCAGATATTGCCATGTCGGCTATAAGATTAACAATATTGATACAACTGTTTCTCAGCGAATCCACAATTTCATTTTGCACAGATATGATTCCATTGCCAACTGGTACAACAGTGCTGTTATAAAATTGCCCCAACGCTTTAGCTTGACTTGCCCACATGTCAACCATGAAATGACGGAACCCTTCACAGTTGTCCCATAACAAAATCAAGGCGGCAATCAAAGCAAAAATGAGAACGATAATCCATACAATCGGGCAAGCGTACATAGCCGTATTCAGTCCCTCTTGTGCGATAGCTTCCGCTTCTGTGGCAGTTGCTAAACCCCCCGTTGCTATTGCATGTATCGTCTGTGCCTTCGCCATCAATATATGAATTCCCCTGCTAGCAAGGTTGATCGTGTTTACTGCTAATTGCCATCCGTAATATACTGCCAAAGCCCCAGCTACACTATAAATTATCGGGCTGATCCAGCTCCAATTTTCGATAATTGCATCCGCAACGAAAATTGCTGCATCCAGCACCCAAGACAATATACCAAGTAAGAATTCAAGCCCGGTAGTAATTCCAGAAATTACAATTTCGATAGTAGG
>CAZWRT010000068.1:0-13987 GCA_964636375.1 uncultured Lachnobacterium sp. | reverse complement strand
TTTACGTGCCCGGGAAGATAGTTAATATAGTTATGAAGTGACCCTGGTATCATTTCTTTAACACATGCGGCGGCAGCGAGGGATCGTTGCCCCGCAGTTTTTGCATGCTGCGCTGGATCGCGTCCTTGGAGTCCTTCCAGTCCGCGTCCTTGTTTTTGTAGTCATATTTTTCGATAAACCAGGCCACATCCTCGTAGATGCGGCTGAAATTTTCTTTCATCAGGGGCAGCATCGCATGATAGAAGTCCGAGCGCTCGCGCTCAGAGAGCACGCGGTCCGCCTCCTCGCAGAGCAGTTTAAAATGAGAGAGGCAGAATCCCTTTGTCTCCGCAACCTGTCTGCGGAAGCCGGAATCGCTCTTGTACATGTCAAAGAAGGTGTTCATGTAGGCGGCGAATGTCTTGCCCACGCGGGCGCAGATGAAGCAGGATTCCTCACGCTTGTTGATCCAGTCCACGATGGAATTGCCGGTCTCGCCTTTTTTGGCAAACAGCCCCTTTTTTCCGGCTGATTCCGGTTTAAAGTGCTTGAACGCCTTGTCCATTTCCTCCATATGGCGCATGTAGAGTGTCTTTAAAATCCATGCGTTCCCCAGAGAATTTCCGTAGTCAAACATTTTCTTGAAATGGGTGCGGCAAAAGCCCGCCTTGTCCGTCAGGTCCCGGATATCCGCCTCCATGTAGGACGCGCAGTGCCCGAGCACGAAGTCCAGAGAATGCGCCTCGGTTCTGCGCTCGATGTAGCAAAAGGGGCATTCCCCCGCATTTTCCATCGCCTCGGTGATGGGGATGGTGTGTAATTGTTCTCTCATAATGTCCCTCCGTCTGTTTAATAGTTATACTTGATTTTACCACGAGAATGAGTTATGGTAAATATGTTTACAGAAAATGACAGGAGGATAGAATCATGGGAATGACAATGACTCAGAAGATTCTCGCCGCACATGCCGGGCTGGATCATGTGCAGGCCGGACAGCTCATTGAGGCGGAGCTGGATCTGGTTCTGGGCAATGATATCACCTCTCCGGTGGCGATCCACGAGATCGAGAAGATGAGGGGCGGCGATGTGTTCCACAAGGATAAGATTGCGCTGGTGATGGACCATTTTGTACCGAACAAGGATATTAAATCCGCCCAGCACTGCAAGTGCGTGAGAGAGTTTGCCTGCAAGCACGACATCACGAATTTTTTTGATGTGGGAGAGATGGGGATCGAGCACGCGCTTTTGCCGGAAAAAGGGCTGACAGTCGCGGGGGATGTGATCATCGGCGCGGACTCCCACACCTGCACATACGGGGCGCTGGGCGCGTTCTCCACCGGAGTCGGCAGCACGGATATGGCTGCAGGCATGGCTACGGGCAAGGCGTGGTTTAAGGTGCCTTCTGCCATCAAATTCAACATTACCGGAAAGCCCGCCAAATGGATCAGCGGCAAGGATGTGATCCTTCACATCATCGGAATGATCGGTGTGGACGGCGCGCTGTACCGCTCCATGGAGTTTGTGGGGGACGGGATTCAGTACCTGACCATGGATGACCGCTTTACGATCGCCAACATGGCGATTGAGGGAGGTGCGAAAAACGGAATTTTCCCGGTAGACGATCTGACGCGTGAGTACATGAAGGAGCACAGCAGCCGTCCCTTCGTGGAGTATGAGGCAGATGCGGATGCGGAGTACGACGAGGAGTACACGATTGACCTCAGCACCTTAAAGCCCACCGTGGCGTTCCCGCATCTTCCGGAGAACACGAGAACCATCGACGAGGTGGGGGATATTGCCATTGATCAGGTGGTGATCGGTTCCTGCACGAACGGACGCATGGATGACCTGCGCGTTGCCGCCGGCATTTTAAAGGGGCGGAAGGTGAAAAAAGGCCTGCGCGTCATTGTGATCCCAGCCACTCAGCAGATCTATCTGGACGCCATGGAGGAGGGGCTGATCCGCACGTTCATCGAGGCAGGTGCGATCGTCAGCACGCCGACCTGCGGGCCGTGCCTGGGCGGATACATGGGCGTCATGGCGGAGGGGGAGCGCTGTGTCTCCACCACAAACCGCAACTTTGTCGGCCGTATGGGACATGTGGAGTCTGAGGTGTATCTGGCGAGCCCGGCAGTGGCGGCGGCGTCAGCCGTGACCGGAAAAATTTCCGGACCGGAGGAAGTACTGTAAATATAAGTGATATTTGGAAGGAGAAATTATGAAAGCTGCACATGGACATGTGTTTCGATACGGAGACAATGTGGATACGGATGTGATCATCCCGGCAAGATACTTAAACTCCTCAGACCCGAAGGAGCTGGCGACGCATTGCATGGAGGATATCGACAAGGATTTTGTGAACCGGGTCAGCGCGGGTGATCTCATTGTCGCCGGCAAGAATTTCGGCTGCGGCTCATCGAGAGAGCATGCTCCCATCTCTATCAAGGCGGCGGGCGTAAGCTGTGTGATCGCAGAGACCTTTGCGCGGATCTTTTACCGCAACGCCATCAATATCGGCCTGCCGATCATTGAGTGCCCCGAGGCGGCAAAAGCTGTCAGTGCGGGAGATGAGGTGGAGGTGGATTTCGACTCCGGCGTGATCACCGACGTGACCACCGGCGAGAAATTCCAGGGGCAGGCATTCCCGCCCTTTATGCAGAAGATTATCGACTGTGAGGGGCTGGTGAACTATATCAACCAGTCAAAGTGAGAGGTAGTCGAGATATTTTTGTGAAATCCGCACGGAGGTGTAGATATCTGCGTATTCGCTGGCGGAGAGGCCTTCGATATAGTTTTCGGGGAACATCTTGCGGATTCCGGCCTGATGTGCCAGATCTACCGCCTTGTTGTAGGCAATGGCGGCTTTCTTAGGGCTCTTGTAAGTGCCGATGGTGTGGTTCCCTTTGATATGGATTCTGACCCGGTAGCGATATCCGCCGTTTTTCTCGATGCGGATCACTCCGAAATAGGGGTTGATGATTTCAATATTGGAGTAGCGGAAATCAGAGGGGTCTCCGTTGACGAAGACATAGTCCCGCCCGCAGACCGCATGGCTTTTGATGCCATAGCGGCTCTGCAGCGTGACCTGCATCCCGTAATCGTTGACGTACAGATGCCCCTGCCGCTGCATGATCCGATGGCTGCTGTAGTAAAACAGGTCATCGATATCGAACTTGAGCTCCCGATTGCTGTCGAGGTAGTAGCTGAAATAATTCTTGCGCAGGTAGATCGGGGTGGGCAGATACATCCCGTTGTCCCGGTAGTTGATGAGCGACACAAGCTTGTTGAAGGACAGATACTGGGTCAGGTCGAGGGCATCTTCGATGGAAAGAGGCGGTTCCTGCTGCAGAAGGGCACAAGCGGTGAGGTAGGCTTTGTGTGCCTCCTCCTCCGTGTCAAAGCTGCCGAGGCTGATGTGTTTGCTGCGGTATGTAATGTTGGAGCGGCAGTAGGTAGTGCCGTCTTTTTTTGTTGCGATATATACACCTGTGAGCATGGTTTCTCCGTTAGTTACTCTGCATGGATGAGTAAGATTTTATCTGTGTATAGTATAACATAAGTGCGCACACAGGGCAAACAGGAATATGAGGTTGTAATATGCATATCGAACACTTACTGAAAATGCTGGATCTGGGAGAATTGGTGTCGGCGCCTGCAGAAGTGCGCGGCGGGCTGCTCCACAGGATGTTCCGGGTTCAGACCTCCCGCGGCATATACGCGGTCAAGGTGCTCAACAGTGAGATCGTCAAGCGGCCCAATGCATTGAACAATACAGAAAATGCAGAGAGAATAGCGGCAGCTCTGAGCGGAAGAGTCCCTGCCGTTGTGGCGTTTTTACATCATGGAAAGCGAATCCATGAAGTCGAAGGCGCATATTATATGGTTTTCGACTGGCTGGATGCAAGATCAATTTTTGCGCCGGAGCTGACAGAAATGCATTGCAGCAAAATCGGCGATCTTTTGGGAAAGATCCACAGCGCGGATCTTCAGGTTGAGGGGATAGCGCCAGAGGAGGACAGTGTCCCTGCCTTTGACTGGAATTCGTATTTGGAACGCGCGGCATGCGTCTCTGGCTGCGAAGCATGGAGATTTCAATACGAACAGGCAGTGCAGGACCTCATTAATTGGAATCAGGCGGCGCGGAATGCTCAGACGGAAACTTCCCGGATCATGGTGGTCAGTCACCGGGATCTTGATCCGAAAAATGTCATGTGGAGGGGGGATGACCCGTTTCTGATTGACTGGGAGGCCGCCGGGTACGTAAACCCTTATCAGGAGCTTTTAGAGGTTGTGAACTATTGGACTGACAGGGGGGACGGCACGTTAAATCCGGGCTGTTTTCGCGCGCTGACACATGCTTATCAAGAGTATATGGATCTGAAGCATGTGCAGTGGGACTGGGTGATAGCGGGGAGCGTTTCCGGTATGCTGGGGTGGCTGGAATACAATGTCAGACGCGCCCTCGGCATGGAGGTGTCTTCGGAGGAAGAGGTGCAGCAGGGAGTTATTCAGACCGTCCAGACGCTGGACGAGCTGTACCGGTATCAGAAAAAGTGCGAATTACTCAGGGCATGGGTAACATAAGCGAACAGGGAAGGAAAAGTTATTCTATGATAAGGGTAGCGCTTTGCGACGATGATCAGTCCATATTAAGCAGAATCAAGGTCTTGATAGATCAATATCGCGGGAGATGCAATCGGGAGATTGTGTACACCGCTTTTAACAGTTCTTTGGATTTGCTGGCTGAAATCGAAAAAGGAACGCGCTTTGACGTACTGTTTCTGGATGTGATTATGCCTGGTGAAAACGGAATCAATACGGCAAAGGAGATCCGGCAGTATGATAATGTGGTAAAAATAATTTTTTTAACATCATCCTCTGAGTTTGCGATACAATCCTATACGGTTGGCGCATATTTTTACCAGATGAAACCAATCGAAGAGGAGAGCTTTTTTAAGCTGATGGATTCCGTTATCTCCGAATGCGGAAAAAATCGACAGAGCGGTCTGATCCTGCGCTGTAAAAGCGGGGTTACAAGGATCGATCTGGATAAACTCGAATACTGTGAAGTGATCGGACGCACATTATTTTTCCATATGGATAATGGGGCTGTATTGGAAAGCACCGGGAGTATGGATGAGCTGTGTGCTCATCTTACACAGTATGATAATTTTTTGCGCCCGCATCGGTCGTTTTTAGTCAATATGGAGTATATTCTGAGTATTTCTTATAAAGCAATTAAGGTGGAGAGTCTTGCGGTAATTCCGATTCCGCATGGGAAATGTTCCGAAATTAAAAACACTTATCTTGAATATGCATTTAACCGGCAGCAGGATTTTATATTATGAGTGGTATCTATCTGTTAAACCTAACTTCAGTGGGTATTTTTGGCATGGTCTTATCTGTTTTTTTCTGTGATATCCGTTGGACACGGAAAAAAGCACTGCTTGTGACCGGCAGTATGATTGCGATTTTAATGCTTCAGGGAATCATCTATTTCCTGGTTGATGCGGATATTGTCGAGTACATTTATCCGTTTATTACGCATTTTCCCCTGGTCGTGATGCTATGCATTCTCAGCGGGAAACGTCTCTGGCCGGTTATATCCGTTTTGACTGCGTATCTATGCTGCCAGATCAGGCGATGGCTGGCACTGCTGATTGTTGCTGTATTTTCAGGGGGACAAATGATGCAGAACGTGACGGAATTGGCCATAACGCTGCCGATTCTGTTGATTTTGGTGCGGTTTATCGCGCCGTCCGTGCGTTCCATTTCCCACTATCAGACTGCGGCACAGTATCGGTTCGGGGTGGTGCCGGCTGTCTATTATGGTTTCGATTATCTGACCCGTATCTACACGAGCCTGTTACTGGATGGTGTTTTGGCAGCAGTGGAATTTATGTCGTTCGTATGCAGTATGGCGTATTTAGTATTTGTGGTTCATATATCAAAAGAGGAACAGGTACGCAGCCGGCTGGAACAGACACAGGATATCATGAATCTGCAGATTGCCCAGGCTGTCCGGGAGGTGAAAGCCCTTCGGGAATTGCAGCAAAAGACCAGCACCTTCCGCCATGACCTGCGCCATCATATGCAGCATCTTTCCTCATGCATGGAAAATGGGAGGATTGAGCAGGCACAGGCATATATTCAGGAAATCTGCTCGGAGATTGAAGCGAACAGAGTGACCGTTTTCTGTGAAAATGAAGCGGCAAATCTGATATTCTCCTCGTTTGCCGGACGGGCTGAGGATCATGGTATTTCAATCAAAATCAGGGCAGAGATTTCCCAGGCTCTTCCCATATCCGAAACGGACCTGTGTGTCCTGTTGTCCAATGCAATGGAAAATGCACTGCATGCCTGCCAGAAATTGAAAAAGAAGGGTTTATCCGGCACGATTGAAGTCCTGGCATACGAGAAAAACGGAAAATTCTTTTTTCAGGTTATCAATTCCTGCGATGAAGACATATCCTTTGAGTATGGGGTTCCTGTCACGGATAATCCGGGACATGGGTTCGGTGTGCGCAGCATATGCACCATCGTGGAGAAGTATGGCGGGATCTACACCTTTTTGGTCAGGGATGACCGGTTTATTCTTCGCGTTTCCTTGTGAGAGAACAGTCGATTCAATGCTGTTCCCGGTCGATTCATGTCGGAATATCCGCTTATAAAGGCTGTTCATGTAGACTTTATAAGGGTAGCGCAGGCTGCTTGAGTTGTGATAAGCAGAAAGGAAAGCAGGATCAGTGGAGAAAGTTTGGGATTTTTTTAAGAATATCAGAAAGCTTGCCAAAGACGTCAGCAAAAACGAGAGCGCCAGAAAAATGCTTGGCAGACATCAAGATTTTGAAGCGTGTGTCAATGAAGGAATCAAACGGGCGGCATGTGAGCTCGATCCTGATAAATCAATCGATATCATACTGGAATTTCTGGGAAGAGGGCTGAGTGGAGACCGGTCCTATATTTTTGAAAAGAATTCATCCGGCGGAGATGACAACACATATGAATGGGTTGCAGCAGGCGTAACTCCCCAAAAGGATCAGCTCCAAAATGTGCCTCCTGAGGTATGTGCGAACTGGTATCGCTGTTTTGATGAAAAACTAAATATCATGTTCGACGATATAGAAAAAATGCGGTATGATGATCCGCTGCAGTACGAGAATCTGAAAAGTCAGAATATCCATTCGATTGTGGTTGTCCCGCTGTATGATGACAATCATATCATAGGTTTTTACGGCATAGATAATCCTCCGGGGCAGGATGTGGAGGATGCGCTCAATATGCTCCAGATTGTGGGATATTTTATCAGCTCCATGCTCAAAAGGCGAAATATGTTAAACCAGCTCCTTGAACTCAGTCTGCGCGACCGGCTCACGACATTGGGGAACAGGCATGCGATGGATGAGTATATTTCCAATATTGATGGCGATTCGAGTATAGGCATTGTATACTGTGACATTACGGGGCTGAAACGGATGAACGATACCATGGGGCATAAAATGGGAGATGAGTTGATCTGCCGTGCTTCCGAGAGTCTGAAAAGCGCATTCGGGGAATACGGGTTGTTTCGCATCGGAGGAGATGAGCTGCTTGCCATTTGTGTGGATATTGACGGAGATACCCTGCAGGACCGCATTGAGTTCCTGAGAAAGAAATCCGTTGAAAATTCGGTAAATCTGGCAATCGGTTCGGCATTGGAGGAGAAGTTTGATAATAACCTCCAAACGATCATGAGCAGGGCGGAAAAGCTGATGTATCAGGAGAAGAATGAGTATTATCGGACTGCCGGGATCGACAGAAGAAGATAACAGTAGATGCCGGCTCCGCACAGGAAGCCGGCTGTTATTTTTATTCCGTCACAAGCTCTCTGACCTTCACTTTTTTTATCCTGCCCGAAACAAGATAAGAGAATATCAAAAAGCTTGAACAAATCACGATGATCGGTATAGCAAAGGACGAGAAACGGATGCTCGCAGTAAAGTTTGTGATACCGATACTTCTTAAAAGTATGCCGAGTATTTTTTCCGAAAAGAAATAGCTTAATATTCCGCCTGCCACTGAGCCGATCATGGATAAGATCAGAAACCGGAGTGCGAACTGGGCTTGTAACCCGGATGTCTGAAATCCTGTCGCCTTGTAGATACCGATATCGGTGCGCTCCTGAACAAACGCCTTTGAGCAGACCATATGCACCACAATGAGAGAAAACAGCACCGAGAAGACATAGATGATCATCTGCATTGCAGTGATTGCGGCACCTTCGGAATCGTCCATAAGCCCGGTAGTGACCGCTTCCGCCTGGAGCATATCGCCGAATTTTTCGTTCAGAGAGTCGGCGATTCTTTGGTTCAGGATTTCGTCGTCTCCGTTTTCCAGGGAGTAATAGCACTGAAACCTATAATCATACCCGAGCTTTTCGGCGGCGGCGCGGGATATCAGAAAACACCTGCCCAAATCATTCATAAATGGACCAGTTCCCGAAATAAGATACGTTTCCTTCTTCCCATTCCAGCCGATCGTTACTTCATCCCCGATTTTTAATTTAAATTCGTCAAGCAAAATCGGTGAAACAGCAATCTCATTGTCGTAAATCGGCGCGCGGCCCTTGAGCACGGGACGAACCGACGGATCTTTATAAACACAACAGAGCATTTCCTCTCCGTCAAAGGAAAAATACGAGTTGGTGAAATAGTGTGCTTTTTCGATTTTGGAAAAGCGCTCGATTTCCTTTTCTATCTCTTCCATATCATGATCTGTTAGCTTCTTTTCCGGAGTAACACCGATCTCTGTAATGATTGTGCCCATGGCTTCCATAGCTTTTTTTGAATTTACCGTATTCGCAAGTATGGTTATCGTCATCATAAAAAACACAAGAACGGCGATGATAACAAGCGTTCCCGCATACCTGCGCTTTGCCGATGTGAATTGTCTTAGCGCAAGGCTCCCGGAAAGCAGTCTGCGGCTGATCGGAACATTGATCCTGCTGTCAAAATAGATTTCCTTCTTCGCTCCCGAAATGGCGCGGACGGGGGAAATTTTGCTGGCCTTAATGGTTACGAAGAAGATCGAAACCGCTGACAGCAAAAACAGCGCCGCAAGTATGATCGCAATGATCCCAGTGGGAATGCTCGTAACGGCGGGAATGGCGGTGATCGTCACAAATATGTTTGAAGTCCATTTTACAAGCGGGATGCTCAAAGCCATTCCGGCAGCCGCGCCGATCATTTCTGCCAGTAGATACTGTCCCAAAAACAAAAGGCGGATTTGGTTTTTATCAAACCCCAGTGCTTTCAGCATGCCAAGGGTCACATAGTTTGTTTCAATTTCCACCGAAATACTGTGTACCGTGACAATCACCACAATTGCAAGCAAAAACATGACGAACACCATCAAAGAGGAAGAAATGACTTTGGGGAAAAGCGTTGTGTAATTGATTGACATGTCTTTTGTCAGGGAACCGATTGCCATATCGGTAACGTTTGTGTCGAGATTAAGCTGCCGGCGTAGCTGTACGTCCGTGAGCGTGCAGTCGGCGGATTTGTAAATTTCAAGAGTTTTGCCCAGACCGTGCTTATCCTCAGTTTCTGCCTTTAAAACAGCGGAGGTGATTTCCGAAAAATCTTCGTCGCTGATACAGAGGCTTTTCCAGCCAATCAAAGAGGAACCCAGCATCGGATCAAGCAATATCCCCCTGACAGTAAATTCATATTCTCCGGCTAATGATGTGAAAGCTATTTTTTCTCCGGCTTTTCCGTTCATGCGGGTCAGAAGTCCTTGTGTAACATAGATCTCGCCTTTCCGGAGCCTTGGGGTATTTTCCGCGACGCCGCTTAAGTTTGCCTTTAAAATTCTGGTGTTTTCATCGGCTTTTATCAGCGACATTAGATCGTGGCTTTCCTCATTACCCATTGATGTCTTTTCAACAAGTATTGATTCTATAACATCTGCACGCTTTACTTTGTCATCGCGTTTGATTTTTTCAAGCAAATCGTCGGTAAACATGTAGGAGAAATAGTCTGCAAGCACATCGGGAGTGCCGCAGATTTCATGTGCATGGTTTACCCCTTTGTATACGCTTTCTTTGATGCTTAAAATCGTGGTGACGCTCATTGCGATAATCAGCGTGAGCAGGACAACGCTCGTGAACGAGCCTTTTTTGCGGCGGATATTCGCCTTTAAAAGAGTTATAATTTCCATATCCGCACCTCACCATTCCAGAGAGGTAAGCCAGGCGTTTACCTGTGCTTCTCTGGATTTTTCCCCGTCGGGGCTGTAGGGCGGCAGGGAGAGCTCACCGATTATTTTTCCGTCCTGGATATACAAAATCCGGTTTGCCCTTAAAGCAGCCCTAAGATCGTGAGTAACCATTAAAACGCTCTGACCGTCTTTGTTCAGCGCTGTGAGCAAATCTAAAACATCTGTGGTGTTTTTGCGGTTGAGCGCTCCCGTTGGCTCGTCTGCGAAGAGCACCCTCGGTGAGTTTATGACAGCCCTCGCGACAGCGCAGCGCTGCTGTTCGCCGCCCGAGACCTGCGCAGGCAGGTGGTCTTTGATATGGGATGCAGACATCTGCGCAAGCAGCCTGTCGGCGCGTTTTCGAACTTCCGCGGCGGGCTTGCTCTTATTCAGATATCCGGGCACCGCAACATTTTCAAAAAGCGTTAAATTGCTGACAAGATGCATCTGCTGAAAGATAAATCCGAAATCCGTATAGCGAAGCCTTGCGAGATCCTTTTCCTTCAGCCTCACGATATCCCTGCCGTCATAGATGACCTCGCCCGAGGTGGCTCTGTCCATACCGCTTAGCGCGTAGAGCAGGGTAGACTTCCCCGAACCGCTTGCGCCCATGATCACGGTGAAATCTCCCTCATATAGATCGAGATCCACATGGGAGAGAATGTGCACCTGGCTTCCGTTGTGCGCAAAGCTTTTGCACAGTTTTTTTGCCGATAAAACAGCTTTTTTCATGTGAAATTCCATCCTTTCTTCTGATGTATTTACCTTACATCAAAAGATATTAAGAAGTCCTTAAGGAGCTGCACGTATCCAAACATCATTCCGCCGTGGGCAAAATAATTTTCACCTCAAGACCCTCTGTGTGATTTTGCAGAACGACGTTTCCACCCATTTTCTCCGCAATGTATTTTACAATATAAAGCCCAAGCCCGGAGCCCTGTTCGCTGCCGCAGTTGCTTCCGCGATAAAACTTGTCAAAAATAAACGGCATATTTTCATCGGGAATGCCGCTGCCGTGATCTCTGAAATGCAGAATGATATGTTCCTTCTCTCTTGTAAAAAATATGTCTATATCGGTTTTGGCGTATTTTCTCGCGTTGTTTATGATGTTTTCGCAGAGCTGGGTGAGCCTGTTTTTATCGGCATCGACATATGCGGTAAAATCCGGTTTTCGGAAAATTACGTCCTCCTGTTCCGCAGAAATCTCGCTGATAATATTCTCCGTAAAAGCGCATAGTTCTATTCTTTCGGGGACGAGCTTAAGCTTGTCAAGGTCGGAAACCGAGTGTAAAAACAGATCGTTGGTAAGACGTGATACCTCATCGCACTTTCTGATAATAACGCTTACATATTTCTCGCGCTTTTCGTAGGTGTTGTCCATGTTCGCGGAGAGCCCTTCGGCGTACGCTCTTATGGACGCTATCGGAGTTTTTATATCGTGCGAAAGAGTTGCTATGACGGTCTTGTTGTTTTCGATCGCCTCCCGTTCGCTCGCTCTCGACTTGGTGATCTCGTTTCGCATGCTGTCGAACGCCCATGTAAATTCCCCAAAATAGTTGGATCGCTCGTATTTCAGCGGGACATCAAAGTCTCCCGAAGAAATTTTCGCCGCAAAATTCTTCATTTTATCGAAGGGGCGCAGTATCGCAAGGTAGATGTATACAAATGCCGCAACAAAAAACAAAACGCTTGTACCGCATATCACCGGTATAGCGTTTGCGCCGCTTTTCTGATCCGCCCTGGCGCGGATCTGCTCCTGCATAGCGTTGATCTTCGCGTTTGCGGTTTTGTAATCTCCATTGTCGTTCAGCCTGCCGATTTCATTTAAAGCAACGATATATTCCGACTTTTCTTCCTCGGGATCTCTGGCTTTGGATGACAGATAAAACCCGCCCGAAAGCAGAACCACGCTGAGTGAAAACAAAACAGTGACAAAAAACAGTTTACCCTTCATTCCCTACCTCCAGCATATATCCAACTTTAAAAACCGTCTTTATGTACTTTGGCTTTGCGGGATCATCCTCGAGCTTTTCTCTGAGCCAGCGGATGTGTACCGTAAGCGTGGAAGACTCGACAAGGGAGAACGCGCCCCACACCTCGCTTATAATTTTGTCCTTTGCGAGCGCCGTGTTTTTGTGCTCACACAAAAATGCGAGCAGATCGAATTCACGAAGCGATAATGAGATGGGCTGCCCGTTTTTTGTTACCGTCCGCGAGGTAATATTTACGCTGACATCGCCGAAGGCCACGAGCCTTTCTTCCTCCGAAAAACCGTAAGCGCGGCGGATCAGGGCGTTCACCCTGGACAAAAGCTCCTGCATGGAATACGGTTTGGGAAGATAGTCGTCACCGCCGATATCAAAGCCGGTGATTCTGTCGGTCTCGCTGGTTCTTGCACTCGCGAATATAACGGGAACGCTCGATGCTTTTCTGAGCTCCTGGCAAATTTCAAAGCCTGTGGTTTCCGGAAGATTAACGTCAAGCAGAACAAGATGGTATTTGTTTTCGGACAGCATATCAAAAGCCGCCGCCGCGTTTCCTGCGTGACTGACTTTGTATCCGTAGCTTTCCAGCATATCGCCTGTTATAAAAGAAAGGTCTTCGTCATCGTCAACGATTAAAATGTGTTTGCTCATGTTTGCTCTTTTTTGTGCTTATGATTGTGCAAAATAGTTGTCTGCTGCCATTATATCGTCCCGCCGGTCAAAAATCAATATTATGCAGTCATAACAGGGAATGAGAGTAAGAAGTGTTGACATTCGGGGCTTATATGATAAAATTGGATAATAATAAATCTTTATAATTCAGTAGACAGGAGATCAACGTACTATGAACCTCATGTATGTAAGTACAAGAAACAATCAAGAGAAACTCGCTGCCTCCCAGGCAATTTTAAAGGGGCTGGCGGACGACGGCGGCCTGTTTGTGCCGGAGCGCCTTCCGGCTCTGGATGTGTCGCTGGAGGAGCTCAAAGGTATGACTTATCAGGAGACTGCTTACGTTGTCATGAAGCAGTTTTTTACCGACTTTACGGAGGAGGAGCTGAAGGACTGCATTAACAGGGCATATGACAGCAAATTTGACACGCCGGAGATTGCTCCCCTGACGGAGGCGAAGGGCGCCTATTATCTGGAGCTGTTTCACGGGGCGACCATCGCATTTAAGGATATGGCCTTGTCGATCCTGCCGCACCTTCTGACCACCTCGGCGCGGAAGAATCAGGTGAAGAACGAGATTGTGATATTGACTGCAACCTCCGGTGACACCGGCAAGGCAGCACTGGCGGGATTTGCGGATGTGAAGGGGACGAAGATCATCGTGTTCTACCCGAAGAACGGCGTGAGCCCGATTCAGGAAAAGCAGATGGTGACCCAGAAGGGGGACAACACCTTCGTGGTGGGCATCCATGGCAATTTCGATCAGGCTCAGACCGGGGTCAAGCAGATATTTGGTGATAAGGCGCTTGCAGAAGAGCTGGACGCGGCGGGCTACCAGTTCTCCTCGGCCAACTCCATCAACATCGGTCGTCTGGTTCCACAGGTTGCCTACTATGTCTATGCGTACGCGAAGCTGTACGCAAACGGCGTGATCGCTAAGGACGAGCCCATCAATGTGACTGTGCCTACCGGCAACTTCGGCAATATTCTTGCTGCCTTTTATGCGAAGAATATGGGGCTTCCCATTGCAAAGCTGATCTGCGCCTCCAACGAGAACAAGGTGCTCTACGACTTTTTCTCCACCGGGGCCTACGACAAGAACCGCGAGTTTGTTC
>CAZWRT010000067.1:0-14100 GCA_964636375.1 uncultured Lachnobacterium sp. | reverse complement strand
GGTTACCAGGTCTGCCGGGAGATCCGCGCCAAAAATAACGTGCCAATCATCATGCTCTCCGCAAAGGGGGAGATTTTTGATAAGGTGCTGGGCTTAGAGTTGGGAGCGGATGACTACATCATGAAACCGTTTGACGCCAAAGAGCTGGTCGCCCGGGTCAAAGCCGTGCTGCGCCGCTATCAACCCACAAGAAACGACGCAGGCGCGGAGATCAAATGCGTCCAGTACCCAAACCTGACCGTGAATCTGTCCAACTACTCCGTCATGTACAACGGGCATCCGGTTGACATGCCGCCGAAGGAGCTGGAGCTTTTGTATTTCCTTGCGGCATCTCCCAATCAGGTTTTCACAAGAGAACAGCTTCTGGATCATATCTGGGGCTATGAATACATCGGGGACACGCGCACCGTAGATGTCCATGTCAAGCGCCTCCGGGAAAAAATAAAAGACCATGCCACCTGGTCGATCGCGACGGTCTGGGGCATCGGCTACAAGTTTGAGGTAACGGAATGAAACGCACTCTCTTTATCCGGTTTATCCTGAGTTATATGATCTTTGGCATACTGGCCTTCGTGGTGCTTTTTACCTTCACCCAGCACTCCGCAGTCAGCTGGATGGAAAAACGGGAGGCCCGGAACCTCTACCGGGAGTCGGTTTTAATCGCCTCCCGATATGCCACGGCATACACCAACTCCACCCTTTCTCTGGAAGATTTCCAATCGCAGATGAGTACGCTCGGCGACTATCTCTCTGCAGATATCTGGGTGATTGATCCCAGCGGACGGATTCTTTTTGACTCTTCCGATCCCTCGGTCGGGAAGAGTGCGTCGGACTCCGTCTACCACACCATTTCAAACTTTGACATTACGGATTTCGGCAGCCGCTACTACAGTGTCGGTGATTTCTATCATACCTTCTCCGAAGACATGATGACCGTTTTTGCCCCGGTGACCTCCAATTACCGGGTACTGCACTATGTGCTCATACACAAACCAATTGCCGAGGTCACCACCTCCGTCAACAGCCTCGTCAATATCTCCACCCTGACCGTGGGGCTTGTCTTTGTGTGCTCCCTCGTCATCTTAGCGCTTTTCACCTTCGCGTTTTACCTGCCGCTGCGCAAAATCACCAATGTCGCGGAATCTTACGCAAAGGGAGCATTTACGGAACAGATACAGGTTCATTCCCGCGACGAGATCGGTTATGTTGCGAACACCATGAACTATATGGCAAATGAACTGAACACGCTGGAGGAGGACCAGCGCAAATTCATTTCCAATGTATCCCACGATTTCCGCTCCCCCCTAACCTCCATCAAGGGTTACATTGAGGCCATGCTGGACGGTACAATTCCCGCAGAATTACAGAGCAAATATTTCAATATCATTCTCTTTGAGACGGAGCGTCTGAACAAGCTTACGCAGGATCTGATCGACCTTAACAAGTTTGGACGGCATGGGATTATGCTGGACATTATAGACTTCGATATCAACCGTATCATTAAAACCACGATTTTAACCTTCGAGGGGACTTGCGAGAAGAAGGGTCTCACGTTTGACCTTTTGCTCACCGGAAAGGAACTGTACGTCACCGCAGACATGGCGAAAACCCAGCAGGTGCTCTACAATCTGATCGACAACGCGACCAAATTCTCTCACAATAACACCTCCGTCAAAATTGAAACCAATATCAAGCACGAAAAGGTGCTGATCTCGGTCAAAGATTCCGGAATCGGTATTCCTTCCGACAGTATCAAAAAAATCTGGGATCGTTTCTATAAAACAGATCTCTCCCGCGGCAAGGACAAAAAAGGCACCGGCCTCGGCCTCGCTATCACGAAAGAGATCATTCAGGCTCATAACGAGCATATCAACGTGATCAGTACGGAAGGGGTCGGAACCGAGTTCATCTTCACCCTTCCGCTGTCACAAAAAGAGTCACAGGATTGAAATGCCTAATCTGCATTTTCCGGCATTTCAATCCGGATGTGCACATCCTCCAGCTGCCGCTTGTCCACCTCTGCAGGAGCTCCCATCATTACATCCATGGCATTCTTGTTCATGGGGAACGGAATGATTTCCCGGATGCTCTCCTCCCCGCAGATCAGCATAATCATGCGGTCCACACCGGGGGCAATGCCCGCATGGGGCGGTGCCCCGTAGCAGAATGCATTGTACATCGCCGGAAACTTCGCCTTCACGTCCTCCTCACCGAGTCCAACCAGCTCAAACGCCTTGATCATGATCTCCGGGTCGTGGTTTCTCACTGCCCCGGAGGACAGTTCCACACCGTTGCAGACCAGATCGTACTGATAGGCAAGGATGGACAGCGGCTCCTGATTCTTAAGAGCGTCCATGCCTCCCTGAGGCATTGAGAACGGATTGTGGCAGAACTCCAATTCCCCGGATTCCTCCCCGATTTCGTACATCGGAAAATCCACGATCCAACAGAACTCGTAAGCGCCTTTCCTCATGTGCTTGTCGCTGGCAGCGCCGAGGAGCCTGCGCAGCACACCCGCGGTCTTCTGCGCTGCGAGGAGTTTGCCCGCAGTAAGTCCGATGAAATCTCCCGGCTTTAAGCCCAGCGCCTCGATGACCGCCTCTTTGCGGTCAACCAGGAACTTGGAGATGCCGCCCACAAACTCGCCTTTCTCATCCACCTTGAACCAATATGCCTTATTCGCCGTCTGCACCTCCACCTCGGCACAGATCGCGTCGATCTCTTTTCTGGTCGCGGTAAAGCCGTCCACCACGATCGCCTTCACCGTCTGTCCCTCGAAGGGTCCAAATCCGCAGTCCGCCATGACAGCCGTTGCATCCTGCAGCTTTAAGCCAATGCGCAGATCCGGCTTGTCCGTGCCGTAGGAGTCCATGGACTCCAGATAGGGAATCCGCACAAAGGGCGCCGACGACGCTTTGGAATATACCCCGTATTTCTCAAATACCGGCGGCAATACCTCCTCGATCACGGAAAACACATCCTCCTGGGAGGCAAACGCCATCTCCATGTCGAGCTGATAGAACTCACCCGGAGAGCGGTCCGCCCTGGCATCCTCGTCACGGAAACAGGGTGCGATCTGGAAATACCGATCAAAACCGGACGCCATCAGAATTTGCTTGAACTGCTGCGGTGCTTGCGGCAGCGCGTAAAATTTGCCCGGATGATTTCTCGCCGGAACCAGATAATCCCTCGCCCCTTCCGGTGAGGAACAGGTCAGGATCGGCGTCATGATCTCGACGAAATCCAGCGCATTCATCTTTTGCCGCAGCTCCGCCACGATCTTGCTGCGAAGCAGCATCTTGTCCTTGACCGCCGGGTTGCGCAGGTCAAGATACCGGTATTTAAGCCTCGTATTCTCGTCCGCTTCCCTCGACTGGTTGATCTCGAAGGGAAGCGCGTTGTAGATGCATTTCCCAAGAATTTCAATCTTCTCCGGAACCACCTCGATCTCTCCGGTGGGCAGCTCCATATTCTTGCTGGAGCGCTCTCTTACCGTTCCCGAAACAGAAATCGTGCTCTCCTTATTCACTCCGTCGATGACCGCCATCATCTCCTCGGTCTCAACCACCACCTGGGTGATCCCATAGAGATCCCGCAGGATCAGAAAACCCAGATTCTTACTTACCTTTCGAATATTCTCATACCAGCCGACGAGCGTCACCTGCTCTCCCACGTGGTTCAGGCGAAGCTCGCCGCAATTGTGTGTACGTGACTGTACCATAGTTCTGTTACTCCTTAGCCTTATCAGTAAAAAATTCCACAATCTCCTCGTAGCCCTCTTTCATGAGCTGCTCCTTCTGGAATTTTTTGTTTTTATTCATGCGCACCAAAAGCACCTGCTGCCCGTTCTCCCGGGCATTTTTCGCCCGGTTCATCAAATCAACAAGCTTCTCTGCCGGATAATTCTTCTCCACCAGAAACGCTACCCTTTTCGGACTCTCCGGTATCTTGAAGCCGCTCTCCATGAGAAGGAGAATGATCCGCTCAAAGCCGATGGAAAAGCCGCAAGCCGGCACATCCGTACCGGTAAAGAGCCCGATCATTTTATCATAGCGTCCGCCGCCGCCGCAGGCTGCTCCCAATTCCGGCATGGAGATCTCGAATATGGTTCCGGTATAGTAACTCATGCCCCGCACCAACGTCGGATCGAACACCAGCGTAAAGTCCGCAGCCTTGGTGGCATTCACCGCGTCCGCGATCTCCGTCATATTGCGCACAACCTCCGCCTCCAGAAAATCGCCCAGCGTCTCCGCCAAAACCGCGACTCCCTCTGCCACATCACGCTTATTCTTCAGGAGCTCAAACAGTCCCAGGTATTTGTCCACAGACTCTTTTGGATATCCCGCCGCTATCAGCTCCTGCGCCACGCCGTCCATGCCGATCTTATCCATTTTGTCCAGTGTGATAAACACACTGTCGAAGTCTTTCTCCGCAAACCCGCTGTAGCCTGCCATCGCCTTTAAAATTCTCCGCTCGTTGATGCGGATCTCAAAATTGCGAAAGCCCAGCTTTCCGATGGTGGTCGTAGTGGCGCTGATCAGTTCAATCTCTGCCAGATTCCCCGGCTCTCCGAGAATGTCAATATCGCACTGAGTAAATTGGCGGTAGCGCCCTCTCTGAGGGCGATCAGCCCGCCACACACTGCCGATCTGCAGCGCCTTGAAGGGACTGGGCAGATCGTTGGCATTGTTCACGTAATACCGCGACAATGGAACCGTGAGGTCGTAGCGCATCCCATAATCCACCAGATCCGCCTCTTCCTTCGCCGCTTCAAGATTCAGCTTTTCTCCGCGCTTTAATACCTTAAAGATCAGCTTTTCATTTTCACCGCCCTGCTTGTTGGAAAGGTTCGAAATATTCTCCATGCAGGGGGTCTCGATCGGGGTGAACCCAAAGCTTCGGTAGGTCTCCTTAATCACGCCTTCTACGTAGTCCCGGATTTCCTTCTCCGCAGGCAAAATATCCTTCATGCCGTTGACCGGCTTTTTGCTCAGTGCCATACTGTCTCTCTGCCTTTCTACATTTTTAACAGCCTCATGCTGACATCTCAAAATTTACTTGACAGCCTGCCAGCTATCCATGGAAATATTGTCCTCCGCAAATACGAAGATAATATCATGAACGCCGCTGATTTTATTCTTGAGCTCAACGTTTACATTGGTATATTCACTGTCTGAATCAAAGCTGAATTCTACCTCAGGATCGGCGATCCTTTGATCAAGCTTGATCTGCATCGCGCCCTTGCCCTTTACGCTAACATTGATTGCAGAGGCGCCGTCCCCAAAGTCTACACCGACAACGCAGGTCCAGCTTCCCTTATTGCCGCTTGCGACGATCTGGCCGTCAGCGCTCACAAACTCTATGCCCGCAGTCACGTTCGTAGTTTCCGCCTGAACAAGCTCATAGGGATCAAGATTCTTAATCTGAGCCGCGCCCTTCGCTGACATCTTGCCCATGGAATATTCACCCTTCGCTTCATCTACCGTAAGCTCGTCAACGCCGATGCTCCTATAGCCGCTGGCATCCGTTTTCCCCATTTTAGTCAGAAGCAGAACATTCTGGTAAAAAAGATAATACTTATCCCCAAACTTCTGCAGATGGGTATGATTGTTTGAAAAATTCATACCGTATCCTGTGGCGTTCTTCAGATACTCTCCGCCGTATTTCCAGGAATCCGGGTTGAGCGGATCGTCCGAAACCATGTAGCACATGGTACATTGTGCAGGTCTCTGTATCGGATCGTAGATGCTCGGCCACTCGTCCCGCTCTTTCCAGTTGGAACAGTAGGTGAGAATATATTTGCCGTCTATGTAGTTCAGTTCATTCGCCTCAAAGTGATAGGGCGCTGGAATTTTGACAACACTGCTGTCAACGGAAATCATATCCTCGCCAAGGCGCACGATTCTGCAGTCGCCGGTGTAAAGCCCTGACTCATCGGAGTGCATGGGATCTCCGCCGCCGAAGGCAAGCCAGCCCACACCGTTTTCGTCGATCACAGCGCCGGGATCAAAGCACCAGCATACCGGGTCCTCTCTCAAATCAGCGTTGGTGAAAGGAAGAAGTGCATGCTTTAACGGATCTGTCCACGGGCCAAGCGGAGAATTGGACTTCATTACGCCGATTCCTCCGCCGCTGTTACAAAAATAGAGGAAGAATTCTGTCTCTCCCGACTCCGTTTTCCTGGAAACGATGGATGGAGCCCAGGAGCACGATGCCCATTTGCAGACAGCATGGACATCAATGTCGCCGTGATAAGTCCAGTTCTTCATATCGTCGGTAGAAAAACAGGAAAGCGATGAAATATCACCGTAACCGTTATCTCCTTTTCCGCCATTTTTTATGTACTGCTGAGTGTCGCAGGTGCCGTAAACATAAAGCCTGCCCTCATATTCAACAGACGTCGGGTCTGCGAAAAAAATGTTTGAAGATATGGGGTTTGTATCCCCGATTTCTTTACGTGGCATTGTCAGTATCACTTTAGTTCCCTCCTTATTCTCTGTATTTTGTGTCGGATCGCCGTGTTCCGAGTCCCCGCCCTGTGTAACCGCACCCGTATTAGAAACGGGCTCGGAGTTTTTCTTGTCAGAATCCGGATTTTTGTCTGCGCAGGCGCAGCACAGAAACGCCGCGGCAAGCAAAATGGCGACCGCTTTTTTGTTATTTCTCATCATAAACCTTCCTTTCTTTGATAAATATGGTTCCGATGCAGTTCACTCTAAATATACCTTATTCCCTACTATCTTGCAACACTCTTTTGCCCGGAAAATCCTGTTGCCACACCTTGAACTTAGCAGAAAAGTCTCTTTTTCCGCTCTATCATCTCGTCGATTTCGTTCATGTAAAGCGCTACATCTTTGACATTCTCACACCGTTCGATTTTTCCGTCCGAATGAAGGCGCTTGGAAATGCTTCCTGCGCCCAGCGCCACTATGGTCTGCACCTCCTCCATCATCAGGACATTATAGATTCCGGCCATTCCAGACTTCGCATAGCCCACATTTTCCATGTTGCCAGCCATCCCCTTCTGCCGATACAGATAGTAAGGAAACAGCCCCATCCGCGCACAGTAATCCGCGCAGAGATCCATGTGTTCCTGCGTGTTGACCATCTGCATTTTCTCGTAGAGCTCCTTCCGGATATTGAGCCTGGAAGCCCGCTTGATTGCAAGGGAATGGACGGTGATATTGTCCGGTGCCAGCTTTGACAACTGCTCCATAGTGTTGCGCACATCGTCGATCGTCTCCTCCGGCAGTCCCATAATGAGATCCATATTAATATTGTCAAAGCCCAGTTCCCGGGCAAGACGGAAACTTTCGACGGTCTGCTCCACCGTGTGGTGCCGCCCGATGAGATCCAGCGTTTCCTGTTTCATCGTCTGCGGATTGATGGAAATGCGGCTGATCTCATGCTTCCGCAATACCTCCAGTTTTTCCCGCGTGATGGAATCCGGTCGCCCCGCCTCCACGGTAAATTCCAGACAGTGCGAAAAATCAAAACTGTCCCGTATTTTCCCGATCAGACGGTCGAGCTGATGCGGTTCCAGAGTCGTGGGCGTACCGCCGCCAATATAGACGGAGTTCAGTTTCCGATCACGAAACTGCCCCGCAGTAAAATCAATTTCTCGCTCCAGAGCATTCAGATAATCGTCCACCCTTTTCTCCCATGCACTGAGCGGGTAGGATGTAAACGAGCAGTACAGGCAGGTGCTCGGACAGAACGGAATTCCAATATACAGGCTGTAGCCGCTCTCGTAGTCGATCCGTGACAACAGCGCCTTCTCCCGCTTCGCAATGTCGATCGAAAGACGGATTTTCTCATCTGAAGTGAAGTAGGAGTCTCGCATATAAGCGGCGATCTCCGCCTCCGTCCGCCCCTCGTCCAAGAGCTGCCTTGCGATCTTCGTGGGGCGAATTCCGGTCAGAGATCCCCATGGCAGAGTTCTCCCACAGATCTCCGAGAGCATGTGGTATAACTGCTGCTTTAAGACATTCTTTCTGGAGCTCCTGTCACTGTCCACAAGAAAACAGATACGCTGCTCTTCCCCGACACTGCCCGTAAGAATTTTCCAGCAGAGCTCAATCTCTGACTCCCTGTAAGACACCTCCAGAATATTGCTTGCTCCCGCGAGCTCTTCTTCCTTCAATTCTCCCGCGTCACGGTGCATGCACGCCACATTTTTTCCCTGCACAGCCTCCTCGGAGCAGGTGTAGTACAATTCCACATCCTCCCGCGGAAAAAACGCTTTGATCAGCGAATGCACCTCATATTCATAGTCCGGTTGGTTAAAAAATACAAATATCATAAGTACGGATTATTCATTCTCTCATATTCAATCGTCGTGACATCCCCATGACCGGAGTAAACGACAGTGTCCTCCGGCATAACCAGCAGCTTTTCCCGAATACTTCGGATCAGCTCAGACATGCTCCCCCGTTCAAAGTCCGTCCTCCCCACAGAACCGCAGAACAGCGTATCCCCGGAAAAGACTGTATTCTCGTAGGGAAAATAGTAACAGCAGCCGCCCGGCGTGTGTCCCGGCGTGTGCAGCACCCGGATGTGAAAGCCCGCCAGATCCAGTTCCTGCTCATCCTTTAAAAATTCGTCCGCGTGAAAGACTTCACTCTCCCCCATCAGCCAGCTCACGTTGAGCTTGGGATTCTCCAGTGTCTCCCTGTCATCCTCATGGACATAGATCTGTACGTCAAATTCCCCCGCGAGCTCCTGCGCGCCTTCCGCATGATCAAAATGCCCATGGGTCAGGAGCACTGCCACCGGCTGAAGCCCCTCGGCGCGCACACGCTCCGCGAGCTGTTTCGCACACGCTCCCGGATCAATGATGAGCACCTCCTTCGTCTCTTCGTTAACCGCAAAATAACAATTGGTCTGCACCGAACCAACCACATATTGATCTACTCTCAGCTTTCCCATTATCCGGTAGTCCTCTCTATATCCATCACACTCTCAATCTGTCGGAGCTTTTCGACGATGCGGGTGATCTGCTCGCGCCCCTTCGTCTGAAAGCCTACATCGATCGTAGCAATCCCCTGCTTGCTGGTTTTGGAGTTCACGCTTGAGATATTGATTCCCGCCTCCGTAAACACGCGCGTGATATCCACCAGAAGGCCGGAGCGGTCATGGCAGAATATTTTAATCTCCGCAAGATAATCCGCCGACTCCGCATCGCCCTCCTCCGTCTGCCACTCCGCCTCAATCAGCCGGGCACGCTCCAATTCCGAGAGATTGATGACATTGATACAATCCGTGCGGTGAATGGAAACCCCACGCCCGCGCGTGACAAAACCGACAATCTCATCCCCCGGAACCGGACCGCAGCACTTGGACAGATGCACTGCCATATCGTAGAGCCCCTTGACAATGATTCCGCTTTTGTTATGACGTTGCTGCATTTCCTGCTGCTGCGAGCGATTCTCATTGATTGACTCCATAATGTCCGAATCTGACAGAGGAATCAGATGATCCTTCTTGTACTCTTCGTACATTCGATTGACGATCACGCCTTCCTTCAAACCGCCGTGTCCGACGGTCGCAAGGCACGAGCTCCAATCCCGGAACCCATATTTATGCAGGATTTTATCCTGGTATTCCGGCTTGTTAATGTCCGGAAAATTGATGCCGTGCGCCTTGGCGTAAGAAACGAGAAGTTCCCTTCCGCGAAGGATATTCTCCTCTTTGAACTCATTTCGGAACCACTGGTTGATCTTGTTCTTTGCCTGCGTGCTGCGCACAATGTTCTGCCAATCCCGGCTGGGTCCTTTTGAATTCTGCGAGGTAATGATCTCGACCCGGTCCCCGTTGCGGATCACATAATCGATTTGAACCAGCCTGCCGTTGACCTTCGCCCCAACCATCTTATTGCCGACCGCCGAGTGGATGCTGTATGCAAAATCAATCGGATTCGAACCTCTGGGCAGATTCTTGACCTCCCCGGTGGGTGTAAAACAAAACACCGTGTCAGAAAACAGATCCAGGTCACTTTTCAGCAACGACATAAACTCCTGATTGTCTGCCAGCTCCTGCTGCCACTCTAAGATCTGCCGCAGCCAGCTCAGCTTTTCCTCCTCTGTCACGGTGGTAGATGTCGCGCCGCCGTTGTTCGCCTCCTTGTACTTCCAGTGTGCCGCAATACCGTATTCCGCGATGCGGTGCATGTCAAAAGTGCGGATCTGGATCTCGAAGGGCTGTCCGTTCGGTCCGATCAGCGTCGTGTGCAGCGACTGGTACATGTTGGGCTTTGGCATGGCAATATAGTCCTTAAAGCGCCCGGGAATCGGCTTATATTTCTCATGCATAATACCAAGCACTGAGTAACACTCCTTGATATCCTCCACAATGATGCGGATTGCAAACAGATCATAGATCTGATCGATCGTCTTATTCTGATTCACCATCTTCTTATAGATGGAGAAAAAATGTTTTGCCCGGCCCGAAACCTCGCCCTTGAGCCCCGCTTCCTCGAGGCATTCGCGAACTTCCTCCACAAGCCCCTGCACATACTCCTCCCGCGCGCTCTTGCGCAAAACCACCTGCTGCACCAGATCGTAGTATGCCTCCGGATTCAGGTAGCGCAGGGACAAATCATCCAGCTCGGTCTTGATTTTGCTGATACCAAGGCGCTGCGCGATGGGGCAGTAAATTTCCTGTGTCTCTCTCGCAATGCGGATCTGCGCTTCTCTGGACTGATATTTCAAAGTGCGCATATTGTGAAGGCGGTCTGCGAGCTTAATCATAATCACGCGGATGTCCTTCGCCATTGCGAGAAACATTTTTCGCAGATTCTCCGCCTGCATTTCCAGACGATCCGCATTCTTCTCTTTCGGATCCTTCACATTGTCCGTCAGATGCAGATGCTGCAGCTTTGTGACACCGTCAACGAGCAGAAGCGCTTCCTCGCCGAACTGTCGCTGCATCTCCTCCTCAGTTATGACGGTGTCCTCCAGCACGTCGTGCAGAAGTCCCGCGGCGATCGTCTCCTTGTCCAGCTCCAACTCTGCCAGAATTATGGACACGCTAAGCGGGTGAATGATGTAAGCCTCCCCGGACCGGCGCACCTGTCCCTTGTGGGCCTCATCAGCCACCTTGTATGCCTTTTCAATCAGCGAGATGTCTGTCGATGGATGGTACTTGCGAATACTCTCAACCAGCTCCTTGTACAGGCTCTCCGGCGTGGAGAACTCCCTGATTTCCTTAATATTTTCCGGTCCGGAATGAAATTCCTTCTCCAGACGCTCCAGTTCTTTTGTAGAAATATCCGACATATGCTCACCTGCTTTATTTGAACGCAATCGAAAAATATATTAGTATATTATATTTTATTTTTCTGACAATTGCAATATATATCTTCTCGTTCTGCTGCCTGAAATATCCGTATCCCCCACATAGACAAAACCGAGCCTTTCAGCCAATGCAACCGACGGCAGATTTTCCCCGGCAGTCAGGAGATTCAGCTTCCCGCATTCCAGATATGCCCCGGCGTATTGAATAATCGCAGAACACACCTCCGTTGCAATTCCCTGTCTCTGCCAGTCCGGGTGAATCAGATAGCCCAGTTCCATCTCCACTCCCTCCGGATACTCGCGGTTCTCAATACCCGCGCGGCCGATGAGTGCCCCGCTCTTGCGGTCAAACACCAGCCACAGGCCATACCCATAGTATCGGTACATTTGCTCAATATAATTCTTCTGATATTCCAGTTCTTCCTCCATCGGATACAGCGGATCGACATAGCCCGGCAGATACTCGCCCTTCGGCCCCATGCGGCAGGTGATGCCCGGCCGGTCATACAGCTCCGCCAGATCCTCCAAATCCTCCAGTGCAAGCTCGCGGACCATGCACCGCTCCGTCTCGACAATCAGCCATGGAATCCCGTGATGGCGCCGGAAAACGCGGAGCAGAAACTCCTCGTCCACCTCCTCAAAGCCCTCGATCACAATCGGTGCACCCGCATAGCTCTGACCGGGCAGCTCCCCATCCACATACGCCGCCACCGCCATGCCCAGCACCTGCGCCGCACAGATCTCCTCATCCGTCGCGGCGAGGAGCAGGCACTCCTCCGGCATCAGCCGGTATTCCGCCAGCACACGCGCAAGTTTTCCCGCGGTGTATCTGTCATGCCCCGCCAGCGGGATCTCCCCAGCCCGCTCAAATGCAGGGAGAAACGGTTTCAATTTTTCCGGATAAAGGATGCCCCTGAGCATCGGTGCCTTGTTCCAGTCGTACATATTTTCTCCGCCCGTTCACAGTTTTTCTGTTCGGTATTCCCCGCGTTCTCTTTTAGGGAAATGCTGTCTCTTCTTTATAAAAATACTTCACCGGCATTCTAAGGTCAAGAAAAAAAGCCTTTTGAAGGGAAGATTCAGCAAAATTTAATAGAATTGTGCGTGCGCTTGTGGTAAAATAATGGCGTTGAACAATTCCATAAACAGGAGGAAGGAAATGCGCCGTTCAGACAGAGAAGTAAAAGAATTTGAAGACATTGTAGCGATCATGGAAAAATGTGATGTATGTCGAATTGCTTTAAATAATGATGGCTATCCATATATTTTGCCGCTCAATTTTGGTATGTGTGTAATGGGAGATAAAATTGAGTTGTATTTCCATGGAGCTATGGAAGGCACAAAATATGATTTAATTGAAAAGGACAATCGCGTCAGTTTTGAAATGGACTGTGAACATGAATTAGTAACAGAAAGCGAACGCGGAAACTGTACTATGAAGTATGAAAGTGTTATTGGACAAGGACATATCGAAATACTCTCTGACGACGAAAAATATAATGCTTTATGTATTTTGATGAAACACTATCATCAAGAAGATTTCTTATTTAACAAAGCCGTAATGCCCAATACAAAAGTTATAAAGCTGGTAGTCGAAAGAATAACAGGTAAAAGAAGGTAGGTGCTACGTGGGAATTTATTTAAATCCTAAAAATGGTGGTTTTGAGGAATCGATTCGTTCTGAGATTTATGTGGATAAAACGGGATTGATTCAATACACAAACAAATCCTTAAGCACAGAACAAAAATTTATCTGCGTCAGCAGACCAAGGCGCTTCGGAAAATCCATGGCACTTAAGATGCTTGCCGCCTATTACAGCTGCGGCTGCGATTCCAGAGAACTTTTTGCAGGGCTGGAAATAGAAAGCGATCCAACCTTTGAAGAGCATCTGAATCAATATGATGTGATTTTCCTAAACATCCAGCAGTTCTTGATTGGTGCAAAAAAAAGAGAGGTAACAGAGTATCTGGAACAGGAAGTTCTCGAAGACCTTCTTGATGAATATGGAGCTTTTATTAAAAATCCTGAGATTGGTCTTGCCGATGCACTCCGAAGGATTTATGCCAAAACAGACAAAAAATTCATATTCCTGATCGACGAGTGGGACTGCGTGATGCGAGAAAGGCAGGAAGCGGAAGACCTCCAGAAGCAGTACCTGGATTTCCTGCGTAATCTCTTAAAGGATCAGCCTTATGTTGCGCTTGCCTATATGACGGGCATTCTCCCGGTAAAAAAATACGGGCAGCACTCTGCGCTGAATATGTTCTGGGAATATTCCATGATCGATCAGGGATTTTTTGAGGAGTATACCGGTTTTACAGAAACGGAAGTAGAGGCTTTGTGCAGGCAATACGATATGAATTTCGATGAGACGGGCAGCTGGTATGACGGATACCAGTTTACGAAGTTCCAGCATGTCTATAATCCCAAATCCGTGGTAGAGGCAATGCACCGCCGCAGGTTTTCCAATTATTGGACTTCCACAGAGACTTACGATGCATTGAAAATATATATGGACATGGATTTTGACGGACTGCGCGCAGATATTGTGCAGATGCTTGGCGGAGAACGCATCCAAGTCAACACGCTCAGTTTCCAGAACGATATGCGCAACTTCAGGGCAAAGGATGACGTACTGACTCTGCTGATCCATCTGGGTTATCTGGGATATGATGCGGAAACCAAAGAAGCTTTTATCCCCAACCGGGAGATCATCGGGGAATTTGAAAATGCCATGAGCGTAGGCGGTTGGTCGGAAATTATGCGCATCCTGCGTGCCTCCGAAAACCTGCTGGAGGATACCCT